>NZ_JACBGN010000277.1 GCF_013401435.1 Streptomyces sp. BR123
GGGAGGGGTGGAGGGAACGCGCTGACGGGGGAGCCGCAGACACCGCAGAAACGGTCGCCCTCCTCAAGGGGCTCCGCGCAGCCGGGGCAGCCAGACAGCCGATGCATCGACATCAATCACACCCACGTCCGGGGGCGGAAACGGTTGGCCCGCTCCACCAGTTCGATCCTGTCCTCGCCCCGCTGCGCCAGCCGCGCGAGAACGCGGTACGAGCGCTCCAGGCCGAAGCGCAGGCCCTGCTCGTCGAGTTGACTGCCGAGCAGCGTGGTGCGACCGGGGTCACTGCCCCGGCTACCCGACAGTACCCAGTCCAGGGCCAAGCCCAGAACCTCGGTCGACAGCCGTTCGTGGCGCACCGCGTCGAGACCGAGCCGCTCAAGTGCCTCCACCTGCACGGCAGCTGCCGTCAGGTCAGGCAACAGGGCCTGTTCGGGAGAGCGGTCGCGCAGACGTGCCCGTACCGCTGCCACCCGTGCGGCCGTGTAGTGGATGGACGACTCCGGCACGGACTCCAGCGTGCGCACCGCCGCCTCACGGTCGCCGGTGGCCAGCTGGACCCGGGCCAGCCCGAAGGCCGCGCTCACGAACCCGGGGTCCGTGATCCAGACGAGCCGGTAGTACTCGGCGGCGTTGTCCAGCTGTCCCAGGACCTCGGCGCACAGGCCGAGCGCCAGCTTCGGCGCGGGCTCGCCGGGGAAGGCGTCGTAGATCGCGTCGAAGGACAGCGCCGCTATGGCGTCGTCGCCGGAGGCCAGCGAGGCGATGCCGCGGGCCCAGACGACCCGCCAGTCGTCCGGGTGGCGGGCCTCCAGGCCCGTCAGGACGGCGCCTGCGGCGTCCGGTTCACCCAGCTCCAGGTGCGCCCGGAGCTCCCGCAGCCGCAGTTCGGCCGAGTCGGCGGGCGCCGCGCGCAGGGCGGCCCGCAGGTCGGCGGGCGCGGACGCGAGCAGCCCGGCCAGGAACCCGGCATTGGGGTCCCCCGCGTCGACCAGCGGCACGGGCAGCGCCAGCGCCACGTCCCGGGCGTCGAGCGGCGCCAGCCGGGTGAGCGCGGGCAGCGCCGGCGCGGGAGCCGGGTGCGACGAAGGGGCCGGGGCGGCGGCAGCCGCAGGGGCAGGGGTCGGAGCCGGCCTCGGAGCCGGCACGGACACGAACGCGGCGGGGCTGCCGCTCCGGTGGGTCGCCTCGGATCCCAGCGGTGCCGCCGCGGCGGCGGGTCCCGGCGCGGGAGCCCCTGAGGGCCCCGCCGCGGCCGCTGCCGTCACGGCCGGGGCGGCAGCGGACCCGCGGGCCCGACCACCCCGGCCGCGACGGCCGCCGCCCCGCCCCACTCGGCCGAGCCGGGCGGACCAGCCGCCTCCGCCGGCCCTGCGCCCCGTCACCTCGCGGACGCCGAGTCGGGACACCTCCGCGCCGGCCGGGTCCGCGAACAGCCGCGTGTCCGGGACCCGGGTCTCCGGCCCGAACAGCGTGGACAGCTGCGGCCGCGGCGTGCCCGTCTGGAGGGCGACGACCTCGCGCAGCACGCCCGTCAGCTGGTCCGCCATCTCCTGCGCGGACGAGAACCGCCGGTCCGGATCCGGGTCGGTGGCCCGTACCAGCAGCCGGTAGAAGGACTCGTACCGCTGGAACACCTCGATGTGCTCGGGATCCGGCAGGGAGTCCGCAAAGACGTTCGTGTACCCCTGGAAGTCGAAGGTGAGGACGGCCAGGGTGCGCGCCACCGTGTACAGGTCCGAGGCGACGGACGGGCCGAGCTCGGCCACCTCCGGCGCCTGGTAGCCGACCGTGCCGTAGATGGCCGACTGGTCGTCGTCCATCCGGCGCACCGCCCCCATGTCGATCAGCTTCAGCTGGTCCTGCTGCTGGATCGCGTTGTCGACCTTGAAGTCGCAGTACAGCAGGTTGCGGCTGTGCAGGTGCCCGAGGGCCTCCAACGCCTCGATCCCGTACGCGCAGGCCTGCTCGACCGGCAGGGGGTCGCGGCGGCCGTCGGGCCGGCGCCGGTCGTTCGCGATCTCCTTCAGCGACTTGCCGCCGACGTACTCCATGACGATGTAGCCGTCCAGCGAGCCGGTCCGCTGGTCCAGGTGCTCCACGAAGTTGTAGATCCGCACGATGTTCGAGTGCTCGATCTCGGCGAGGAAGCGCCGCTCCGATATGGCGGCGGCCATCGCGTCCTGGTCCCCCGTGTCCAGCAGGCCCTTGAGCACCACCCACCGGTCGGCGACGGCCCGGTCCACCGCCAGGTACACCCAGCCGAGGCCGCCGTGCGCGAGGCAGCCGGCCACCTCGTACTGGCCGTGCACGACGTCCCCCGGCCGCAGCTTGGGAACGAAGGAGTACGGGTGCCCGCACTTGGTGCAGAACCCCTCGGTCCGGCCGGGCCGTTCCCCGCGGGCCCGGCCCACGGGGGCCCCGCAGTCCGACCGCGAGCAGAACCGCTTGCGCTCCGGCACCTCCGGGTTCCGCAGCACCGCCGTCGACGGGTCCGGGCGCGGCACCTCCGGCATGTTGACCAGCCCGGCCCCGAGCCTGCTGCGGCCCGAGGAGCCGGACGACGGGCCCGAACTGCGCACCGACACCGAGCGGGTGGACGCGACCCCCGGCAGCCGGCCCGACACCGAGCGCCGCGAGGACGAGGAGCGCGACGACCGCGAGGAACGCGCGGAGCCGGAGGAGCGGGAGGAACGCGCCGAGGACGAGTGCGAGTTCGACGAGGACCCCGGCCGGCCCGAGCCCTGCGAACCCCGCGGGTCGGCGTGGCGTGCCGGACTGGTCATCCCCGTCGGCGGCGACAGCAGCTCCTCCGCTCCCGCCGCGACGGAGCCGACGGGCGCCAGCCCGCACGTGTCGCAGTACAGCACGCCGCCGCCCATGTCCTCGTACGCCCCCGGGCAGCCGGGGCGTACGCACGCGGTTCCGGCCAGGCTCATGCGTCGTCCTCCTTACCCGGCCCCGCGGGCCGGTCCTGCTGCGCTGCCAGTGACTCGGCGGCCGCCTGCCGGTAGCGCAGCACGGCCTGTTCGGCGGCCCGCAGGTCGCACGGGGCGCTCCACAGCATCCGCCGGGCCGTGTCGTACCGCTCCGCCAGCAGCGGGTCCTCCGCCAGCCCGTGCCGCGCCACCTTCGCCCGGTACGCGTCCAGCCGCCCCCGCAGCTCGGCCCGTACTGCGAGCGGCGCCGTCACCGCGGTCAACGAGTCGCGGGCCCTGCGCAGTTCCTCCTCGGCCCGCTCCTCCAGCGCCTCCAGCAGCGGCGAGAGCCGGTGCCAGCGGGAGTTGCGCCGGTGGTCGGACGCGAGTGCCAGCTGCTCCTGCAGCGCGGTCGGCGGCCCGCTCACCACCGGAACCTCCGATGCCGCGATCTTCGCGAGCACCTCGGTCCGGGCCGTGCGCGCCTCCGCGAGGGTGCGGTCGGCCCGCGAGAGCACGTCCCGCAGTCTGATCAGCCGCTGCTCGGCATCCTGCCGGACCGCCAGCACCGCCTCGATCTCCCGGCGTACGTCCTCCAGCGCGAGCGCGGCCCGGTCGTAGCGGGTGGTGTCCGGGCGGCCGCCCCCGGGCGCCGAGCTGCCCGCCGCGGGCTGCCAGAACGCCAGCGGGTCGGCGATGACCCGGGCGCGGAGCTCGGTCAGCTCGGCGGTGATGGCCTCCAGGTCGTCGCCCGAGGGGTGTTCGCCAGGGCGGACGCCCACCGAGTGGGCCAGGGAACGGGTGCGGCGCAGCTCCGCGGAGAGCAGGTCGATCCGGGCGGGCAGCGCCGACCACACCGCGTCGGCGGCCACCACCACGTCCAGCGAGCTCGCGTACAGTTCGTTCACCCGGGCCACCAGCTCGGCGAGCGAGAGCCGCTCCGCCATGGCCGCGCCCTCCGCCCCGGCCCCGGCGATCAGCACGCCGGGCCCGCGCAGCCGCTCGGTCAGCTCGACCAGCTCCTCACGGGCGGGCCAGCGGCGCCGCTCCCGTATCTCCCGGGCGGCTTTCAGCGCCCCGCTGTAGGCGTCGAAGTACCTCCACAGCCGGGTGATCGCGGCCTCGGCGGCCGCCCACCGCTCCTGGGTGACCCCCGTCAGGCAGGCGCCCTCCAGGAGCCGGCGCCCGGCGTGGTCCTGGAGGGCGAGCAGCGAGGTTTCCACGGCCTCGTGCTCCGCGCCGAGCCGGGCCAGGGCACGGTCGACGTCGTCCCGGTTCATCACGGCCGAACCAGCCTCCACCTGACCTGCCCCCGCCTTCCTGCCGTCGGGATTCCCTTGCGCCACCGGTCTCAGTCCCGGTACTTGGGCGCGGGCGGCCCGGCCACACCGGGCAGCACCGGCTTGAGGTGTGTGGTGTAGGCCTGCATCCAGGGGCTGCCGTCACCGCCGGCGCGGTAGCCCTCCAGCACCTTGTTGACCCGCCGCACGAGGTCGGTGGCCTCCTTGTTCATGGCCACCCCGTAGAACTCCTTGGTGAACGGGGAGCCGACGAGCCGCACCGAGGGGTCCTGCGCCGCCTGGCCGGCCGCCAGCGCGTTGTCCGTGATGATGCCGTCCACCTCGCCCAGCTGCAGCCGGACCAGGCAGTCCAGCTGGTTGGGTACGAGGACCGGCACCGCGCCGTACGACTGGCCCTTCAGGGCCGCCTCGGCGGTGGAGCCGGCGGCCGTGCAGATCCTGCGGCCCTTCAGCGAGGCGTTGTAGCCGGTGATCGGCGAGCCCTTGGGGGCCAGCACCTGCTGCCCGGCCTCGAAGTAGGCGGTCGAGAAGGCGACGTCCTCCAGCCGCTCGCAGTTGATCGTCATGGTGCGGACCACGACGTCGACGCGGCCGTCCTGCAGCGCGGGGATGCGCTGGCTGGTGGGGACGGCCCGGTAGATGACGGCGTTCTCATCGCCCAGGATGTCCTTGGCGATGGCTTTGACCAGGGCGATGTCGAAGCCGTCGAGGCGGCCGTCGACCGGGTTGCGGTACCCCCACTTGAAGCTGTTCTGGTCGACGCCCGCGACGAGCTTGCCCGCCTTGCGGATCCGCTCGATCGCGGGCCCGTCCACGCCGGACGGGCGCAGGCTGGCCTCCGGCTCCGGGCAGGTGTCGGTGAGGGTCCAGGGAGTCTGCGGGGCGGCCTGCACCGCGTCCGGCGCGCCGACCACGGCCGGGCGGCCGCCGTCCGGGGACGCCTGGGCCAGCGGCAGCAGCACCGTCGCCGCCGTCACCGCGCAGGCGGCGGCCATCGCGCTGACCCCGCCCCAGCCGCGCAGCCGGCGCGCCAGCCGGTGCACCCCGGACGGGCGGGCACGCCCGGCGGCCGGGCCGCCGGCTCCGGTGCCCTGCCCGTCCCCGCCGCCGTCCTCGCTCACGCGTATCCGCATCGCCGTCACCTGTACTCCGAAAGCCGGCGCCCTATGCCGAGCAGGGCCGCGCCGGCGCCGACGACGGCCAGGGCAGCCGAACCCGTCGTCAGACCGCCCAGCGCGCCGAGCCCGTCCCGGGCCGCCAGGGTGAACTCCTGCTGTTCGTGGGCGAGGGCCTGCTCCAGGGAGGCGTCCACCCGGTCGAACGAGGCCCCGCTGCTGTCCTTGTGGTCCTTGTCCCCGATGACCTGGGGCAGCGCGTCCTCGTAGTCGCCTCTCAGGTCCGTCTCCCGGGCCGCCGCGTGCCGCTGCTTCCACTGCCGGACGGCGTCCGCCGCGCGGGCGACCGGCTCCCTGCCCGGGGCGTCGTCGGCGAGGCGCCCGGCCTTCGCCAGGCCCGCGTCCAGGTCTTTCATGTCGGCCGCGAAGTCCACGTCGTACTTGTCCGACTTCTTGTCCTCGGCCAGGACGGCACCCCGCGCGATCAGCGTCAGGTTCTCGTTCGCGCGGGCCTGGAGCGCGGCGATCCGCGCGTCGTTGAGGACCTTCAGGGACTCCTGGCCGTCCGTGCGCGCCTCGGCCAGTGCCGACCGCGCCAGCCCGTGCCCCACCGCCAGCCACAGCAGCACCGCCAGTGAGGCGGCGGTCGCCGCGACGAGGCCGTGGTTGAAGACCCGGTTCGTGTGCCGGTAGGTGCGGCGCTGCGCCCACACCAGCGCGGCCAGCGCGAGCAGCCCGGTGCCCAGCGAGGCCAGCGGCAGCGCGCGGGCGCTGTCGTGGTCCCGGTGGAGCCGGCCCGTCTCCGCCTCGTACAGCCGCTGTGCGGCCGGCAGGAGCTGGGTGCTCATCTGCTCGTTGGCGTGGCGCAGGTAGGCGCCGCCGAGCGGCAGCCCCTGCTTGTTGGTGGCCCGCGCCTGTTCCATGAGCCCGGTGTAGCGGGGCAGCTGCTCGCCGAGCAGCGCGATCTGCTTGCGGGAGTCCTCGTCCGCCGCGGTGTTGGCGGCCGCGCTCACCAGTAGCCGGGAGGCGCCCGCGATGTCCTCCTCGTACCGCTTGCGGACCTCGCGCGGCTCGTCCGCCCCGGCCAGGAAGCCGCTGGAGGAGGCCGTGTCGGCGTCCGCGAGGGAACGGTAGATGCTCGCCGCGTCCGCGCTCAGCGGCTGGCTGCGGCCCACCACGTCCTCCGCGGCGGCGACCCGGTCGGACACCTCCCACACGGTCACCACGCCGAACAGGAGCACCAGCGCGGCCAGCACGGCGCCGATGATGCGCAGCCGGCCGGGCTCGGTCGTGGCGGCGGCGCGCAGCCGCTCCACGCCCTCGGCCCAGGCGGTACCGGGCCGGGCCGGCCCGGCCGGGGGTGCCGCGGGCGGCCCCGCGGCCGGCCCGGCGGCGCCGCCGGACGCGTGCGCGCGTGATGTGATGGCCACCCTGACCTCCCCCTCGGTGCTGCCCCTCGCCTGAAATGCTTCGCTGAAGTATGGCCGGAAGGACGGTGGATCACAGCACCCGGTGCCGGATCCTGCGTGAACCGCCCCCTGTGCGCGCCCCCCGGCGCGCCCCCGCGCCTCTCGACCACCCCGTCACCGTCCATACGTGTGCCCGCCCGCCACGGTTCCAGACGCGGGACCGCCCCGGGCAGGTTCACCCGAAATGGGCACGCAGTTCCGCGTGTGCAGCGGGTGGCGCCCCCACTGCGTCCAGCCCCAGCAGCGCCGCCCCGAGCACCGGCGGGGCCGCCACCACCGACACCCTGGCCAGCGGTGCCCGTGCGGCCAGCCCCGCCCTGATCGGCCCGTCGAGCTGCGGATGCCCGGCGGTGAGGACTCCCCCGCCCAGCAGCACCGGAGCCTCCTGTGCGAGCAGGTCCAGCCGGGCCAGTGCCACCGACGCCATCGCCACCACCTCCTCCGCCTGCCGCTCCACGAGCGCGGCGGCCACCCGGTCGCCGGCCGCGGCCACCTCGAACAGCACGGGCACCAGCTCGTGGACCCGCCGCCACGCCAGGTGCCCCAGGTGCAGCGCCTCGATCAGGGCTGCCATGGAGCCCAGCCCGAAGTGGCCCGGCAGCGCCGCCGCCAGCCCGGTGCGCTCCCCCCGGCCGTCCTCGGCGCGCGCCGCCGACCACAGGGCCTCCCGGGCCAGGCCGCCCCCGCCGCCCCAGTCGCCGGAGATCCGGCCGACGGACGGGAACCGGGCGGTGCGCCCGTCGGGCAGCATGCCCGCGCAGTTGATGCCGGCCCCGCACACCACCGCCACCCCGCGGGGCGGCCGGCCCACCGGGAGCCCGGCCCGCAGGATCGCGAAGGTGTCGTTGCGGACCTGCGTGGCCGCGCCCCAGCCGCGGGCCGCGACCGCGTCGGCGAGCTGCTGCTCCTCCACCGGGAAGTCGGCTCCGGCCAGGCAGGCCGAGACCGTGTCGGCGTACGGGAGGCCGGCCGGAACCGCCCCGGCGGCCCCGGCCGGACCGGTCAGACCGGCCGCCCCGGCAGCCTGCGCGACGGCCTGCTCCAGTACGTCCACGGCCGCGCCGGTCCCGGTGAGCTGCGGCTGGAAGCCGCCGGCCCGCCCGGTGCCCAGCACCCTGCCGTCCGCCCCGACCAGGGCCGCGTCCGTCTTGCTGTTGCCCGCGTCGAGGGCGAGGACCGCGGCCCGCACCCCGGCGGACGGCCGCCTCACGCCCACGCCAGATACTCCTTGTTGTGCGCGAGGAGCCGGTCCGTCAGCCCCTCGGCCCGGTCGAACTGGCCGACCAGCGGGTGCGCGAGCAGCGCCCGGAACACCCGCTCCCGGCCCCCGCGCAGGGCCGCCTGCAGCGCCAGGTCCTCGTACGCCGTCACGTGCCCGATCAGGCCGGCGTACAGCGGGTCCAGCCGCGGCACGCCCAGCGGCACCGGCCCGGACCGATCCACACGGGCCTGCACCTCGACGACCGCGTCGTCCGGCAGGAACGGCAGCGTCCCGTTGTTGAGCGTGTTGACCACCTGCACGGAGCCCGCCGCCGTACCGCCGCCGCTCCCGGCGGCGCCGTTGCCGAGCAGTGCCGCCGCCAGGTCCACGGCCGCCTCCGAGTAGAAGGCCCCGCCGCGCCGGGCCAGCAGGGCCGGCTTCTCGTCCAGCGCCGGATCGGCGTACAGGGCGAGCAGCTCCCGCTCCATGGCGGCCACCTCGGCGGCCCGTGACGGCTTCCCGCCCAGTTCCCGGACCACCTCGTCGTGCGCGTAGAAGTACCGCAGGTAGTACGAGGGCACCGCGCCCAGCCGGTCCAGCACCGCGTGGGGGAGTCGCAGTTCGGCGGCGACGGCCTCCCCGTGGGCGGCGAGCAGTCCCGGCAGCAGGTCCTCCCCGGCCGGGCCGCCCCGGCGCACCCCCAGCTCCCACGTGAGGTGGTTGAGGCCGACGTGGTCCAGATGGAGGTCGGCCGGCGCCAGGTCCAGCAGTGCCGCGAACTTCCGCTGCAGCCCGATGGCCACGTTGCACAGCCCGACCGCCTTGTGCCCGGCACGCAGCAGGGCCCGGGTGACGATGCCGACGGGGTTGGTGAAGTCGATGATCCAGGCGTCCGGGTTGGTCCGCCGGACGCGCTCGGCGATGTCCAGGACCACCGGGACCGTGCGCAGGGCCTTGGCGAGCCCGCCGGCGCCCGTGGTCTCCTGCCCGACGCAGCCGCACTCCAGCGGCCAGGTCTCGTCCCCCAGCCGGGCCGCCTGCCCGCCCACGCGCAGTTGGAGCAGGACCGCGTCGGCGCCTTCGACGCCCGCGTCGAGGTCCGTGGTGGTGGTGACGGCGGCCGGGTGGTCCTGCCGGGCGAGGATCCGCCGGGCCAGTGCGCCGATGAGGCCGAGGCGCTCGGCGGCGGGGTCGATCAGCACCAGCTCGCCGAGCGGCAGGGTGTCGCGCAGCCGGGCGAAGCCGTCGATCAACTCGGGGGTGTAGGTGGAACCGCCGCCCACCACTGCGAGTTTCATGGTCACGTGCGCCGGCCTTTCAGTCGGGTCGAGAGGGGGTCCGGGTGACGCTTCGTCGGATGCCCGGAGGGCGGAGGGGGCGGAGGG
>NZ_JACBGN010000278.1 GCF_013401435.1 Streptomyces sp. BR123
GAGGGGGGCCGGGGTGGGAGCTTCACGCCCCCGGCACCTCTCCTGTGGGCTGCTACCAGCCGCCCGAGCCGATCACCTTGCGGTCCCCGAGGCCCGACCCCGTGCCGGGGTAGAGGTAGAGCTTGCCGGTGGACTTCTCGACGCCCACCAGGTCGTCGTAGGCGTTGGAGGTGAAGTCGCCGCCGATGAGGTCGTTCATGCCGTTCCAGCCGGCGGAGCCGATCTCCTTGCGGGTCTCCAGCCCGGAGCCGTCGCTCTTGTAGAAGAAGAGCTTTCCGCTGGAGGACTCGGCGCCGACCACGTCCGTCTTGCCGTCGTTGTCGACGTCCATGCCGACCAGGTCGTGCATGCCGTTCCAACCGCCCGAACCGATCTCGACGCGGGCCGAGCCGGCGGCGATCGTGCCGTTGCCGTTGCCCTTGTAGAGCCACAGCTTGCCGGTGGAGGCCTCCACGCCCACGACGTCGTCGACGGCGTCCCCGTTGATGTTGGCGGCGACCAGGTCCGTCATGCCCGCGGACGGCTGCGGCTTGGGCGTGGCGTCGTCGACGATGTTCTTGTAGCGGACCCGGTGGTACGGGCCGTAGCCCGGGTAGTACGGGTAGTCGTAGATCCGGTGGTGCACGCCGCTCGGCGTGAAGTCGAAGCCCCAGTACTTGGTGTGGTCGCTGTTGGCCCACCGCTCGAAGAGGACGACGTGGCCGCCCGCGCCGCCGTCGTTGTCGAGCAGGGCGTCGCCCGCCTTGAGGTCCGACTTGCCGATCCTGTGGACGACGCCGCGCGGCTCGAAGGTGTCCGTGGTCAGCGAGGAGTCCAGGTCCCAGGCCATCGAGACGTATCCGGAGCAGTCGGTGCGGTAACCGCCGTGACGGCCGCCCCAGTTGTAGTCGAGGCCGATGCCGACCCAGCTCCTGGCCCGCTCGATGACGGTCTCGCGGGATATCTTCGTGGCCGCACCGGCCGCCGCGAAGGGCGTTCCCCTCACCTCGGTGCCGACGGGCACCTCAGCGCCCTGGCCGGTGCTTCCGAAGTCGGGGTTCGGGGCATCGGTCACGGGGGCGTCGCCCGTCGCTGCCGGGGGCGCCGGGTCGGCGACCGCGGTGCCGTTGACCGCGACGATGGTGCCGCTCGCGGCGGCGATGGCGAGCAGGGCGGCGATTCCGGTGCGGCGGAAGGACTTTCCGTTGCGGGACATGGGTGTACTCCGGTTCGTGGGTGAAGGGTTCGTGGGGCCGGGAGCCGACAGGGGCTCGACCGGCGGTCACGGATGTCACGGATGTCGCGGGTGGCGCCGCGGCGGTGTGCCGCTGGCGGACGCGGTCGGACGGCTGCCCTGCAGGTACAGCGGTCCGGGTGGCGCGTGGTGTGTGGGGCGTGGCACTCGGGCGGCGGTGGGGCTTCGGGGCCGCTCCGGGCGTGACGGGCCGTCAGTCGACGGCGGGGCTCGTGGCGTCGGGGGAGGTGGTCCGCGGGGTTCCGGTACGCATGACGGTCGTGGTTCCTTTCGAACAGGTTGTGTCGGCCGTGCTGCCCGTCTGACGTCCGTCCGTACGACCGGACTGCCCTGAACACGTCCCGCGGTGACGTCCCGGAAGGCTTCGAGGCGGTGTCCCCGAGGTCTCCCTCGCTGACAGGGATCAGCTTTGTCGCTGCTCAGAGCCCGGGGAAGGGAGATCAGCGGGCCTCAAGTGGCCTTGGACCAACCAGGCCACCCCGGACCCGGTGCCGGCCGTACGGGCGCTCCCCGGGGTGCCCGGGCCACACGGGCCACACGGGCCACACGGCGCGTTCGAACGCCGGTGATGCGGCGGGCCGCAGGGCGAACGGTGCGGCGGAGCGCAGGAAGCAGCGCAGGGAGTAGCGCAGGGCAGCGCGGGGCTCAGCCGTCGGCCGTGGACGTGGATGCGGCACGGGTGGCGCGTGGTCAAGACGGACCGGGTGATTCCGGACATCTTTTGCGCGCCTCCCGGGGCGTGCCGGGGCCGCCGTTGCGGTGCGCGGGGGCGGCGCGGACGTCGGCGTACCGATGCCGGACCGGCCCACTGCCCCCCAGGTCGGGTCAAAGCCGCCTCCCGCGGCGGGGAATTGGCCGTCCGGGGATTGGCTGATATTCGATCGGACGGCCCGGCTCGGATAGCTCTCCGCCCTTGCCGAGAAAATCAGTACGCTACGGTAACTTCGCTGTCCGTCACCCGTGACGGCCTTCAGCCATTTACCGACCGGCGCCCGCGCATACCGAATCACGGGTCCGGCGGATCGCCATGGAGGGCGAATATGAGTACCACCGAGCGTCGCAGCCGAATAGAGGCCCTCGGCGCCTTTCTTCCCGCGGGATCGCAGACCAGCGAAGAACTCCGCGCCGAGGCGCCGGGACTCGGCGACGCGGACGTCGAACGGATCACCGGGATCGCCGAGCGGCGCGTCCACGACCCCGACCCGGCCGCCGGGGAGGACTCCTTCGGGATGGCCCTGGCGGCCGCCCGCGACTGCCTGGCCGCCTCCCGCCACCGGGCCGCCGACCTCGACGTCGTCATCAGCGCCTCGATCACCCGGGTCAAGGACGGCAGCCGCTTCCACTTCGAGCCGTCCTTCGCCGGGATGCTGGCCGGCGAACTCGGCGCCCGGCCCGGCGTCCTGAGCTTCGACGTCTCCAACGCCTGCGCCGGCATGATGACCGGGGTCTGGCTGCTGGACCGCATGATCCGGTCCGGCGCGGTGCGCAGCGGCATGGTCGTCAGCGGCGAGCAGGCCACCCGCGTCGCCCGCACCGCCGCCCGCGAGCTCACCGACTCCTACGACCCGCAGTTCGCCTCCCTCTCGGTCGGCGACTCGGCGGCCGCGGTCATCCTCGACGAATCGACCGACCCCGCCGACCGCATCCACTACATCGAGCTCATGACCTGCTCGGAATACTCCCACCTGTGCATGGGAATGCCGAGCGACCGCGGCCAGGGAATCGCCCTCTACACCGACAACAAGAAGATGCACGACCGCAACCGGCTCAAACTGTGGCCGAGATTCCACGAGGATTTCCTCGCCAAGAACGGACACCGTTTCGCCGACGAGGAATTCGACTACGTGATTCACCACCAGGTCGGCACGCGATTCATCGACTACGTCAACCAGACCGCCGAGGCGGAGTTCGGCACACCCATGCCGGCCTCCCTGCAGGTGGTCGAGCGGTTCGGGAACACCGCCACCACGTCCCACTTCCTCACCCTGCGCGAGCACCTGCGCGGGAACGGGCTGCCGCGGAGCACCGGTTCGGCAGCGAACCGCGACCACGGCCGCGACCACGACCGCGACCAGGGCCGCAGTGGAGCCCGGTACCTGATGGTGCCCGCCGCCTCCGGCGTGGTCACCGGAGCCCTGTCCGCCACGATCACGAACGCGAGGGTGTGAGCCGCCATGGGCATCGTCATCACTGCCGCCGCCACTGCGGCCCACACCGACCCGGCCACCCCGGCCTCCGCCGTCGACCTCGCAGGACGCGCGGCCCGCAGCTGCCTGGACGGCGCCCGCGTCTCCCCGTCCGGTGTCGGGGTCCTCGTCAACGTCGGCGTCTACCGGGAGCACAACACCTTCGAACCGGCCATGTCCGCCCTGGTCCAGAAGGAAGTCGGCATCAACCTCGACTACCTCGCCGACCCCCAGCCGGCCGCGGGCTTCTCCTTCGACCTGATGAACGGGGCCTGCGGCGTGCTCAGCGCCGTCCAGGCCGCACAGGCCCTGCTGGCGACCGGCACCACCGAGCGGCTGCTGATCACCGCCGCCGACGTCCACCCCGGCGGGGACGCCTCCCGCGACCCCGACTACCCGTACGCCGACCTGGCCGGCGCCGTCCTGCTGGAGCGCGCCGCCGACCCCGGCACCGGCTTCGGGCCCGTACGCCACTACGGCGACGACCGGCCCACCGACGTCGAGGGATACCTCGACCTCGACACCATGGGCAGCGGCGGCCGCTCCGGCATCACGGTGCGCCGCGCGCCCGGCCACGAGACGCGGACCGGCGAACTCGCCGCCGCCGCCGTGGCCTCGTACGCGCAGGAGTTCGGCCTCGACCTCACCCGGACCCTGCTCATCGGGCCCCGGGTGCCGCTCGCCGCCGACGCACGCGGCGCGGGGGAGCCCGGGGCCGTTGCGGGGGAGCCGCACACCGCCGCCCCGATCCTCGGTTACCTGCGCGCCCTGGAGGGCGGCATCCGCCCCGCCGACTACGACGGGATCCTGTTCGTGACCGCTGGTGCCGGACCCAGCGCGGCCTGCGCCTCGTACCGGCCGCAGGGGTGGTGACCGGCATGACGTCAGCAACCACCCGGCAGGCCGTCTCGCAGCGCGGCCCGGCCGCCGCAGCCGCCGGCCCGGGCATCGGCCCGGACACCGGCCCTGGTGTCGGCGTCGGCCCCGGCCCCGGCCGGGGATCGGGCGACCTCGACGCGCAGAGCCTCGCCGGCCTCCTGGAGCGCAACGCCCGCGCCCACCCCGACAAGCCTGCCGTCATCCACCCCGACCGCCCCCGCGGGATCCGCGGCGCACTCCCCGCCGGTCCCGACCGGGGCCCCGCCGAGGTCCCCGCGTACGGCACGCTCACGTACGGCCGACTACAGGAGGCCGTCGAGCAGTTGGCCGCCGGCTTCACCCGGGCGGGAATCACCAAGGGCACCAAGACCGTCCTGATGGCCCCGCCCGGCCCCGAGCTGTTCGCCCTCGTCTTCGCCCTGTTCCGCATCGGCGCCGTGCCCGTGGTCGTCGACCCCGGCATGGGCGTCCGCCGGATGCTGCACTGCTACCGGACCGTGGGGGCCGAGGCGTTCATCGGGCCGCCGCTCGCCCACCTCGTACGGCTCCTCGGCCGCCGCACCTTCGCCGGGATACGGGTGCCCGTCACCCTGGGCCGGCACCGGCTCGGCCGGGCCCGCACCCTGACCGCGGTGCGCGCCCTCGGCGCCGACAGCACGCGGCGCGGCGGCACCGCACCGGTGGCGGCCGGCCGCGACGACCTGCTGATGATCGGCTTCACCACCGGAAGCACCGGCCCCGCCAAGGGAGTCGAGTACACCCACCGGATGGCCCTGTCGATCGCCCGCCAGATCGAGGCCGTCCATGGCCGCACCAGCGAGGACACCTCGCTGGTCACCCTGCCGTTCTACGGGGTCCTCGACCTCGTCTACGGCTCCACCCTCGTCCTCGCCCCGCTGGCCCCGGCCAGGGTGGCGCAGGCCGACCCCGCGCTCCTGGTCGACGCGCTGGAACGCTTCGGCGTGACCACGATGTTCGCCTCGCCCGCCCTGCTGCGGACCCTCGCCGACCACCTCACCGCCGCCACCCCGGGCCGCCACGAGCTGCCCGCCCTGCGCTGCATCGTCGGCGGCGGCGCCCCGGTACCCGACACGACCGTGGCCGCACTGCGCCGCGTCCTGCACGCCGACGCGCGCATCCACGTCACGTACGGGGCGACGGAGGTGCTGCCGATCACATCGATCGAGGCCGGGGAACTCCTCGGGGATCCGGTGGCCGATGCCGCTTCGGCGGCCGTGGCGGATCCGACGGCACCGGCGGAACCGGCGGAACCGGCGGCACCGGCCGGCGGCGGCACCGCGGCGCGGGCCGCCGAGGGTGCCGGGACCTGTGTCGGGCGGCCCGTGCCCGGTACCCGGGTGGCGATCCTGCCCGTCACCGACGGCCCGCTGCCCCGTCTCGGGACCGGGGCCCGACTGCCCGTGGGGCGGGTCGGCGAGATCGCGGTCCACGGCGCATCCGTCAGCCCGCGCTACCACCGCTCGCCCGAAGCCGACCGCCTGCACAAGGTCCTCGACGCCACGGCCGACGACGCCGCCGACGCCGCCGCCGACGACGCCGCCGACGCAGCCGGGACCGGCGCGGCGGCGGTCACGGCGGGCAGCACACCGCAGCGCACCTGGCACCGCACCGGCGACCTCGGCTACCTCGACGAGCAGGGGCGTCTGTGGTTCTGCGGCCGTGCAGCCCAGCGGGTCCGCGCCGAGCACCGCGACCTGCACACCGTGCGCTGCGAGGGCGTTTTCAACGCCCACCCCCTGGTACGCCGCACCGCCCTCGTCGGCGTCACGGACACCACCAGCCCCCACGGCACGGGCCCGGCCGCCGGTCCTGCCTCCGGTACCACCGCCGACAGCGGCTGGGGCCGCGGTCGCGGAGGTGCGGGTGGTGCGGGTGGTGCGGGGCAGGGCCCCCGGCGTCCCCAGCGCCCCGTCGTCTGCGTGGAGACCGAGGGGGACCTCGACGCGGAGGCCTGGCCCCGCCTCGTCGCCGAACTCCGCGCCCTCGCCTGCGCGCACCCCCCCACCACGGGCCTGGAGCAGGCGGAGTTCCTCCGCCACCCCGGTTTCCCGGTCGACATCCGGCACAACGCCAAGATCGGCCGCGAGGAGCTGGCCCGCTGGGCCGAGCGCCGACTCGCCCCGCCCGCCCCCCTGCTCTCCCGGGACCGCGCCGAACAGCTCGTCCCGCTCGCCGGCTGGGCGTACCTCGTCGGCGGAGCCGTCTGGGCCGCGACCGCCGGGGTCCCGGCGGCCCGCCTCCCCCGCGTGCTGTGGTGGACGGACGCCGTCCTCAGCATCGCCGGGCACGCCGCCCAGATCCCGCTCGCCCTGCCGCGCGCCCGCGCCGCCGGCATCGGCCGCCCCGCCGCGGCCGGCCTGACCCTCCTCTACGGTGCGACCTGGTGGCGGAAGCTGTGACGACCCCCGCCCGCATCCTGATCACCGGTGCCACCGGCTTCCTCGGCGGCCACCTGGCCGACGCCTGCATCGCATCCGGCCACCGCGTACGGGCCCTCGTACGGCCCGGCAGCGACACGGCCCGGCTGCGCACGCTGCCCGGCGTCGAACTCGTCACCGGAGACCTGACACAGCCCGCCACGCTGGAACGGGCCGCCGAGGGCTGCCGGGCCGTCGTGCACAGCGCGGCGCGCGTCGTCGACCACGGCACCCCGGAGCAGTTCAGGGCCGCCAACATCACCGGCACGCTCCGGCTGATGGCGGCGGCCCGGGCGGCCGGCGCCCGGCGGTTCGTGTTCGTGTCGAGCCCGAGCGCCCTGATGCACCTGCGCGAGGGGGACCGGCTCGGCATCGACGAGAGCACCCCGTACCCGACCCGCTGGTTCAACCACTACTGCGCGACGAAGGCCATCGCCGAGCAGCACGTCCTGGCGGCCGACGGCCCGGGGTTCACCACCTGCGCGATCCGCCCGCGGGGCATCTGGGGCCCGCGCGACCACGCCGGGTTCCTGCCGCGGCTGATCGGCGCCCTGCACGCGGGGCGGCTGCCCGACCTGTCGGGCGGAAAGCGCGTCCTGGTGTCGCTGTGCCACGTCGACAACGCGGTGGACGCCTGCCTGCGGGCCGCCGTCACCGCCCCCGCCGAACGCATCGGCGGCCGCGCGTACTTCGTCGCCGACCGCGAGGTGACGGACCTGTGGCCGTTCCTCGCCGAAGTCGCCGGCCTGCTCGGCTGCGCACCGCCCCGCCCGCGCATCCCCCTCCCGGTGGGCCGCACCCTGGCGGCCGCGGTGGAGACCCTCTGGCGGCTCCGGCCCGACGCGGACACGAGCAGCCCGCCGGTGAGCCGCTACATGATGGCCCTGCTGACCCGCTCGACGACCTACGACACCGGCGCCGCCCACCGCGACCTCGGCTACGACGCCCCCCGCAGCCGCGCCGAAGGCCTCCGCGACCTCGCCGCCTGGGTCACGGCCCAGGGCGGCATCCCCGCCTGGACCAACCCCCCGGCCCGCACGGCCGCGCCGGACACCGCCCGCGTGACGGCACCTCCGGCTGCTGCCCCGTCGGCTGCGGCCGGGTCGGCCGGCGCTCGGTCGACCGTCGCCGGGGCGGCCGTCACCGGCTCGGCTGCCTCCCGGTCGGCTGCGGATCGTTCGTCGCCCCACACCACAGACCCCCGATGACCCCGCGCGCGAGCAGACCCGCCACACCCGCCACCGCCGCCGGGTCGGCCGGCGCTGAGGCGGCCGCCTCCCGCGCTGCCGTCGCGGGCCCGCTGCCGCGCACCACAGACCCGGCCGGTTCGGCCTCCCGAGGGGATCCCCCGCGATGACCACGCACCCGACCACTCCCGCCACACCAGCCGTACCCGCCGCGTCCGTTACGCCGACCAGTGCCCCGGCTGCCGCCCGTACCACCGCGGCCGCCCCCTACCGCCGCCCCGTGTCGCCCACCGAGCGGCTCTACCTCGGCGCCGGCCACGCCCGCGGGGCCATGGCCCTGCGGGTCGTCGTCGAGGGCGACGGGCTGCCCGGCCGCGAGGAGCTCCGGGCCGCCGTGGCCCGGGCCGCCGAGGCCTGCCCCGGCTCCCGCCTGGTGCGCCGCGGCCCCCTGTGGGTGGCCGACGGGCCGCTGCCGCAGGTCGTGTACGCCGACCCGGCCGCCGCGGCCTTCGACGCCTCCGCCCCCGCCACTGCCGAGCTGCTCACCGGCCGCTCCGGCCCGGCCGAACCGCCCGGCTGCGAGGTGCTCGCCATCCCCGGCCGCGGCGGCACGCCGACCGCGCTCGTCTTCAGCGCCTCGCACGCCCTGATGGACGGTCACGGCGCCCTGACCTGGGTCCGGGAGGTGTTCCGCGCCCTGCGCGGCGAGCCCGCCCGGCCCGCAACCGACCCGGCGACCGACCACGGCCTGCTGCGTTCCCTGCCCGCCGGACAACGCCGCCGCCGGCCCTCCCCGCTGCCCGGCCGGCCCTCGCCGCTCGGCCCCGCCACACCCGGAACCCCGCCCCGCACCCTGTGGCTGCGCCGCACCCTGCCCGGCCGGCACCCCGCGCTCACCGCGCGGCTCGCCCAAGCCGTCGCCGACACCGCACGCCGCGACACCCGCGTCATGGTCCCGGTGGACCTGCGCCGCCACCGCCCGCACCTCGCGGCGGCCACCGGCAACCTCACCCTCCCGCTGTTCCTGGACCTGCGTCCCGGCCAGGACTGGGCCCGGGCCCAGTCCCGGCTGCTGGCCGCCCTCGCCGACGGCGCCGAACTCGCCGCCGGGTTCGAGGCGGGCCTCGTCACCCGGATGCCCCCGGCCGCCGTCGCCGCGCTGCTGCGCGCCGCCCAGGGCGCCTCCGTACGCGCCGACCGCCACCTGGCCTCGGCCGTGGTCTCCCACCTCGGCCTGCTGGACCCGGCCGAACTGTCCGGCGGCGGCTTCACCGCCGCCACCGCGTACGCGCTTCCCGTACACGCACCACTGGTCCCGCTGTCTTTCGCCGTGGCCGAGACCGCCGCCGGGACCGAGATCACCCTCGGTGTCCGCGCCTGCGACCCGTCCCTCCGGGAGCACGCGTCGGCCTTCCTGGACACGGTCATCTCCACCGCCGCCCCCGCC
>NZ_JACBGN010000279.1 GCF_013401435.1 Streptomyces sp. BR123
ACACCGCGAGCGTCGTCGCCAGCGTCAGATGTGTCTAAGAGACAGCTCCCGGCTCCGCCCGTTCATACCCGCCCGCTATCGTCTGGCCCGGTCGGGGTCCGGACGGGGTCCCGCGGTGAGGGGAGCAGGGCATGGCAGAGCCGGCGGCCGCGGCCGGGGGACCGGACGAACTGCGGCGGCGGCTGGGGGTCACCGACGCGGTGGTCATCGGCCTGGGGTCGATGATCGGCGCGGGGATCTTCGCCGCCCTCGCCCCGGCCGCCCGGGCGGCGGGTTCCGGGCTGTTGATCGGTCTGGCCCTGGCGGCCGCGGTAGCGTTCTGCAACGCCACCTCCTCCGCCCGCCTCGCCGCCCGCCACCCGGCCTCCGGCGGCACCTACGTGTACGGCCGCGAGCGGCTCGGGGAGTTCTGGGGCTACCTCGCCGGATGGGCCTTCGTCGTCGGCAAGACCGCCTCGTGCGCGGCGATGGCCCTGACCGTCGGCTCGTACGCGTGGCCCGGCCAGGCGCACGCGGTCGCCGTCGCGGCCGCGGTGGCGCTGACCGCGGTGAACTACGCCGGGGTGCAGAAGTCGGCCCTGCTGACCCGGGTGATCGTGGCGGTGGTCCTCGCGGTGCTCGCCGCGGTCGTCGTCGCCGCCTCCACCTCGGACGCGGCGGACCCGGACCGCCTCGCCATCGGCACCGGCACGGGCCCCGGAGGGGTGCTCCAGGCCGCGGGCCTGCTGTTCTTCGCGTTCGCCGGGTACGCGCGCATCGCCACCCTCGGTGAGGAGGTCCGCGATCCGGCGCGCACGATCCCGCGGGCCGTCCCGATCGCCCTCGGCATCACCCTCGTCGTGTACGTCCTGGTCGCGCTGGCGGTCCTGGCAGTGCTCGGCCCGCAGGGGCTGGCGGACTCCGCCGCCCCGCTGTCGGACGCGGCCCGCGCCGCGGGCGCCGAGCGGCTGGTGCCGGTCGTGCGGGCCGGCGCGGCGGTGGCCGCGCTCGGCTCGCTGCTGGCGCTGATCCTGGGCGTCTCCCGCACCACCCTGGCCATGGCCCGGGACCGGCACCTGCCGCACGCCCTGGCGGCCGTCCACCCGCGGTTCCAGGTCCCCCACCGGGCCGAACTCCTCGTCGGCGGTGCCGTCGCGCTCCTGGCGGCCACGGCCGACGTGCGCGGTGCCATCGGCTTCTCCTCCTTCGGGGTGCTCGCCTACTACGCCGTCGCCAACGCCTCCGCCTGGACCCTCGCCCCCGACGAGGGTCGACCGCCCCGGATCGTCCCCGTCCTCGGACTGGCCGGCTGCCTGGCCCTGGCCTTCGCCCTGCCGGCCTCCTCGGTGGCCTCCGGGGCGGCGGTGCTCGCCGCCGGAGCCGCCGCCTACGCAATCCGGAAGGCCGTGCAACGCCGCCGCCCGTAGCCCCGGGGTGCACCCGCGCCGGGCGAGCATGCATTACCGGCCAACTCCTCTCCGCGCAAGGGGTGGTGAGTGTGTGCAGGGGGTGTGTGGTGGTGCGCGGGATCTCGACATGGTCACAGGTCTCCCGGTTCCGGAAATGATCTTAGGCCTGCCTTACCTAAGTTGTATGGTGGTGATCGAGAACCGGAGACGGGGAGGGACACGGTGGCGTTAGGCGACGTCCGGCTGGTGGCGGAAGGACTCGACGTCGGGCATGCGGGCCGCCCGGTGCTCAAGGCCGTGGACCTCTCGCTCCGTTCCGGCGCGATCACGGTGCTGGTCGGCCCCAACGGCTGCGGGAAATCGACCCTCTTGCGCACGGTGGCCGGACTGCTGCCCCCCATCGGCGGCGAGGTGCGCGTCGACGACGCACCGCTGCGGTCCTTCGGCCGCCGGACCCTGTCCCAGCGCCTGGCGTTCCTGCCGCAGACCTCGCAGGCCCCTGCCGGGGTCACCGTACGCGAACTCGTCCGCCACGGCCGCTACGCGCATCGCGGAGCCCTCTCCCGGCACACCGGCGAGGACACCGAGGCGGTCGACTGGGCCCTCGACGTCACGGACGCCGCCCCCCTCGTCGACCGGCGGCTCGACGAACTCTCGGGCGGCGAGCGCCAACGCGCCTGGCTGGCCATGGTGTTGGCACAGCGGGCCGGAGTGCTCCTGCTGGACGAGCCCACCACCTACCTGGACATGCGCCACCAGTTCGAAGTGCTCGACGTCGTCCGCCGGCTGGCCCGCGAGCACGCCATCGCCTGCGGCGTGGTGCTGCACGACCTGACGCAGGCCGCGGCCTACGCCGACGAGGTCGTGGTCGTCGCCGGAGGCGGGATCACGGCCGCGGGCGATCCCGCCGCCGTGCTGACGCCCGAGGTCATCGACCGTGCCTTCGGCCTGCGCGTGAGCGTCGTCCGCGACCCGTCCACCGGGTACCTCGCCTGCTTCCCGCAGCGGCCGCCCGCCGACCCCGCACCGCCCGCTGCCTGAGACCGCACCGACCGCCCGGGGACCCGCGGCCGACCCGGTGCGGCGCCGTCCGACCGCACCACCCCACCCAGTCCCTTCAGTCGTTCCCTCACCTCCCGTCCCACCCGCCGCGGCCCTGCCCGGCCCGCGGGTTCACCTAGGAGAGATTCGCCATGCAGAGGATGCCGCGCGCCCTGAAGACGGCGGGAGCCGCCCTGGCGCTGATGCTGACCGCGGTCGCCTGCGGGTCCGGCACGGTCGGCGAGACCGCGGACCCCAAGAAGAGCGGGGACGCGCCCGCGGGCGCCGCCATCGTCCTCGACACCGCCCAGGGCAAGGTCACCCTGGCCAAGCCCGCCGCCAAGGTCGTCACGCTGGAATGGACGTACACCGAGGAGCTGGTCGCGCTCGGGGTCACCCCGGTCGGGAACGCCGACAACAAGGGCTACGGCACCTGGATCACCGCGAAGGGCGCCGCCCTCCCCCAGAACGTCACCGACGTCGGCACCCGCAACGAGCCGAGCCTGGAGAAGATCCGGGCGCTCCAGCCGGACCTCATCGTGATCGACAACGACCGCTCCAAGGCGAACCTGAAGCAGCTCCAGGAGATCGCCCCGGTGGTGTCGTTCACGTACACGACCAAGCCGCAGCTGCAGACGATGAAGAAGAACTTCGCCGAGCTGGCCAGGGCCGTCGGCAAGCAGGACAAGGCCGCCGAGGTCACCGGGCAGATCGACGCCCGGGCCGCCGACCTCAGGACGCGCCTCGACAAGGCGGGCAAGGGCGGGCTGAAGTACGCGGTCGGGCAGGGCTTCACCGCCAACGGCACCGCCACCGTCCGCATGCTCACCGACGACGCCATCGCCCCGCAGGTGCTGAACCTCGCCGGCCTGAAGAACGGCTGGAAGGGCGAGCCCGATGCCTGGGGCATGACCACGGTCGGCGTCGAGGGCCTGACCAAGGTGGAAGGCGACTCCACCTTCCTCTACGTCGCCGCCGAGAAGGACAACCCCTTCACCGGGGCCCTCGCCGCCAACGCCGTGTGGAAGGGCCTCGACTTCGTCAGGAGCGACAAGGCCGTCCCGCTCGACCCCGGCACCTGGCTCTTCGGCGGCCCGCTCTCGGCGCTGCACATCCTCGACGAGACCGGCAAGGCACTGAAGGTCTGATGGCCCAGGACACCCTGACGGCAGCCGCCGGCCCCCGGCCGGCGGCGCGACGGCCCGCCGGGGGCCGCACGCGCGCCCTGCTCACGGGCGGCGCCCTGGCGCTGGTCCTGTGCCTGGTCGCCCTCGTCCACCTCGGGCAGGGCGCGTCCGGTGTGGGGCTCTCCGAGATCGCGGACCTGGTCCTGGGGCGCGGCGACGCCCGGACCGCCGACATCCTGCTCGGCAGTCGGCTGCCCCGCACCCTGACCGGGCTGGTCGTCGGCGTGGCGCTGGGCGTCTCCGGCGTCCTCGTCCAGGGTGCGACCCGCAACCCGCTCGCCGCGCCCGACACCCTCGGCGTCAACGCCGGCGCCTACCTCGCCGTCGTGCTGGTGGCGTTCACCGGCGTGAGCCCGGGCCCGCTGCCCGCCGGGGGCGCCGCGTTCCTCGGCGGTCTCCTCGCCGTCGCCGTGGTCCACCTCCTCACCAGCCGCGGCGTCATGACCCCCGGCCGGGTGCTCCTCGCCGGGGCGACCGTCGCCCTCGCCGGCACCGCGGCCGCGGAGTTCCTGCAGATGCTCGACGTGCAGGCGACCCGGGGACTGTTCTTCTGGGGCAACGGCACCCTGATGCAGTCCGGGCTGGAACGGCCGCTCACCCTCGGCGCCCTGGTCCTCGCCGGCGCCCTGTGCGCCCCTCTCCTCGCCCGTCCGCTGGACCTGCTCGCCCTCGGCGACGAGACGGCCCAGGCGATGGGCGTCCGCGTGGAGCGGATCCGGCCCACCGCCTTCCTCGTCGCCGTGCTGCTCTCCGCCGCCGCGGTCTCGCTCGCCGGGCCGATCGGCTTCGTCGGGCTCATCGCCCCGGTCGCCGCACGGCAGCTGGGCCTGCGCAAGCACGCCGTACTCATCCCGACGGCGGCCCTGCTCGCCGCGGCCCTGGTCCTCGCGGCGGACGCCGCCGCCCAGCTGATCGCGCCCCCGTCCGCCACCCAGCCCGCGGAGATCCCGGTCGGCGTGGTCACGGCCCTGATCGGCGGCCCGGTCTTCATGGCCCTGGCGCGCCGGATCAGCACCGGCGACGCGGACACGGGGGCGGCCGTCGCCGTCTCCGACCGGCGGCGCGCGCCCGGCTTCGCCGCCGTGCTCGGCGCCGGACTGATCGCGCTGGCCGCGGCCGTCGCGGTGTCGCTGCGCCTGGGCGACGTGGAGATCGGCTGGGGACAGCTCGGCGCGCTGCTCTCCGGATCCGCCGAGCAGATCACCGAGGCGGTGGTCGGCTACCGGCTGCCGCGCGTGCTGGTGGCCGCCGTGGCCGGCGCCTGCCTGGCCGTGGCCGGTGCGGCCGTGCAGGCCGTCGTACGCAACCCGCTGGCCGAGCCGGGACTCGTCGGCGTGACCGCGGGAGCCTCCCTGGGCGCCGTCACCGTCATCCTGGCCGTCCCGTCCGCGCCTGCCGCCGCGCTGCCGGCCGCCGCGGCCGCGGGCGGCCTGCTGATGCTGGTCGTCGTCGTCCTCGTGGCCCGGGGGAGTGCGGGCGGGGGCCGCCGCGGGCTGGACCCGACCCGGGTGGTGCTGGTCGGCCTCGGGGCCGCCGCCACCGCCATGGCCCTGGTCAACATCATGGTCGTGGGCGCGCAGATGAACATCTCGGCCGCCCTCGGCTGGCTCTCCGGCAGCACCTACGGCCGGGACCTCTCGGCGCTCGGCTGGCTGGCCCTGCCCGCGCTGGTCGCGGTGGCGCTGGTGGTCGCGGCCCGGCCGGTGGACCTGCTCGCCCTGGGGGAGGAGCTGCCGCGCGCCCTCGGCCTGGAACTGGGCCGCGCCCGGCTGCTCGTCCTCGGCGCGGGTGCGGTGCTGGCCGCCGGCACGGCCGCCGCAGTCGGCGCCGTCGGCTTCGTCGGGCTCGTCGCCCCGCACCTGGCGCGCCGTCTGGTGGGCGGCCACACGGCGCGGATGGTGCCCGTGGCCGCGCTGCTGGGCGCGCTGCTGGTGGTCTGCTCGGACGCGCTGGGGCGCTGGCTGCTCGCGCCGACCGAGATCCCAGTGGGCGTGGTGACCGCGCTGGTGGGCGCCCCGTACCTGGTGTGGCTGCTGCGCCGGACTCAGGACGTCTGAGCCGTACGGGCGGCCCGGGCGGGCTTCCCGGCCGGGCCGTCGGCGGTCCCGGCCGCGCCGTCCCGGAGCATGCGGGCGGCGAGGACGCCGATCAGGCAGACGGCGGCCGAGGCCAGGCAGACGGCCGTGTAGGCGCCGGAGAACGCGGACCGGGCGAGCGGCCGCAGCGCGGGATCGAGGAGTTCGAGGCGGCCGGTGCCGACGGCGTCCCGCACCGTCCCGTCGGCGGCGCCGCCGAGCCCGGCGTCGAGGCGGGCGGCGAACAGGGCGCCGAAGGCGGCGACGCCGGTCGCGGTGCCCAGCGGGTAGCAGGCGTTGGCCAGCCCGGAGGCCAGGCCCGACCGGTCCTCGGGCACGGCGCCCACCGCGACGCCCATCAGCGGCGGGAAGATGACGGCCCCTCCGACGCCGAGCAGCACCAGCCCGGCCGCCGTGGCGGCCCGGTCCGGCCCGCCCGCCCCGGCGGCCCCCGACGCGGCGGCGGCCAGCGCCGACAGGCCAAGCCCCTGCAGCCCGAAGCCGCCCGCGACGAGGGCGTGCGGGGTGAACACCTGCTGCAGCCGCGCCACGAACAGGCCGGCCAGCAGCAGGCTGCCGGTCAGCGGGAGGAGGTGCAGCCCGACCTCCAGGGGGGAGTACGCGTGCGTGCTCTGCAGCCACAGAGTGGTGAAGGCCAGCACGCCCAGACTGGACATCCGGGCGAGGAATCCCAGCACGGCGGCGCCGGAGAGCGCGCGGATGCGCAGCAGGGCCAGGTCGATCAGGCCGTCACCGCGGCGCTGGCTGGCCACCAGGGCCGCGGTGAGCGCGACCCCGGCGGCCGCCGGCACCAGGACCCGGGCCGCCGTCCAGCCGGCTTCCGGACCGGCGACCAGGGGGTAGTGCAGGGCGAGGAGGGCCGCCACGCCGAGCACGGCGCCCAGCGGATCGACCCGGCGCCGGGCCGCCCCCTCGGCGGTCGCCCGCGAGCCGGGCATCCGGGCGAGCGCCCCGGCCACGACCAGGATCCCGATCGGCACGTTGACCAGGAAGATCCAGCGCCAGCCGAGTCCGCTCACGAAAAGGCCGCCGACCACCGGTCCGAGGGCGCCGGCCGCCGAGGCGACGGCGGCGAACGCGGCGATGGCGGCCTGTCGGCGTGCGCCCTCGTAGGCGGCCGCGAGCAGCGCGAGGGTCGGTGCGAACACCAGGGACCCGCCCAGCCCCTGGGCGGCGCGGGCCACGACGAGCGTGCCCGCGTCCGGAGCGAGGCCGCAGCCGGCCGATGCGACCGTGAACAGTGCCATTCCGGCCATGAACACGGTCCTGCGCCCGATGCGGTCGGAGAGCGCGCCCGCGGTGAGCAGCAGCGCCCCGAAGGCGAGGGAGTACGCGGAGACGGTCCACTGCACGCGGGCGAGACCGACGTCCAAGGATCCGGCGATGTCGGCGAGCGCGACGTTCACCACGGTCACGTCCAGCGTCATCATCACGCCGCCGGCGCTGACCAGAGCGAACGTCCATCGCGGAGAGCCCCTGCGGGAAGGTGTCACTGATTCACCCCGAGCGCGTAGGCCCTGGAACGGGCATGCGGATTGGTAAGCCTAACCTAACTTGCTTTATGACGGAACGTCACCCGGCCCGCCATGGCCGAAAGTTGCGATTGCGACTTAGGTAAGCCTTCCCTAATCTGGGCTGGCCCGGACGGAGCGCCTCCGGGCATCTGATCAAGACCGACACCGGAGCTGCCAGATGGCCCTGCCCCTCGACCATCCCGTGCCGGACCTGCCGGACGTATCCCCCGCGGCCTGGAGGGAAGCCAACCGCCGCCTCCTCGCCAAAGCCCTCGGCGAGTGGTGCTTCGAGGACATGCTCAAGGCGGTCGAAACCGGCGACGGCTACCGCGTCGACCTCGCGAGCGGCACGACCTACGCCTTCCGTGCCGTACCCGGCGCGTACGGCTGGCTGCGCGTCGACCCGGACTCGATCACCCGCACCGCCACCGGCATGCTCGGCAACGCCATCGCCCAACCCGCCTGGGATGCACAGCAGTTCCTCATCGAGGCGGCCACGACGATCGACAGCGACCCGTCGACGGTCGCCACCTACCTCACCGAGCTCTCCGCCACCCTCGCCGTCGACGCCGCCCGCATCACGCACGGCGGCGAGACCGCAGCCGAACTGCGCGCCCTCGGCCACACCGAGCTGGAGTGCCGCATGACCGGCCACAACCTGCTCGTCGCCAACAAGGGCCGGATCGGCTTCTCCGCCACCGACGTACGCCGGTACGCCCCCGAGGCCGGGCAGCCGCTGAAGCTCCACTGGGTGGCCGTGCACCGGGGACTCGCCGAATTCCGCGGCACCTCGGAGCTTTCCGAACGCGAGATCCTCGCGCGGGAGCTGGACGAGGACACCCAGGCCCGGTTCACCGCCGTCCTGGAACGGGCCGGGGTCGACCCCGACGCCTACGTGTGGACGCCCGTGCACCCCTGGCAGTGGGACCACGCCGTCCAGATCCTGCACGCCGCCGACGTGGCGCAGCGCCGCATCGTCCCGCTCGGCGAGAGCCCCGACGCGTACCTGCCGGGCCAGTCGATCCGGACGATGGCCAACGTCACCGTGCCCGAGCGGTACGACGTCAAACTCCCCCTGAAGATCCTCAACACCCTGGTCTGGCGCGGCATCCCGCCGCACTGCACGGCCGGCGCGCCGGTCGTCACGCAGTGGCTGCGCGGCCTGGTGGAGCGCGACCCGTTCCTCACGCAGGAGTGCCGGACCGTCTTCCTCGGCGAGGTCGCCTCGGTGACCGTCCACCACCCCTACCTGTCCAAGCTCGACGAGGCGCCCTACCAGTACCTGGAGACCCTCGGCTGCATCTGGCGCGAATCGGTGTCGGCGCGCAAGGACCCGGAAGAGCGCGTCCGCACCTTCGCCTCGCTGCTGCACACCGACCACACCGGCCGTGCGTTCGTCGCCGAACTCGTGCACGCCTCGGGCCTCGAACCGCAGGACTGGCTGCGCCGGCTCTTCGACACCCTGCTCGTGCCGATCCTGCACGTCCTCTACCGCTACGGCGTCACCTTCAACCCGCACGGCCAGAACACGCTGATCGGCTACGACGACAACGACGTGCCGACCCGCCTGTACCTGAAGGACTTCGTCGACGACGTGTGCGTCTCCTTCACGGACGTGCCCGAGCGCGGCCCGGAGCCCGACGGACACGACCACGTCCTGCCGCGCAAGCACCCGTCGATCATCCGCCAGCACGTCGTGGACCAGGTCTTCGTGGGCCACTTCCGCTACCTCGCGCCGCTCTGCGCCGACCAGCTCGGCCTGCCGGAGAAGACCTTCTGGCGCATGGTCCGGCAGACCGTCCTGGACTTCCACAAGCGCTTCCCCGAACTGTCCGAGCGGTTCGCCGAGTACGACCTGCTCACCCCCGAGATCCCCCGGTACGGCCTGAACCGCGACCGGATCGTGGTCACCCGTTACGGCGACCGGGCCCTGCGCCACGCGCTGTACCCGAACGGCACCCACCCCAGCCCGCTTGCGGCCGACTGAGGAGGCCAGAGCGTGATACCGCTGACCGCAGTACCACCCCGGCGTTCCTCCTCTTCCCCTTCCCCTTCCTCTCCACCGCCGCCGCCGGTCCTGTGCCTCGACGGCCTCGACGAGGTCCACGGACTGCTCGGTGAGATCGTCGACACCCTGGCGG
>NZ_JACBGN010000027.1 GCF_013401435.1 Streptomyces sp. BR123
ATCGAGAGCTGGTACAACTTGCGGAGGCTGCACAGCAGCCTCGGCTACCGCACACCCGCCGACTACGAGGCCGCCCTCGCGGCCTGACCACCACACCGATGGTGTCCGTCAAAGCGGAACAGGCTCAGCACCACCAGCGCCGAGGCGATGGTCTACTGATCGATGACCATGATTATGACCCGCCGTCTGACCCGCTCACGCCCCGCGCGAGCGTGAACCGGCCCGGCGCCGGCTCCGCCAGCCAGCCCCGCGCGACCAAGCGTTTCGCCTTCGACCGCAGCGCCTCCACCTTGGCCGGCACCACGTCCATGCCGAAGGCAGCGGCCATCTCCTGGCAGGTCAGTGGCCCTGGCCGAGGCGGCCCCGGTCCGCGAGCGCGGCCAGGATGCGCTGGTAGTCCGCTGACAGTGCCGTCCGGGCCAACCACGCCGGCGGCCTCCTGGTGGAGTTCACCGGCATCGACCATCGAGTTCGACCTGTAGAAGCCAGGAGCAGCTGTGAGGCATGAACCGTCATGCGACTGAGCACTTCAGATGGCGGCTGAGCGCTCGAGTTGGCAGGTTGAGTACGGAGGGGCAGTTTCGCTAGGCCCGCCATGCGGGCTGCGGCTCGTGAGCTGCGTGGGCCATTCTGCGCGCCGAGTTTAAGAACGGTCGTTCTTGACTGGTCATTCTCAAACTCGTAGGGTCGGGGCATGGGAAGACCACGCGCCTTCGATGAAGGACACGTCATTCGGGCTGCCGCCGAGTTGTTCGCCGCCCACGGTTACGAGGGCACGTCGATCGACGATCTGGTCAATGGCCTCGGCGTGCACCGGGGCAGCCTCTACAAGGTGTTCGGGAGCAAGCGCGGCCTCTACGCCTCTGCTCTGCGCACCCACGTGGAGGAGCAGGTCCGCCCGCTCACGGCCGCCCTCGCCGCGAGCGGCGACCTCGCCCAGGCCCTGGCATCAGCGGCGGCCTCGTACGACAGCGGCCCGGCTGCCGGCCTGCTCCTGCTGGCCGCGGTCGAACGGGCCCCGCACGACCCCGAGATCGCGGAACTGGTCGCCGACGCCTTCCAAGCCCTGGATCAAGCCCTGGCCGACTTCGCCCCGCCCGAACTGGCCCCCGCACTCACCGCGACCGTCCTGGGCGCGCGCATCCGCAACCAGCCCGGGCCCGTGATCAACCTCGCCCGGCACATCCGACCGACAGGAGACTGAGCATGGCCCGCATCACCGTTGAGAACACCGCCCTCATCGTCACAGTCGAGGGCCTGGACAAGCTGTGGGCGCTGAAAAGCCGCCTGGAGATCCCCCTGGCGAATGTGCGTGGCGCGACCCACGACCCCGGCATCATCCGCGACCGCAAGGGTGTACGCGCCCCCGGCACTCATCTCCCCGGAGTCATTACCGCAGGCACCTGGCACCACGAGGGCGAGCGCATCTTCTGGGACGTACGAAACCCCGAAAAGGCGATCGTCATCGAGCTGGCGGACGTGCGATACACCCGGCTGATAGTGGAAGTGGACAACCCGCGAGCGGTGGTCACCCTGATCGAACAGGCAACCACGCGGTAGACGCCTCCGGGTGGCTTCTGAGCGCTGCAGTTGGCGAGAGCCGCCAACTGCAGCGCTCCTTACCGTGTTGGCGGGTTGGTTCCGAATCCTTCGTACGGTCGGGAGACCCAGGGGCCTGGGTGTGGCTGGAAGCGCTCATGCCGTGGTTGTGGCTTTGACTGATTGGCCGCCCAGTGCCCCGCGACGACACGGCCACTCATTGGGATAAGCGAACAGAGATCGCTTCGTAAGGACACGTCGGCGTGGTCGTCTGCAGGGACCAGTCAACCGATCGACGAGGGAGGCTCGGGTGCCCGAGCTCTGGGCGGGGACGGATGCCGGCAAGGCCGCGCATCACTGCACGGTGATCGACACGGATGGAAAGAAGGTGCTCTCGCGCCGAGTACCGAACAACGAGCCCGAGCTCCTGGAGCTGATAGGCGACGTCCTCGCACTGGCCGAGGACAGCACGGTGACCTGGGCCGTCGACCTGAACGCCGGCGGCGGCGCCCTGCTTATCGCTCTCCTGACCAGCCATGGTCAGCGGCTGCTCTACGTTCCTGGCCGAACCGTCCACCATGCCTCCCGTGGCTACCGAGGGGACGGCAAGACGGACACGAAGGACGCCTACGTCATCGCCGATCAGGCACGGATGCGCCGGGACCTGCAGCCTCTGCAGGACTGGGACGAGATCGCAGTGGACCTGAAGATCCTCACCGCCCGCCGCTACGATCTCGCAGCCGACCGCACTCGCGCATCAACCGGATGCGGGCACAGCTCCTGGAGTACTTCCCGGCCCTGGAACGGGCCTTCGACTACGCCGCCTCCAAAGCGGCACTCACCCTGCTGACCGGCTACCAGACACCGGCCGGCCTGCGCCGGGTCGGCCCGAGCCGGCTCGCGACCTGGCTGAAGAACCGGAAAGTCCGTGGCGCCCAGGCCATGGCGGATGCGGCTGTCGCAGCGGCGCAGGCCCAGCACACCGCCGTGGCCGGGGAAGGCACTGCCGCGGCCGTGGTCAACACCCTGACCAGTGTCGAGCGCTGATGCGGATCTGGAATTTTCCTCAGACCCGCTCTTCGCCTCAGTTGCGAGAGCCGCTCACTGACGGGCGGGTGACTCGCAGTGAGTGGATCGACAACTCGTGAGCTCCCCCGAGTCCTGCTGAGTCCTCGTCCAGGTGGCGAGGTGGATCTTGCTCAGTCGTCGAGCAGCCGCCATGCGGTAAGGGCGAGCCTGACTCGTGTCAGCCCGGCGGGTTCGGCGAGTTCGATGTCCAGGGTCTTCGCGATCTGTTCGAGTCGGCGGGCGACGCTGCTGTGGTGCAGATGGAGGAGGTCGGCGGCCCGGCGCAGGGAGCCGGTGGCGCAGTAGGTGTCCAGAGTCTCCAAGTCTTCCGCGTTGCGGGCGATGCGGGCGATGGCGGCCACGTCGGCGTTGCGGCGTGCGGTGTCCTGAGGTACCTCGGCGAGGAGTGCCAGCACACCCAGGTCGGTGTAGCGGATGACGGGTTCGCGCGGGGTGTTGAAGCGGAGGGCGGTGCGGGCTTGCTGCCAGGACCGGTCGGGGCTTTCCGCGGCGCCGATGCCCGCGCGGACGCCTGCCGGGAACCGGGCCCGGTCCACGGTGGTGGCCAGGATGACGCCTACGTCGGCGAGCGGTGCCGCCTTCACGGGGCGGGCGGGGCAGACCAGGCTGCCGATCTGGTCGAGCGGGAGCTGCGAGCGTACGGCGACGACGTGGATCGGCAGGTCGGCCGCGAATCCGAGGAGTCGTAGTGCCCGTGCTCTGGCTGCCTCGTCGCTGTCGGAGCTGATGGCCAGTTCGACGAGGGCGGGGTCGGCCATGGTGGTGCGGGCAGGGCTGTACCGCTCGACGGCTGCCGCCGCAGCGATGGCGAGCCGGTCGAGGAGGACTTCGTCGAGCGGCCCCGGCGGGCCGGGGCGTTCCAGCCACACCGTGCCGATCTCCTCGTCGTCGAGGGTGATCGGCGCTGTGGTGGACGCGGGTGACTGCGGGATTGGCGCTTCCGTGCCGTGGGGCGAGATGCGGGTCGCGCGCCCCGTGCCGTGGAGTCGTATCCCGGCGACACACTCGGCCAGGCCCGCCGAGGCCCGGGCGAGTGCCGGGAGGTCCACCCGTCGGCGCATCAGTGTGTCGTAGAACGCGATGATGCGGATCGCGCCGTCGATGTACGGATCCAGTCCCGACAGCCGTATGGCCAGTGCCTCCATGGCAGAAGGGTAGAAGGAGGGGCGTCAGGACAGGGGCGCCGATCGGTGCGTGATCGGGGCGGGATGCGCGACGGGTGGCGGATGACCCCTCGGGGGACGGCCATGAGGATGGTCGTCATGGATCCCGAACTCGAAGCGTTCATCCCGTTCCTCCCGCACATCGACATGAACGACCCGGTCGCCGCGCGCAAGGACTTCGCGGAACGTGCCGCTGCGGCGCCGGCACCGGACACCTCGGCCATGGAGGTCGAGGACCGCACGGTGCCCGCCGATCCGGACGTGGCGGTCCGGGTCTACCGCCCGCTGCGGGCACGAGGCGCCATCATCTGGCTGCATGGCGGCGGCGGGGTCTTCGGTGACCTGGACACCGAGCATCCGTGGGCTGCCCGGATCGCGGACCTCTCCGGGGCGGTGGTGGTCTCGGTGGGCTACCGCCTGGCACCCGAGCACCCGTTCCCGGCCGCCCTGGACGACGCCTACTCCGTACTCACCTGGACGGCCGCACACGCGGACGAACTCGGCATCGATCCGGAGCGGATCGCGGTCGGAGGGCACAGTGCCGGCGCCGGGATCGCGGCCGCCGTGACGCTGCGGGCGCGTGACGAGCAGGGGCCGGCCATCTGCTTCCAGTTGCTCAACCAGCCGGGCCTTGACGACCGACAGGAAACCTGGTCGGCGCGGAACTTCACCGAAACGCCCTGGTTCGACCGAGACAAGATCACCGCGGCGTGGCGGCACTGTCTGGGCTCGCGGGCCGCCACACCGTACGCCGCCCCCGCGCGGGCCGCCGACCTGTCCGGCCTGCCCCCGGCCCACATCGCCACCGCGGAGCTCTGCCCGAACCGGGACGAGGGCATCGAGTACGCACTGCGCCTGATGCAGGCGGGCGTTTCGGTCGAGCTGCACCAGTGGCCCGGCACGTTCCACGGATCGCAGGCGATCCTCTCCGCCGACGTCTCGCAGCGCCAGAACGCCGAGATCGGCGCCGTCCTGCGCCGCGCTCTCGCCGGATGAGCCACGGATTCCGCGGATACCGGAACGCGCAGGGAGAGTCCCTGTCGCACTCGTCGATCGTGAAAGGACGGACGCCGTGAAGATCCGACTGGTGGTGTGCGCCGGCGTGGCCGCGCTGAGTGTGGGTGCGGGCACGGTGGCAGCGGCTCCCGTGTCCGAGGCCGGAATCGGGCCGACCGGCAGCACGAGCCCGTCCGCCGGCTTCGGCCGCGAGGAGCTGAACTCCGCACTCGACGGGGTGCACCGCGCCGGGATACCGGGGGTGTACGCCGAGGTGCGGGACACCGACGGGACATGGCGTGGCGCTTCCGGCGTCGCCGATGTCAGGACCGGACGTCCTGTCAGCCCGCAGATGCGCCACCGCGTCGGCAGCATCACCAAGACCTTCACCGCCGCCGCGGTCATGCAGCAGGCCGAGCAGGGCCGGATCCGGCTCGATGCACCGATCGGCGACTACCTTCCCGAGCTGGTGCCGGGAGAGCGCGGCAGGAAGATCACGGTCCGGATGCTGCTCAACAACACCAGTGGCCTCCCCGACTACATCCCCTACGCGTTCCCTTCCCTGCAGCGCAACTCGCCCGCAAGTCTGGACGACAACAGGTTCAGGCAGTTCACCCCGGCCGAACTGATCGAAATGGGAGTCACGGCGCCTCCCGCGAGCGAGCCGGGAGCACCCGTTGGGGTGTACTCCAACACCAACTGGCTGCTCCTCGGCCGGCTTCTGGAGCGGGTGACCGGCACCACGGCCGAGAAGTACATCACCCGCAACGTCATCGAACGCGCCGGCCTCCGGCACACCGAGTTCCCGACCGGCCCACGGATCAACGGGCCGCACGCACGCATGTACGAGTCCCTGCACGGCTTGATCGACCCGCCGCGCGACTACAGCGTCTACAACATGTCCTGGACGTGGACGGGTGCCGCTCTGGTGTCGACCATGGAGGATCTCAACCGCTTCTACGCCAAGCTGCTCGACGGCGAGATCGTCAGCAGGTCATCGCTGGCTCAGATGCAGCGCACGGTTCCCGTCATCGCCCTGGACGGATCGGTGATCGAGTACGGCCTCGGTCTGCACAAGGTCGTCATCCCGGGTTGCGGCACCTTCTGGGGCCACGATGGCACGGTCTGGGGGGCCGGAACGATGTCCCTGACCCGGGCCGACGGAAAGCGTCAGATGTCCGTCGCGGTCAATCTCCAGAGGTGGAACGAGCGGGACTCCTCGGGGCAGCCGCAGCGCCACCCCATCGACGACGCCCTGGAGACGCTGTACCAGCAGGCAATGTGCGGCAACTCAAACGCCCGGGCCGAGAACGCCTCGCTGGCCACGGCGCTCGCCCCGTGACCGGAGTGCTGCACGCTCGCCGGCCCAGGCCACGGGCCGCCGACTCACCGGCCACCCCCATGCCACAACTCACCGCTGCAGAACCACCACAGGAAGGACGTCCTGGTATGACTGCCACCCGGATCGAACTGTTCGGATCCCTGGTCCACCTTCACCCAGGCGGCCAGGTACACACCGAGCGGCCCACAGCGGACACCGAGCTCGAGCGGGACGGCTGGCTGCTGATGGTCGCCCGCGCGGAGACCGACGCCGACGTCCACGGCGACCACTGGGAAATCCACACCGAGGCTGACGAGTTCGTCTCCTGCCTTACGGGCGGCATACGTGTCATCCTCCGCCCGGAACGGCCGGGGGACGAGGAGGAGGAGATCAAACTGGGTGCTGGGACCGCGACCATCGTGCCGCGCGGGCGATGGCACCGCCTGGCACTGGACGCCCCTAGCGACATGATGGCCGTCACCCTGCCCCGCGGCACCCACGAGGAGAAGTGGACCGAAGCCTAGGCCGAAGCCTCACACCCGGTCCTCATCCACAACAACGCTCGGCACAGGCGGGCCCGTCGCCCACGTCCCCCCATGGCTCGCCCGTCCCGCCGGGCGGGACCGGCGAACATCGTGGAGGAGATCAGCGGCTGACCGACGCGCGCGCTCGGCCACGCCGACGGGCCCGGTCTTTCTGAGTGTGGAGACCGGGCCCGCCTGTGTAGCCAGCCGGCGTCAGCAGGGTTGAGACGCTCCGCAGGTGCGCTTGCCCAAGCCTCAGGCTTGCCCGCCCGGTGGATCGGTCACCGGGGCAGGCGTGACCGATCTCCTCGCTCATCGGTCAAACCGCAGGTCAGCGCCGTGACCGATCCATGCAACTCCCCGCCGACCGGTCACCGGCCATCGGTCAGCCGCAGCCTCGCCGGGAGACTCCGGCGCGGGGACCGTGACCGACGCCACCCCCGGCCGGGGTGGGCAAGCCACCGGTCGAGGCGGCTTGCCCAGGGACCCCTTGGGCTTGCCCGGACGCAATCCCTACCATGCGCGCGGCCTACGGGAAGCCGCAGCCCGCGCCGGGCGTCGGCCGGAGGTGCTGCCGGAGGACGTGGTGTGGAAGCCGCCCAGCCGGTACGACCACCCGGCCTGGACGGAGGAGATGCTGCGGTCCTGGTTGAAGTGGCTGCGCACGGTGGAGGAGCTGCACGTGGTGTGGCGGGTGTGCGCGGAGTACATCTCCCCGGAGCTGACCGGCAAGCCGGCTCTCACCGCTCTGGGTGTCCTCAGCCGGCGGGTGAACACGGCCGCCCGCGAGCTGTAGGCCCAGGGAATGCCTTTCGTGATCGACGAGGTCAAGCGCACCCGGACCTTCGACCGGTCGGTGGCCGCGATCCTGTTCGACGCCCTCGCCGAACATCCCTTGTGGCTCCGGCTGCGCCACCACAGCAACCCGCCCGCGCTCGGCTCCTGAGCCCAGCCGTCTCCTGCTGGGCAAGCCATCCTCACGGGCGGCTTGCCCAGACTTCCCGGAGGCGCGCAGCTATCCGCGACGCCTGAACAGCCCTCGGGCCTTCGGCACCTGCGCTTCGGCCGCCGTGCCGGCCGCGACGTCCTGCGCTTGGCGCCGCGCCGCCCGCTCCGCCTCCGCACGAGCGACGGCGTGCGTTACGCACGGTGCGCACAGGTCGTCCCACTTCCCGGGCCAACCCGGTGAACACGAACGCGAGGGGCACGTAGGCCGTTTCTGACGGTAGCCCACGCCGTTGCGTTAACGCTGTGATCTGCGGGGCAAGAGGGTTGGGCGAGGCAATGAGGTCACGGTAGCCCGGCCGGTCACGCGCGCTGTGGCACCGGCCGGGAGCCGAGCGATTCAACCCAAAAAATGCCGAAGCGTCAGTCAGTGGGCGGGGCAGACCCCGAGCGGTGCCAGGTCCCAGTCTCAATGTCGGTGGGGGATGTCATCCTCGGCTCCATGGATCACTCTGCGCGGATCACCGCGTTCACAGGTCTCGTCGGACCGCCGCCCGGCCCGGCGCCCGGCCCGGCGCCCGCCGTCGACTGGGCGGCGGTCGAGGGCTGGCTCGGCACCCCGCTGCCCGGTGACTACAAGGCGCTCGTGTCGGCGTACGGTGCGGCCGAGATAGGCGGCCCGGGTGCGGCGATCCGGCTGCACCCCCCGTGCGTCAGCACCGACGGCCGCTTCGAGTACGCAGCATGGATCGTCGAGACGCACCGGCACTCGGCGATCCGGCCCGGCATGTTCACCGCGCGTCGGCGCCCCTTCCTGCCCGAGGAGGGCGGCCTGCTCGCCTTCGCCACGACGAGGAGCGGCGACCACCTCTTCTGGAACACGGGCGCGTCGGACGACCCCGACGAGTGGCCGGTCACGCTCGTGACCACGAATGTGGAAGTCGGGGTGAGCGAGCCCTGGGTGGACTACGAAGTCCCGTTCTTGGAACTGCTGTTCACGCTGCTGCGCACCGGCGTGCCGCACCCGGGCGAGCCCGGCGGGCTGCTGGGCCCGCTGTCCTCACAGATACGGGTCTGGCCGCCGCTGGCCGGGGCCGCACCCTGGTCGCCACCGCCTGGGGGCACCGCCGTGGACGCGCGGCAGCACGCGGCGCTCACCGAGGGTTCGGGCCTCGACGCCGTCATGGCGCTGGTTCCACCGCCCCTGGAGCCGTACCTGGGCGAGGGCACATGGGAGCAGGTCTTCGAGCGGCTCGGCACCCGGCTGCCGCCGGACTTCGTGGCACTCGCGGAGCGGTACGGGGCGGGCAACTGGAGCGGGTGGCTGGACATGAGCGCCCCACTGTCCCTGGACCGGCCACGGGAGCAGGGGCTCGCGGCCACCGTCGAGGGCATGCTTGACGGATACCGCCAACTGCGCGCCGCCCATCCCCAGTACTACCCGATGCCCGCGTGGCCCGAGCCCGGCGGCTTCCTGCCGTTCGCGTCGACGATCGACGGGGACCAGATCGGCTGGTGCGCGGACGGCCCGCCCGAGACATGGCGCGTAGCCGTCAACCCACGCCACTGCGACCAAGGACCGCCCCTGCCAGGCGACTTCACGGCAACCCTGCTCACGTGGTTGCGCGGCGGCCCCGCCGAATCCGGCTTCCCTGGTCTGACCGGCCGGGACCTGCATCCGCTGAACATCATGTTCTTCGAACCGTTCGGGCCGGGCGCGCCGTGGTGAAGGCCCCTCGTCACCACGGGCTGGGGCCTCAGCACCGTTGCGTCAGGGCCATGAGCGGCTTTTGAGGCCGTGGGCGAAGAACGCGACGGTGGTGCGGACGGTGTAGTTCTGGGCCAGCCACACCCGTGTTGAGCACAAGGCCGTCAAGCGGGCGTAACCGGCCGAGTCCAGCCACTTCACGTCCTTGCCGCGTACGAGGTGCGGGCCGGCCTCGAACGACCCAGTCACCGTGCCCGGGGCGGGGCCGAGAACCTGCCGTCGGGCCACCGGATCGCTCACTCCGAACCGGGACCCGGCCCAGCGGTAGAAACGCGCTGATCGCGATCAGGTCGTCCAGCACCATCCCGCCGGCCACGCGCCGGATATTGGCCTCGTCGGTCATCCGCCAGAACTTGAACCCGGCGACATCCTCCTCGTCGGCGTCGTGCCAGGCCCGGCCCGCCGCATCAAGGAATCCCAGCCAGACGGCTCGCTGCTGCCTGCCCTGACCCGCACCGGAGCACCAGACACCGACCCGCGGCCAGGCCTCTTGCTGCTGATCGACAAGGCCCCCACGCTCCTGCCCAGCCGGATATGCAACCGGCTCGACGCCGCAGTCCAGGCCTGCCAGAACGGGCAACCCGTGTACCTGCACGACGGGCATGCGTCCTTCTGGCTCCGCCCGCGCTGCAGGGAGAGACACAGGTTTCTGCCAGAGCGCTACCGCGGGTCGAGCGGGTAGACCCCTGTGCCCTCGTACGCCTCGGGGGTCAGGGAGAGTACGGTGACCGGCTCTCCCGACTTCGCCGCCTGCCAGGCGAGTGCCGCCGGATGCGTCACCGTCCAGTCGGTGGCCGGCCAGGAGCCGGCATCCAGGGCGTGGGCCGCGGTGAAGGGCACGGTCTCGGCGAAGCGCAGGCGCGCGGCGTGCGAGCCGGCGCCGGGCATCGTGCGCTCGGCGGCGAGGACAGAGAGGGCCGGGATCAGGACCCGACCGGTGCCCCGGGACGATTCGATGTACAGGCCGGTGAGGAACGGGTCGGCCTGGTAGAGGGCGACGAGCGCCGTGTGATCGAAGACAGCCGTCAGGTTCACGCGGCGGCGCCGCCCTGATGGGCGCGGATCTTGTCCCAGGCCGACTGGCCAGCCTGCTGCACCTGCTCGGTGTACTCCAGCCCCAGCTCCGCCGCAGCCTCCAGCGCCCGCTGCTCCTGCTCCGCCCGAGTCAGCCGACTCTGGGCAAGCTCATCCAGGAGCTCGGTGATCGTCGTGCCGCGTTCCTTCGCGAGGAGGCGCAACCGGTCCCGCGTCGCCTCGCTGGTCTTGATGCTGGTGGGATTCCCGCTGCTCATGAAAGATGATTCTACCGCCGGTAGAACTTCGCCGTCCACAACTTGCTCAGCGGCGTGAGAGGGGTGCCCATCGTCAAGCTGAGCAAGGCCGCCAGGGCTACCACGAAAGGAACCGGCGCCGGAGCTGTGCGACCCGCGGGCGATCACCGCTGTCGCCGGCGGTCTTCTGCGAGCCCCCTGCCGGTCAGGGCACTTTTGCTGCCAACACATCCGTGCCAGCCTGGGCGGCCAGGTGCCCTGACATCGCCCGGGCAAGGAAGGCCAGGTCAGCGGTGGTCTGCTGGCCGGTCCGCCGGCCTTGGGCGGCAGTCATCGGCTGTGTCGGCCGTGGTGGTGCGGGCCATGTCAGCTGACCTCCTTCCCGCCGTCGATCACGGTGAACAGTCGGTCATAGGAGCCGAGCTCACGTTGCTCGACCTCGACCAGCGGACCGGAATCGACGGAGCGGATGTGACCGGCGGGCCGTAGGCGGTGGTGTTCCTGCCGCATGATCCGGCCGCTGTCGGCGTGCTCGGGGTCGGTGATGGTCTGGTGGCGGGCCCGGCAGCGGGGGTGCTCGGCGACGGTCTCCCCGCCGGTCGCAAGGACGATCACCTTCTCGTTGTCGGAGAGGACGGTGACCTGGTGGCCGGTCGCGGACGGGTCGACGGAATAGTCGCAGGTGTCCACGCGGACGTAGTGGTCGCGGCCGAGGCGGACCTGGAAGCGCCACCAGGTCGGCGGGTCGACGGCCGGAAGGGTCAGCATCTGGGCCCGGTCGACTTCCCACCGGTCGGCCGGACGGGCGCCCAGAGTGCGGTGGACTCTGCGGTTGGCGACCTTCAGCCAGGCGGCCAGCTGGGTGTTGAAGTCGCCAGGGCCGCTGAAGTGCCGGCCGGGCAGGAACGAGGTCTCCAGATAGCCGTTCGCCCGCTCCACCAGGCCTTTCGCTTCCGGATCGCAGGGCCGGCACAAGTAGATCTTCGTGGCGAGCAGGCCCGCGAACGCGGCGAAATCCGAGGGCGGGCTGCCGCGGCCGACGCCTGCTTCGTTGCCCCAGACCAGCATCTTCGGGACCGCACCCCACTCGGTCAGCAGCCGCCAGTGCCCGTCGATCAGGTCCCCGGTCCGCCGCGAGGGCAGCATCCGCGCCGCGATCACCCGCGAATACCCGGACACCATCACCAGCACCGGCACCGGCATCCGCCCGGACTGCCCGCTTACAGTCCCGAACTCGGCAAGCGGCCCGTCGGCGAGATCATGGTCCCCTTCCAGCGCATGATCACCGTCCCCGCCAGCATCACCCCCCGGCAGCTGGAGCGCACCGCCGCAGACCACGGGTTCTCACGCCTGCCGGTCACCGGCGAGGACGGCGCGGTCCTGGGCTACCTCCACCTCAAGGACGCCCTCGCCGCCGAACACCGCGACCGCCCCTTCCCCCGCACGGCACTGCACCCCATCACCAAGGTGGCCCTCGACACACCCCTGGACGACACCATGACCGCCATGCGCAACGCCGGCACCCACCTCGCCGCCGTCACCGGCACCCAGGGCAGCGTCCTCGGCTTCGTCACCATGGAAGACGTCCTGGAGGAACTCTTCGGCGCCGCCGCCGACATGTAGCCGGCACCCCGGCAGCGACGGAACGCATGGCGTTGGTCGGGTGACGCCCCAACCCTTACACCGGCCGCCCTCTCGGGCTTCCGCGGCGTCCGAGGTCGGCGGCGTAGCCGCCTCGCCCGGCACATGCCTAGAAGCGGTCCGCGTGCTCGGCGGCCCGCTGCGCGAACGTACGGGCCGGGCGGCCGGTAATCCGCTCGACGGTGTCGACGACGGTCGTGGAGTCGCCGGTCGGGGTGGCGTACCAGCCCACCACGTACTCCGCGTCCGCCCGGGAAACGCCGGTGGCGGTCAGCCGGTCGAGAGCCTGTTCGTGCGTGATCGGCACGAAGTCGATGGCCCGGCCGGTCACCCGGGACAGGATGGCGATGCGCTCGCGCGGGGTCAGTGATTCGGGCCCGGTGAGGTTGTAGGCGCGTCCCGCGTGCTCGTCGTCGACGAGTGCGGCGGCCGCTACCGCCGCGATGTCCGCCTCGTGGACGAGCGCGCTGGGAAAGTCGTACGGTTCCCGCACAACGCCCTCGGTCCGTACCGATTCGGCCCAGCCGAGGGTGTTGGACATGAACTCCTGCGGTTCCAGGCGGGTCCACTCCACCCCGGATTCCGCGACCGCCTGCTCGACCGGCCCCACGCCGCCGCCCCACAGCACGGTGATCCGCCGCACCCCCGCGTCGACGGCCCGCCGCACCAGCTCGGGCCCGACCTCGGCGAGCCCCGCCGTCACGGTGATGTGCAGTCGGGTGGCACCGGCAAGAGCCGCGTCCAGCCCCGCCGGTGCCGTGTGCGTGCCCGGCACGATCTCCACCCCGGCCGGCAACCTCCCCGCGGCTGCGGCCGGGTCACGGGTCAGCGCCCGTACGGGCTCACCCCTGCGGACCAGCTCCGCCACGATATGCCGCCCGGTGTTCCCGGTGGCCCCTGTCACGAGTGTCGTCACAGTCGATCTCCTTTCGTCGGCACAGACGCTATTGATCAGAAACTCAAAGTGTTCTCTTCGAGGGTGTAGCGGACGTGCGGGCCGTGGAAGTAGCCGCGGACGATGTGCGGCTGGCGCTGACGGCGGTGGAAGAACCGTCGGGCCTCGCTGGCGAGTTGGGCCTGGGTACGGGCTTTGCTGCTCGCGGGAAGGCTCCGTTTGAGGTCGGCGTTGACGAGCTCGTCGGGGTTGAGTTCGGGCGAGTACGACGGCAGGAAGTGCAGCTCGACCTGGTCGGCGTGATCGGCCAGCCAGTCGCGGACCGTGCGGGACCGGTGGGCTGAATGCCGGTCCACCACGAGGTGGATCTTGCGGTCGAAGTGGCCGGCGAGGCGGTCGAGGAACCGGCACATCACGTTCGCGTCGAAGCTCTCGGTGAACACCATGAAGTGCATGCGGCCCTTCGTGCTGATCGCCGACATCGCGTTCACGGAGATCCGGTTCCCGGTCCGCCGGACGATCGGGGTGCGGCCCCGCTCGCCCCAGGTACGGCCGCTGACCTGGTCGGAGCGGATGCCGACCTGGTCAGCGAAGAGGACCTCGCCGCCCTCGGCCTTCGCCTTCGCGCGGATCGCCGGCCAGGTCTCCTCCAGCCAGACCCGCACCGCCTCCGGGTCCTGCTCGATCGCCCGCTTGTCGGGCCGCTGGAACGACAGCCCCCACCGCTTGAGGTACTTGCCCACCCCCGGCTCGGTCAGCCGCACCCGGTACAACTTCGCGATCAGTACGCCGACCTGGCCACGCGTCCATAGCTGCCCGGACAACCCAAGGTCGCAAGGGCGGTGATCGAGTACCGCCTGGCGAAGGGCCGCCTGCTCGGCCTCTGACAGCACCTGATGCTCGCCCACGCGCTTGCCCCGCGGGCGAGCGGTCAGCGCGTCACGCCCGCCGACCAGCCATTTCGCCCACCAGCCGTCCACCGCCTTCAGCGAGACCTTGAACACCGCCGCAACCTCCGCACGGTCGCGGCCCTCCACCAGCGCGGCCACCGCCCGCAGCCGCAACGCTTCCTGCGCCGTCGGCGACAGGTGTCGCGCGTCCCCCACCAGATCGCTCACACCACTACAACGACCCAGAACCCCAACCGTTTCGGATCAATAGGACCTCGACCGGACTTGAGGTCAACCCCCGTTCTGCCGGGGGCTACCGGCTCTGCTGGACTTCCTTCGCGAAATGATGGTGGACGTCACGGCGTACTTCGGATTCGTCGGCAAGGGCAGCTCGGGCGACGGCCGCGAGCGCTCCATCACCACGGACATCTCATCCACCTACGCCAAGCAGGCCCTGGAGCTCCCGGCAGCCGGAGCGACGGAGGAGGACCTGCATCCGCTCGTTGCCGAGGCCATCACCGAGTCCTATTTCACGGAATGGGGCACCCGAGCCGCCGGCCTGCGCGCGGATTTCACACACGTTGTGCCCATAGAATTCCGGTTCTGACACGGCCGAATTCCGGAGCTGCCATAAACCGTATTTGAGCCGAAGCACGGTAGTCGTCACCAAGGCAGGCTTGTTGTCACCGACCGGTGTGACGTTGACCGACCGGCACATGGATCACTGTCCTGTCGCATTGGATCTGCCGGCTTCCTACCCGTTCTCGTTCGTGCTGTCCGATTCCCATCCGGGCACGTCCTGAGGGCCGCCGCCTGCTCCGTTCGTGGAACCTGTGCTCACCTTGCCGGGCCCTGACGAACCGCAGACGGCGACGGCGGCAGGTCGGCGAACGAAGTCGGCCACGCGACGTCGTCGATCGCGAGCCACGGCGCAGCGGCCACGGCGGTGGGCGTCACCCCGGTAAACGCCTTGACCTCGCGGTGGAGGTGGGACTGGTCGGCGTAGCCGCTCGCGGCCGCCACCCGAGCGGTGGCGTCACCCGCCGCGAGAAGGTGGGCGGCGTGGTCGAAGCGCACCAGCTGGGCGGCGCGCTTGGGAGTGAGACCGATCTGGGACCGGAAGCGGGACCACAGGCGCTTACGGCTCCATCCCACCTCGTTCGCCAGGCCGTCGACCCGCACCCGTCCCCGGCTGGTGAGCATCCGCCGCCAGGCAGCAGCGATCTCCGGATCGAGCGGCGGGTGGGCGTCCAGCCTTCGGCCAAGGGCATCAGCCGCGATCGTGAACCGTTCGTCCCACGACGTGGCGGCGCGCAACCTGTCCTCGACTCGCCCGGCGTCGCGACCCCAGACATCCTCCAGGGAGACCACCGTCCCGACGAGCTCGGTCGATGCGCTGAGCACTGCAGCCGCCACGACCGGCGACAACCGAATCTGGAGGCACCGGACCGCCTCGGCCGTCCGGCCGCTGATCCGGAGGTCGCCCGGGATCAGCCCGACGACCGCGCTGCCGCGTTCGCGCCGGCCGTGGGCGTCGTAGACGAGGCCGTCTCCTTCGCTCAGGTCCACGAACAGGGTGACCGACGGGTGCGCGACCATGGCGATGTCCACGAGCGCCGGGACGCGTTGACCGAACCCGGCCATGCTGATCCCGGGCAGTCGCTTTGACTGCCGGGGGATCGCGACCTCCACCGCCGTCCAGTCAGGTGGTGACTCCGTGGCCCACACTGCACCAGGGTACCGATCGGTGTCAGCGGCCTGCCGCCGCGAAGGCCAGCAGCAAATCACCGGTCGCCTCCGGCGCTTCGAACATGGGTAGGTGTCCGATGTCGGGCAGTTGCTCGACGCGAGCGTTCGGCACCGCGTCGTAGTGGTGTGCCGAGGACGGATCCCAGCGGCGGTCGGCAGCGCCGAAGATCACCAGGACCGGGACGTCGAGGGCGATGAGGCGCTCGGGCACGCTCCGCTCGGCGATGTACGCGGCGTTTCGGCGAAGCACCGTCCTCAACGTGCGATAGTCGATGCCCCGGACCTCGGCGACCAGGTCGTCCGGGATGTCCACCGGGCGGTTGCATACCGCGGTCACGCCCCTGCGGAGCATCGCGTCCGAGCGGATCGGCCAGAGGAGCGGGCCCAGCGGCGGGGCAATCAGCATCCGAAGGAGGACGGGCTGCGGAAGGAGCGCCTCGGGACTCGGGCCGCTGCTGATCAGTGCGAGCGAACCGATCAGGTCAGGGCGCTGTTCGGCAAGCGCGGTGGCGATGTATCCACCGCTGGAGTGCCCGGCCACGGTGACCGGACGAAGACCGAGCTCGTCGAGCACCGCGGCCAAGCGGCCCGCCTGCTCAGGCACGTCGTACGACGGCACGGGCGAGGACTGGCCGTGACCCGGGAGGTCGACTCGGATGACGTGATACCGGTCGGCGAGTGCCGGCAGCACCGGGCTCCAGGAGGCGCCCGAGAATCCCGATCCGTGGATGAGCACCAGCGGCGGCGCCTGCCGCGGGCCGTAGTGGACCACATGCATCCCGTGCAAGCGCGTGACGTCGTCATGTCTCATGTACGGGACGATGCCTGCGCTGACGGCTATCAGTCTTGTACAAATGTCGTCGCGAGGCTGACGCTCGCCGGACACCTCTGCCTCCACGGCGAGCGGGACTTCCACGAAGGCCAGGCCGTTGGAGAACTCGGCCGTCGGCAGTCTCCAACCATCTGGCATTCATGCAGGTCAACGAGTCGCTACCTCTTGAGGCATCGGGTGGTGGGGCGGCCGTCCCGCCGGCAGCGGCTCGTCGTGCCGTAGTCGCTCATCCACGCGTGTGTGCGCTCCGCCACTCAGCGCTTGCCCGCCGGGACGGGGGGCGGCAACGCCCTTGCGGCGGTGCAGCGCTCCTCTGGCGCGTGGAGCCGGCCGTGAACCTGTGCGCCGCTCATGCACAGGCTGTCCTTCTCGTTGTTCGAGATCAGTCCTCGCCGGCCTGAGTGATGGCTGTGCACAACAACTTGGCCATCGATCGGCCGGCCACCCGCAGCGGTTCCGGATCACGGGCAGCCCGGCTGAGCATGAAAGCCCCCTCAAGCATCATGACCATCGAGTAGGCGAGGGACTGCGCCGTCTTCGGTTCGGCCACCCAGCGGCCGAACCACCGTGTCGCCGTGCCGACCCACTCCTCGAAAACCTCCGCCGTCGCGACCCGCAACACCTCATTGCTGCTCGCGACCTCCAAGGCCACCGTCCCGATCGGGCACGCGTCGGCATAGTCGGCCGCTGCAAGGTCGTCCGCGGCCGCTTCGAATGCGTGCACGAGGGACTCCACCGGGTCCGGCACGCCGTCCAGCAGAGCCAGGACCATTCGGCCGTACTCGGTTCCGGACGTGCGGATCATGTCCTCGGCCAGTTGCTGCTTGCCGCCAGGGAAGAAGTGGTAGATCGAGCCGAACGGTGCGTCCGCCTCTGCCGCGATCCGCTTCAGGCCGGTGGCCGAGTAGCCGTGTCGGCGGAACAGCACCGTGGCGGCCCCCTGGATCCTGGCTCGCGTGTCCGTCTGTCCCATTGCCTTCCACCCCTTTCCCCTCCAAGATTACAGTAGAACGATCTATCAACCAGGGGTTGGGATGCCGAGAATCGAGTTGTCGTCCGGACCGATCGACTACCAGGACACCGGCAGTGAGGGGCCTGTGCTGGTGTTCGGCCACGGTCTACCGATGAACGAGACCCAGTGGCGCAAGGTGGTCCCGCTGCTGGACGGATACCGCTGCGTCCTTCCCACGCTGCCTCTGGGTGGTCACCGTCAGCCGATGAACCCGGATGCCGACCTGTCCCAGCGCGGTGTCGCCCGGCTCCTGGGCGAGTTCATCGAGAGGCTCGGTCTGAGCCAGGTGACCCTCGTACTCAATGACTGGGGCGGGGGCCAGTTCCTGGTGTCGGAAGGGCAGGACCAGCACATCGCGCGCCTGGTGCTGGTGGCCTGCGAGGCCTTCGACAATTTTCCCCCAGGGCCAGCCAAGGCCATGGCGCAGGTGTGCAGGGTTCCCGGCGGCGTCTGGCTCTTGACACGGCTCATGCGCGTTCCCGCCTTCCGTCACAGCCGGGGCGGATACGGCGGGATGAGCCTGCGCGGGGTCCCCGACGAGATCATGGACGACTGGTTCGCTCCCGCCACCCGCAGCAGGGCCATCCGCAGGGACTTCGCCAAATTCGCCACCGGGGCACCCGGACGCAAGACCTTGCTCGCCTGGAGTGAGCGACTGCGTGACTTCGACCGCCCGGTACTGGTCGTCTGGGCGACCGAGGACCGGTTGATGCCGCGTGAGCACGGCCCCTGGCTGGCCGAACTGTACCCGCAGGGCCGGCTGATCGAGATCGCCGACTCATCCACCCTCATCCCCGAGGACCAGCCCGAACAACTCGCCCAAGCACTCACCGACTTCCTGATCCAAACCGGAGCAGAGCCGGTCCGACACATCTCCTGAGCGCGGGGCGGCAGGCGGATCCGACAGCCGCTACCGCCCTCCCGCCAAGGTCGAAGCTGCAAGCCGGGTCCGTTCCGCTTGGCACCGGGTGAAGTGACGCATCGGATCACCCGACAGCGCCGGCTCGTGTACGAGGCCCTGTACCGAGCCGGACGCCCCGTCCCCATCAGCCCCCATCAGACCGTCGCCCCAGACAGCCCGCGGCTTTCGATCTTCGCTACTGGTGACTGGAAGGCTGCCGAACGAGCACGTGTGACAAGCCGCGTGCCCCACTGGTGACAACCAGCCTGCTTCGCCCGGTCTCATTCACCAGCTCAACTGGCTCTGCCGGTGACAACTACGTGCTTCGGCTCAATATTGTGACTGAGCCATTCAGTTGACCAGCGAGCGTGCTTGACCAGTTGAGCGCGGGGAGCGGTGAAGCTGCTCTGCCGGGACCGGGTGGGCACCGTGGTCGCACCCGGCCCCGGCAGACCGTCGACATGCTGGTCCACCCTGCCTCCGATCCGGGGAATTCGGCGCGCAATCCCAGCGCCCGGGGCGGCGTCGACCGCCCGCGCAGCGTGGTGCCCTCTACCGTGCTGGTCGGCGCGGGCCTGCGCCGACCAGCCGACGGGGTGAGGAAGCGTATGCCGGACCACTCCCCGGACGGCGGCCACCGCGCCTCCGTCTGGCTGTGGTCCCTGCTCGGCCTGTTCGCGGCCTGCGTGCCGTGCGCGCTGCTCGTCGTGGAGAAGCTCGGCTCCACCCTGTCACCCGTGCCGCTCGTCCTTGCCGTGCTCGCCGCGCTGGCCGGGTACGTGCTGGCGGTGCGCGCCGTGGTGGGGGAGCGGTTCGGGCAGTACCCCCGCCGGTCCCGGATCCTGGTGTGGTCGGCCGCGGCGGTGCTCTTCCTCGGCAGCGTCGCGGTGCTCCTCGCCTTCCGCCCCCCGCCGCCCCCGCTTACCCGGATGAGCGGCGCCCGCGACGTAGCCGTGGCCGGCTTCGCGGCCGAGGGCGGGCGGCAGGACAGGCAGGTCCTGAACGACGTGGCCGCGACCTTCGCCCACGACATGGCGGCGCGCATCCCCACCGCGACGGCCGTCCGCAGCTACGCCGGCGCGGCGTCGCTGCCCCTCGCCCAGCTCACCGACACCCGTAGCGGCGCACTGGAGCGGAAAACCGCCAGGTTCGCCGACGAGACCAATGCCGAGATCGTCGTGGGCGGCCTCGTCAGCGAGGACCAGGCGGGCCAGACCACGCTGCGGCCCGCCGTCTACGTCCGGGCCGACCAGATCCCTGATTCGCCCGAGCTCACCGGATGGTTCCTCGGCGCGCCGGTCCTCGTCGCCCGCGGCTGGGAGTCGGCGCGCGCCCGCGCCCAGCTGACCGGGGAACTGACCCGCCAGATCGGTACCCTCGCTCAGTTCGTCGACGCGCTGGACACCTGGCGCAACGGCAGCCCCGCTGAGGCCGGCCGGATCCTCGCCCGCCTTCTCGACGCGGAGCGGCAGGCCGGCGCCGGCGGCTTCGTACCGCCCGATCTGGTCCGGCTCTTCCACGGCCACGCCCTCGAGGACCAGGCGTCCGGCGAAAGCGGCCCCGGCCGCGAGAAGCTGCTGGCGGCGGCCCGCGCCGACTACCTCGCCATCGGCCCGGATTCGCCGGCCGGCCGCCGCGCCGCCCTCAGCCTGCAGGGCAACACCTACCGACGGGCCATCGGACCCACACACAGCTGCAAGCCCGGCACCGTGCGCGCCACGGACCTCGCCCAAGTCTCGAAGGCCCTGCGCGCCCTCGCAGCGGACCCCGGTATCACCGAACTCGGACGGATCAAGGCCACCGCGAACCTCGCCCAGGTCGAGCAGTGCCGCATCACGGCCCGCCTGGTGAAGGACAACGGCACGGTGGAACGTGCTGTGGCGGCCGTCCGCGCCGCCCCGGACCTCACCGGCTCCGCGGACCTGCGCGCCTTCGCGGAGTCCATCGCCGCCGTCAACGCCGCCGGCCGGGGCGACCTGGCAACAGCCGTCAACCGCATCCGGGATGCCATCGCACACGGCCAGGAGCCGGTCCAACGCGCCGTCTGGCACGGCCTGCTGGCTTCCTGGAGCCTCGCGCGCTGCGACCTCGCCACCGGGCGTACGGCGCAACAGGACGCCCTGACCCAGCTGACCGCGGCAGAACGCGCGGGCAGGGCGGACAGCGCGCGCGTCCGCCGGTACGAACAGGCCTTCGTCACGGAGCTGCGGCGCGCCGAGGAGCGGTGCGGGACCAGCCGAGGACACGGACAATGAGAGGTGACGAATGGTCGAACGGCACCCGCCCCGGTGGCGGCCGCCCATGTTGTGGGTGCTCACTCTGCTCCTCGGTACCAGCTGCACGATGCTCCGCGAGACGCCGACGGCAGCCCCCACCGGCGGTCCCGCCACACGGGCGGCAACCCCCAGCCCGGGCGCCCGGGACCTCCTGCTGGCCCAGCAGTTCGACATGGAGATGGAAGGCGCTGGCCCCGTCAGCTGCCGCGACGATCTGGACCAGCTCGCGCAGGGCCGTCCCGACGACCGCCCCCGGGTCTGGGTGACCTCGGGCGGGGACGGGACGGGGGCGAGTGACGCGGTGGCGGCAGGCCTGGGTGAGGAGTCGCTCCTGTGCCTCCACGGTTTCCCGCCCGGCCCGATCACCGTCACGGTCAAGGCCGGAGGGCGCGCCTACACCACGGCCGTGAAAACCGTGGCCCAGCTGAGCGCCACGCCGTCGGCGATGGACGACCTGTTCAACGGCAGTCCGGTGGAGGTCGAGGACGTCGGCGGCGGCCTGCTCCAGAGCGGCTTCTGGCAGTTCCTCCCGTCCGAGCCGGCCCTGACGGACATCGCCCGGTCCGGACGGTTCACCGTGGCGGCGCGCTCCGGAGCCGTCCGCGCCGAGAGTGAGGTACCGCTGCGCCTGCCCCGGGGAGCGTCCACCGTGGAGGGCTGGGAGCGCAACCACCGGATCGCGGTCTACGGATACCCTGCCGGCGCCCGCGTCCCGATCGGCCTCTACCGCCCGGAGGACCAGGAGGACGGCCGAACGGTCGCGGTGCTGCAGACGGAAGTGGGCCGAGTGGTCATGCCGCGCCACCGGGTCGCCATCTTCACCATCCCGCCGGACGTCTTCCGCACCGTCAGCGCAGAACCCGCAGGCGACGGGAACCCCGCCTGCCTCTCCGTCGCCGACCTCGCGAACTGCGTCACCTGAGCGGTTCGACTACCCGGCACCCAACGGCAGACCAGCCATATGGCGGACCCGCTGCAGCTCCCCCACCGAACCGGCCGATCCGTGGGTGCACCGGCGGACACCCCGCGGGCATACCTGCAGCCCCCGCGTATGCCTGAGCCTTAACTGCTCTCGTCGGAAGGAGTACGCCGCGCCGCCCAGAGGCTCCGCCAGGGCCGGGGATGAGCTCGCCGCCGGCGAGGAGAAGCTCGTACTGGGCTGGGCCGCCGACGCGCTGCGCCCGCTGCTCGACGACCTGGTGCTGGCCGACCTGACGGCGGGCGGGTACGGGCCCCGGATCGCCGCCCAGATGGTTCTGCTGCAGGGGGTCCCGTACCGCTTCCGTCCTCTCGGGTCTGTGCTGTTCGAACGGCGCATCGGGCTGGCGTGGGGTTCGGGCGGCCGCATGTACGGCGGCGTCGATGTCCCGCACCCTCCGTGTGCTGCATCCACCGTGTCCTATGTGGTGAGGCGGACGAGTCGCTTGTAGCAGCACAGGGCGGCGGCGAGGCCGAGGAAGGCCAGGCAGTGGCGGGGGTGGCGTTCGTATCGGTGGTTGAGCCGGCGGTATCCGGTGAGCCAGGACATGGTCCGTTCGATCACCCACCGCCGACGCCCTAATCGTTCGCTCGACTCGATGCCCTTGCGGGCGATGCGGACGCCGATCCGTTTGCCGCAGAGCCGTTTCCGCAGTTCAGGAAGGTCGTAGGCCTTGTCGGCGTGCAGTTTCCGAGGCTTGAAGTGACGGCCGCGATGGGGAGGTTACCGCGGCGGCCACTTCCTCGTCCCGGGCCAGGGAGTGGATCCGGTGATCTTCTCCTGCGGCGTCTCCGGGTGCTCGACCTGGCGCCCAACCAGCCGTTGGCCTCGTCGACCGTCCACCGGCTCTTCCCCGCAGGCGGTTCCTTGATCGCGGCGAACCGCTCCTCCTCGTCAGGAATGCTGCCCAGGACCCGGTGAACGGTGAAGGACACCGCCTGCTGAAGGCCGGCCGGAGATTCGTTCACCGACCGAGTGCCCGCCTCTGGTCAGTCGTCGAGCGTCCGGTAGACGGTGGTCCAGAAGTCCTGGTGGAGTCGGAGGGTGTCCGCGGAGTCCATGGCCGTCTGCGTCAGCAGAATCCCGATGAGCCGTTCCGCCGGGTCGGCGTACGCTGTCGTGCCCAGGCCGCCGTCCCACCCGAACTGCCCCACGGACGCGAGGTCACGGCGATGGGTGCGCACCGCCATGCCGAAGCCGTAGCCGCCGTGCCGTCCGAAGAGGTCACCGAACTGGTCCTTCTCGACCTTCTGCTCCGGCGTCAGGTGGTCCATGGTCATGAGTTCGACCGAGGCGCGGGAGAGGACGCGCTCGCCTCCGTGGCTCCCCTTGTTCAGCAGCATCCGGTGGAACGCGTGGTAGTCGTCGACGGTGGAGACCAGACCGTCACCACCGGCCTCGAACACCGGCGGCCGGCTGTACTTACCGCCGACGGCCTCGTCCCAGGTCGTGAGTTCGCCGGTCTCCGGGTCGTGGGCATAGCTGGTGGGAAGCCGGTGCATCCGGTCGGCGGGCACGTGGAACCCGGTGTCCACCATCCCCAGTGGCTCGAACAGCCGCTCGCGCAGGAACTCCCCGAAGGGCCGGCCCGCCACTCTCGAGACCAGGACCCCGAGCACGTCTGAGCCGACGTGGTACTGCCACCGTTCGCCGGGCTGGTACATCAGCGGAAGAGCGCCCAGCTCCTTGATCCACTCGTCCGGTCCGACCGTCGGCCAGTTCGCGGTCCCGTCACCGATGACGCCCCGCTCCCGGACGGCGACCTGGATCGGGTACGTGTCCGGCGGAGCCGGCACCAGACCGAAACCGAAGGTCAGGGTCAGCAGATCGCGCACGGTGATCGAGCGCCGGGCGGGCACGGTGTCGTTCAACGGTGCGTCGATCCGCGCCAGCACCCGCCGGTTCGCCAGCTCGGGCAGCCAGGTCTCGACCGGGTCGTCCAGTCGCAGTCGGCACTCCTCGACCAGGATCATCACCGCCGCGGCAGTGACCGGTTTGGTCAGTGAGGCCATGCGGAAGAGGGTGTCCCGACGCATCGGCGCACCACCCGGAGCCCCCGCAGTTCGCCGGTCACCGCGAGCAGCGCCGACCAGGCCGTCCGCCCCACCGCCGTCCGGCGATCCGCCCTCCGATCCTTCGTGGAGTCCGGCGTCCGACCCGCCGCCCGAACGGCCAACCGATCGAGCATCCGATCGATGAGCCGCGTGCAGGGTGCCCAAGGCCTCGACGTGCACCTGATCGCCCCTGCCGACCAGGGCGACCAGTCCGGGAACCGCCCCGGACTCGACGTAACCGGCAAGCACTTCGCGCATCCGGTGCAGCCCCGCTCGCGAAAGCCCACCGTCCGCGCCGCCACTCAGAGCCCAGTTCCCCCGCTCGTCCCAGCTCACGGTCTGTCTGGTGGCCTGTGACATGTCGTCCCCTTGTGTTCACTTTGATCGCCGGGTTGGTCGTCCGGCCTGCCCCTTCAGCATTTCGCCTGGCCGTCGGGGGAACAACGGGAGATCACGAAAGGCCGGATAACCTGCCGCTTATGGATCGTGGTGCGTCGTCACAGCGCCCGAGGGGGACGGGGACGGGACGGGTGGAGCTGAGGGACATCGAGATCTTCCTGACGCTTGCGGAAGAACTTCATTTCGGCAGGACGGCCCAACGGCTGCACGTGTCGCAAGCGCGGGTCAGCCAGGCTCTCAAGAAGCAGGAACGAGGCGTCGGGGCACGGTTGTTCGAGCGCACCAGCCGAAACGTGCGGCTGACCCCGCTGGGCGAGCAACTGCGCGAGGACCTGCTACCGGTCTACCGGGGGCTACAGGCGAGCGTGGAGCGGGCCAGGCTCGCCGCGCGGGGCACGACCGAGGTGCTACGCGTGGGCATGCTGCCCAGCAACGCCCACGATCTACGGCCCTACTGGGAGGCGTTCCGCGCCCGCCACCCCCAGTGGGCCCTGCGCATACGGCACAACCCGTTCATCGACGCGTTCGGCCCGCTGCGGCGGGGAGAGATCGACGTCTTGGTCGCCTGGCTGCCCGTGGAGGAGCCCGACCTCACGGTAGGGCCGGTCATCTACACCGAGCACGCGGTGGCACTCGTCGCCCACGACCACGAACTGGCCGTCCGGCCATCGGTCTCCCTGGAGGCCTTCGGCGATTTCGGCATTTGGCAGGGCCCGGCCGGACCTGATTACTGGGCGGACGCCTTCACGCCCTTCCAAACCCCCAGCGGCCGCCCGATCGAACGCCACAGCCCGATCATCAAGAGCCTGGACGACTTGTTCACCCAGGTCGCCGCCGGGGACGTCATCCACAGCCTGGGCGCCCACGTCACCCGCTACCACGCCCGCCCCGACATCGTCTATCTGCCCATTCACGACTGGCCAGGCCTGCGCTGGGGCCTGGTCTGGCGCAGCGACACCGAGTTCGCCCCCGTCCGGGCACTTGCCCAGGTTGTGGGGGACTTGGGTACGGCGAGTCACCAAGAGTGAAACGTGGACTTCTGCGACCGCTCCTTCGATGCGGAGGGCTCCTTCCTCTATCCGGCGAAGTCCCCGGACTGCGCGGGCGAACCGGGCGTGGACGAGGTGTACATGGACGCGCTTCGGGGCCCGGGGCGCAGCAGCCCTCGGCGGCCTGCTGCTGACCGCCGGTCCGCTCGTGCTTGTGCTCGGCGGCAGCCAGTCGCTGCTCCTGGCCATCGTCGGTGAGGCGCTCGCGGGCCTGGGGCGCTCCCCCGGGGACATCACCGTCGTCGAGCTGAGGAGCAGCGATGGCCGGTGGAGCCGGCGTGTCTGCGTCGTGTGAGCGCCGACGTGGGGTTCGTCGGGCTCGATGACGCCGACCCCGCGACGGTCACCGGCTACAAGGCGGCCGGCAACTGCAACCGCGCCCCTGCAGCGTGGTCAGAAGCCGTCCAACCAGGGTGTGGCGCCCGCGCCCCCGTCGAGCACGCCTTCGCCCCTCAAGAACCGGCGAGTGCTTGGCAAACGGTCCTCGCGGGCGGCCTCAGTCACATCGTCGCGGCGCGGCCGAAGACGACAGCCGGTTCCAGGTCGGCGCAGAAGATCCATGTCTGCGGGAGCCCGCCGTTACCGGCGAATCCGACGGCGTAGCCGTGCCCGACGGTGTGATTGTCGGTCTGATGCTTGCCCTCACCCCGGCCGGACGTGTGGCAAAAGGCCCGGTCAGCATATGTGTTGGCGTTCGGCCGCAGCCACGGCGAGACATCCACCGCCAGCACGAGCCAGCCGTCCGCCCGCGGCAACGGCACCCTGGCCAGGGCCCGACGCAGCCGGGCGACGTCGATCCGGCCCTGGTCGAGTCCGCCGTACAGAGCCCCGTGCCCACGGCGGTGTTCGGGTGCGAGCGCGAGATCGACCAGCGTTCGCACGGGCCCGTCCGTGCACAGCGGCGCGTCGCACAACCCGAACAATGCGTCGCCCCTTGCAGTCAGACACGCGCACAGCTCCGATCGGACGTGTGACACTTCCGCGCACGCATGCCGCAGGCCGCTCTGGTGCATCAAACTCACGGACACGGCCTTCGTGCTGATCCACTCTGTGACGGAGCACAGGATCAGACGGGGGCCGCCTTCTCGTCCGCTGAACTGCGAAAACGCCGACCAAGTTCGAGCCGCGTTCGACGCCGGACCATAAATGACAAGCTAAACTCTGGGCGCTCAAGAGCCGCCTGACCATTCCGCTGGCACACGTGCGCGGCGCCACAGCCGACCCCGGGATCGCCAAGGAGCCCAAGGGCTCCGCCTGGCACCCATGTCCCGGGCATCGTTACCGCCGGCACCTTTCACGTCGATGCGAACGGGTCTTCCGGGACGTCCGCGACCCGGCCAAGGCAGTGGTCATCCAACTGGCCGACGAGCGATACGCCCGCCTCGTGATCCAGGTCCTCGATGCCCGGGCGGCGGTGGCACTGGTCGAAAACGCCCTGCCCAACTGACCCCGCCTTCTCGCAAGTCAAGCCCGCTGCTCTCCGTGGTGACGCGGCAGGCGGCGACAGAGAGGAAAGGGGAAGAGAACTCGTGACCGACGAGACGGCAGGCATCGACAGCAACGGCTGTTCACTGGCCGGGACGTTCACCGAGGCGGCCCACCCGTCGCCGCCGCCCTGTTGTTCCCGGGATCAGGCAGGGTGAACCGCGATTCTGACGTACGGCTGCCCGGCGGACCGATGCTCAGGACGGGGGTCACCCGCGCTGTCGCGGACGCCCTGGCGAAGGCGCGAGGGCCGACACTGCGCTACGACAAGCGCGATGTAGGGGGCAGCAGCGGAGACTTCCTGCGCGCCGGGAGGGATGACGGGCCGGCTGATGCGCAGGCCGCCCTCCCCTGGATCGCAGACCGGACCGCCGGCCTTTCCCTCCCGGTCGTCGGACACAGCGAGGGCGCCTGGTACGCCGCGCAGCTCGCCGCTGACGCCCAAGTGGCCGGAGTGGGTCCTGCTCTCCGCCGCCGCACGTCCTGGCGGCGACATCCTCGTCTGGCAGGCCGAGCACCTGGCCACCAGGTTGCCGCTGCCGGTCAAACTCGTCCTGCGGGTGTTGCGCACGAACGTCCACCGCCTCCAGCGCAGCAATCTGGAGAGGATCGCAGCCTCCGGTGACGCCGAGATGCGTCTTCAGGGACAGCGTGTCAACGCGCGGTGGACCTGTGACTTCGTCGCCCACGACCCGGCTCCTGCGCTCGCCCGGATCGCGGCTCCGGTCCTCTCGATCACAGGTGGCGGCGATCTCCAGGTTCCGCCCGAGGATGTCGACGCCATCGGCCGCTTGGTGCGCGGCCCCTTCCAAGGGCACGTCGTGGCCGACCTCAACCATCTCTTCCGGCCGGATCCGCGATCGCTGGGCCCCACAGGCTACCGAGGGATCACCGCCAGGAGGGGGAGCGAAGTGCTCCCCAGGCGGTCAACAGAGCCACCGCGAACACGGTGATGTTGCCGATGCTGTGGGGATATTCACCTCGGGTGACATGCACGACCGCGCCGCCGGCCATGACGCAGGCAAGGCCCGCCGCGGCGACCGGGGTGAGTACCGGGGCGATGTTCGTGGCGCGGGGAAGGATCAGCCCCACCGCACCAAGTACCTCCAGTACTCCGATCGCTTTGATCGTCTCGGGACGGAAGTCCACGACCCACGGCATGAGCGGGACCATGTCATCCGGGGACATGACCAGCTTCATCCCGCCGGCGGCGGTGAACAGTACGGCGAGGAGGGCCTGGGCGACCCACAGGACGACGGGCACGGCACACTCATTCCATAAGTGAAGGGGACCCTGCGTTTTGATGTGAGGCTCAAGCTACCAGAACCGCAGGAGTACCTTCACTTGTAGGATTCAGGCCATGGGATCCGAGCAGAGCCGAAGGCTGCGCAGGGACGCCGAAGACAACCGGCAACGCATCATGGCGGCTGCCCGCACGGTGTTCGCCGAGCGCGGGCTGAGTGCGCCCCTGGAGGACGTCGCGCGAAAGGCGGAGGTCAACATCGCCACGCTCTACCGGCGTTTCCCCGAGCGGGAAGCCCTGATCGAAGCGGTGCTGGCCGACCGCATGACCGATCTGGCCCGCCTCGCCGAGGAGGCGATGCACACCCCCGACCCCTGGGAAGGCTTCAAGGGCTTCGTCGAGCGCATCTGCGCCATGCAGGCCGCCGACCGCGCCGTCACCGAAGCCTTCACCGCCTGCTTCCCCGACTCACCGGCGATGGAAGAACCACGTTCCCGCGCCATAGAAGCTCTTGACGCCCTGATCCGGCGCGCGCAGCAGCAGCACCGCCTGCGCTCCGAGATCACCAGCAGCGACGTCATCCTGTTCCTGATGGCCAACACCGGCGTGCTGTCCTCCACCCGCCACGCCGCCCCCGGCGCCTGGCAGCGCCTGGTCTCCCTGCTGCTCGACTCCTGCCGCCCCGACGGGCCCACGTCGCCGCTGCCGCCCGTTCCCGGCCCCGAGGAACTTCACGACGCGATGCTCGCAGCACGCCCGCGTCGCTGATCGAAGACCGTTACGCCCCGGCCGGGCGGCCCCGCGCTGCGCGCACAGGCCCTGTTCGCCGCCTGCGGGGGGCGTCCGGCCGGGGCCGGAGGCCAGCGGCTGGGTCCTGGGCAGCATTCCTGACGAGGAAGAGCGGTTCGCGGACTTCGAGCGCATGAGCCCGGTCGCGCCGGCCGTGATGCGCATTGACCCGCACGGTGGAGTTCCTGGACCTGGTGACCGCCTGCCACTCGTTCGTCGCCGCGGCTGTCCACGGTCTGCGGGACCGCACCCTGAGCGAGGACGAGTGCGCGATCGTGCACTCCAACGCCGCGAAGGTGCGGGCGACACCGGACTGGATCGAGACCGCGGTGGACACCGGCAAGGTCGACATGGACGACGAGGTCGCCCGGCTGTTGAAGGGCGAGTAGCCGTGCCCCGCGCCTCCCGGCGACGGAGGGATGCGGACTTCCGCCAGCTCGTCCCGCGACCAGCCTGTCCGCCCGCCAGGTCCGCGACGGCTCGCCGCCCTGCGCGACCAGGCCGCGGAGAAGGGCCGGCGCCGCTGACGTGGACCCGCGACGTCGGCTACCTGCTCGGCGCCGAACGCGATGTCCTGGAGACCTACGAGCAGGCCGTGGTGGGCGAGAAGCTGACCGAGTTCCGCCGATTCATCACCGGCACCTTCGCCCCTCACGCCGCCGCCCACCCGAACGACACGTGGGTGCGGCACATCGTCGCCCAGCTCAACTCCAACGAGTCCACCTCCGCCTCACCATCAAGATCGTCTTCCGGCCCAAGGACGCCTCCGGCTTTCGTGATGCTGCCCCGCCGTTGGGCGGTCGAACGGTCGCTTGCCTGGATGATGCACGCCCGCCGGCACGCCCGGGACTACGAACGCCTCGTCCAGCACTCCGAGACCCTGATCACTTGGCCGCGCCCTCATGACCAGGCGCCTCGCGGAGGGGGCCACCCCGAGCTGGCCGGGCAGTTGCCTCTCGGGGTGTTCTGTCTCAGTGAGTCAAGGGGCCACTGACAATCCTGCCGCCGACACGCTTGCGCGGCTAACAAAGAGCCTTACGCTGGGGGCGCGAGCTAACAACGTTAGCCGACTCATTCCCTGCCAGTTCCCATGCACGCTGTCCGTACCCACATCGACATCGCCGCCCCCGCTTCCCGCGTGTGGCAGGTGCTCACCGACTTCGACGCGTACCCGCATCGGAACCCCTTCATCTCAGCATCAAGGGCATGCCCGAGAGGGGCGCAGTGCTACGGAACGTCATCGTCAACAACGGCTCCACCATGCGCTTCCGCCCCACGGTCCGTGCTGCCGTCCCCGGCAGGGAGCTGCGCTGGCTCGGGCGGCTCGGGCTGCCCGGTCTCCTCGACGGGGAGCACTCCTTCCTCATCGAGGAGACCGGGCCCGGCAGCGTACGGCTCACTCAGGCCGAGACCTTCACCGGCGCCCTCGTGGCCGTGCCCTTCGTACGCCGCAAGCTCGACGTCCACGACGCCTCCGCGGCGATGAACTCCGCCCTCAGGCAGCGAGCCGAACACCAGTGAGCACCCACCAGCAGCCCGTCCGCACCCCGCGCACCCCCCGCGCCGCCCAGATCGCCGCCGCCACCCGCGGCCTGCTGGAGGAGCGCGGCCACGACGAACTGACCATGCGCGCCCTCGCCGAGCGCCTCGGCATCCGCGCTCCCTCCCTCTACAAGCACTTCCGCAACAAGGAGGCCGTGGAAGCGGCCCTCGTGGAGGACGCCCTCGCCGAGATGGGTGCGGCCCGGCCCTGCACGCCGCCCTGGGCGAAGTGCCCGCCGCCGACCGCGTGCCCGCGGTCCTGGCCGCCTACCGGCGGCATGCCCTCGCCCACCCCGGCCTCTACCGCCTGGCGACCACCGGCCCGCTGCCGCGCGCCGCCCTGCCTGGCGGGCTGGAGGAGTGGGCCGGAAGCCCGTTCTTCCTCGCCACGGACGAACCCCACCTCGCGCAGGCCCTCTGGTCGTACGCGCACGGCATGGTGCTCCTCGAACTCGACCACCGCTACCCGGACGGCTCCGACCTCGACCTCACGTGGCAGGCGGGCGCCCGCGCCTTCACCGCTTCCGGCCGGCGTTCAGCGCTGGACGTGCCGTAGCATCTCGTCGGCCAGGCGCCGGTCCAGCGCCGCGGGGAGAGTATGCCCCAGGCCCTCGACGGTGACCAGGCGCGTGCCGGGGACAGCGGGGGCGGTGGCCCGGCCGTGGGCGGGCGGGAACATGGGGTCCTCGGTGCCGTGCAGCACCAGCGCCGACGCGGTGACGGCGGCCACGTCCGCAGCGCGGCGCCAGCCGCTCCTGCGAGGGTACGGTTGAGCCCGGACCGCCGGTCGCACGCCCGCTCGTACACCCGCTCCGCTATCGCACGGTACTCGGCCCCCGATCACCGCTTATACCGCGGAGAACGACGAGCTGGCCCGCAGGTCGGCGATTTGCTGGTCCCGGATCTCGGCGGTGTCGGCGGGCGTGGGAGCCATCGGTTCCCCTCAGAGTGGGGCTGCTCACAGGCTATCGGCCCGGGTCAGCCGGAGGTTCAAAAACAGCATGCCCGTTGATCACGCTGTCGCACCGGGAAACTCCAAGATCCCCGACAGAGTCAAGCTCAGTGAGCTGCCGGTCCGACAGGCCGAGCAGGAACTGCAGCACACAGACGGTGGCCAGCTGAGCAGGCGAGAGACCCGGACGCCCATCCCGTGGATACCAGTCGGCGAAGTCCTCGTCGCACCACAGTCCATCGAGGCGGTCCCGTACCCATATCGCCGTCGTGCCACCCGGGTTGCTCGCCCGCGCGACCTGCGCAGTCAGAGGCGGCACATGCTCACCGGAACGGGGGCGGAGGGACAACGGGCACCTCGACATCAGCATCGATCGGCGGAACCACCCGAAGGCCGCCGAGGCGGTCCGCTGCCGCATCGACTTCAAGTACGCCATGGCCATGGAGCTGGACGATCCCGGTTTCCATCACAGCGTGCTGGCCGACTTCCGCGACCGGCTCGCTGAAGACGGCCGTGCCGACCGGCTCCTCGACCTCGCGCTGGCCCGTCTCAAGGAGGCCGGACTGGTGCGCGAGCGCACCACGCAGCGCACCGACTCCACCCATGTCCTGGCCGCGGTGCGTGACCTGACCCGCCTGGAGCTGATCACCGAGGCCGTCCGTGCCGCACTCGAAGAAGTCGCCGGCACGTCCCCGCACCTGCTCGACGAACTGGTCGATGAGGACTGGGGGCTCCGCTACGGCCGGCCGGTCCGCCTGGGCAAGAACCCCCACCAAACCCAAGACCAGGATCCTTGCCACCGGAAACGACGCCGTCCGGCTCCTGGAACACCTCGACCGGCACGGAGCCGACCGCACCACCGGTCCCCGTGTCCAGGCCCTGCGCCAGGTCATGGTGCAGAACTACCACTATGACGCCGCAGGACACCTGCGCTGGCGCACCGCCGAGAAGCAATGCGGCCCCGGGCTGCCGCCCTCGCCCCGGGCGATCGTCTCTCCCTACGACACCTCGGCCCGCTACGCACGGCACGGCCACATCATCAGCTGGAAGGGATTCTCCGCTCATCTGACCGAGACCTGCGCTCCCGACGGACCCAACGTGATCACGGACGTGGCCACCACCGCGGCCACCGCCCACGACAGCCAGGTCCTGCCCGGCATCCACACACGCTTGGCGCGTCGCGGACTGCTGCCCGCCGAGCACCTGGTCGACGCCGGCTACACCTCCCTGCCCCACCTGGAACAAGCCGCCCGTGAACACCAGGTCACCGTCTCCGGGCCGCTGCGGAGCAACCCCACCCGCCAGCACCGCCAGAACGAGGGCTTCGCCCGGGACGACTTCCACATCGACTACGACCGCCAGCAGGTCACCTGCCCCCAGGGGCAAGTCAGCCAGGGCTGGCATGGCCCCTACCCGACCTCCTCGCCCACCGCGGCCCCGCTGATCGTGGCCCGGTTCACCAAGAGCCAGTGCCGCCCCTGCCCCGTCCGATCCCGCTGCACGTCCACCGTCGACAGCGCCCGCACCGTGGGTTTTCCCCCGCGCGAACTCCGCGACCTGCAGCTCCGCGTCCACACCGAGCAGCAGACACCCCAGTGGAAGGCCCGTTACGCGGTCCGCTCCGGAGTGGAGGGCACGGTCAATGAGTTCGCCCACGGACACGGCATGCGCCGCTGCCGCTACCGAGGACAGGGAAAGGCACACGTCCAACACGTCCTGACGGCCATCGCCGTCAACATCGAGCGCCTCAGCGGACTTCCACCCACCGAGGAAGCCCCCATGCCGCGCCAACCGACTGCCTCCAGAACTACCTCGACCGGCGCGAGATCCCCCGGCCGAAGTCGTGGCGAACCCTGGGCACCTGACCTCGGCAACTCCAAGATCCCCGACAGAGTCAAGCTGAGGTCGGGTGAGTAGGCAGGCAGGAGGAACACCGCCAGCCACTCACGCTCGGCGATCAGCTCGCCCATGGCGCGGGAGACGTGCGTGTTCAGGCGGTCCCACACCAGCACGATCGGTGCCTTGACGATCTGGTGGACGCCGTCGATCAGCGCGATGAAGTCACGCTCGCCCATGCTGCGGCGCTTGCCTTTGCCCGCTCGGTGGGTGCGCACGCGGTGGCACAGTCGGGTGCGGTGGCCGGGCCGCATCGCGATCAGCCCGGCCACCGACAGGCGCCCCGAGCGGCGTCCACTCACCGTTACGACCTGCGTGTGGCCGCGCCGGCCCCGGGTGCGTCCTGCGGGCGGCCGGCGGGTGGACCCGGCTTCGTCCTCGAAGCAGCATGCCCTTCTCCGGGATACCGGGATCGGTATCCCGGAGAAGGGTGAGGGGCGGGGGCAGACGGTTGGGCGGTCGGTCAGGCGGTCTTGGTGAACGTGTGGAGATGTTCGCGGAGGAAGGCGTGCAGTGTCCTGGCGGGGCGGCCGAGGATGGTCTCGATGGTGTCGTTGGGAGATTCCGGGCGGGCGATGGCCAGTTGCTGGATCTCTACCACGTGGCTGGCGAGCCAGGGCGGCATATGTGCGGTGGACAGGAGGTGGCTGTGGAACTCGCTCGGTGGCAGGTCGATGTAGCGAACGGGGCGGCAGGTCAGCTCGCCGAGTAGACGGGCGAGCCCGGGGTGGCTGAAGGCCTGCGGGCCGGTCAGGGTGTAGGTGGCGCCGGCAAGGCTGGGGCGCAGGAGGGTCTCGGCGGCGACGTCGGCGATGTCTCGGACGTCGATGTAGTTACAGGGTGCCTCGCGCATGGTCCCGACGAGTACGCCCTCGGCAATCGCTGGGGCGTTCAAGAGCAGCTTTTGCATGAATGCGTAGGGCCGGAGCAGCGTGGCCGTCATCTCGGTTGTCGCCAGGTGTTCCTCGATCCGCCAGTGGCTGCGTGAGATGGCCACCGGTGAGGCGGGCTCGGCTGCTGGGGCGGAGAGTTTGACCACGTGCCGTACCCCGCAGTGGGCTGCGGCGTCTATCACGTTGGTCTCCAGCTCGGCTTGACGCGGGCTGTTGGCCATGGCGAGGAACAGTTGCGTGGATCCCTCGAATGCGTCGTGGAGCGTCTGAGGGTCTGCGGCGTCCGCACCGATGATCTCGACTGGCGTGTTTGCGCCGATGGCGGCGCGCAGATTGTCGGGCGTACGGCTGACGGCGCGGCAGGGGATTTCGAGTTCGATGAGCCGCCGGAGCAGGGCGCTTCCGGTGGCGCCGGTGGCGCCGATGATGGTGATCACAGTGTGCCTTTCGTGAGTGAGGGGTCTGGAGAATCGGATGGGAAGGGCTGGGTCAGGACTGTTGCCGGGAGGTCGTGCCGTGCCACCGCCAGGTGACGATGGCGGCGGCCAGGCCGGCCGACAGCGGCAGGTCGATCTGCAGCCGCTCCAGCCATCCGGCATCGGGCACCGGTGTGTGCGACGGCAGCCAGTCGGTTCCGAACCATCCGGCCAGGCCGGCGATGCCGGCCGCTGTAAGGGCAAGTCCGAGGGTGAGTACCGGTCGCGGCGCCGAGGCTGTCCAGCGTCGGGGGCGGCCACGGCGGTGCAGCCATGCGCCGACGATGCAGGCCACCAAGGCCGATGTGGCCCCGATGGAGGTGAAGGCGGCCCTGGTCAGTTCGGGCTGGCCGCTGAGGAATCCGCCGAGCCCGGCGGTGAGCGCGGGGGCCAGGTAGGCGGTCGCGACTTCCTTCCACGGGGTGAACGGACGCGTGGCGATACCGCGCTGGGCGGTTCTGGGAGAGGGACTCATGCGACTCCTCCGAAATGATTAGCTGGCTAACTAGTTGATTAGGCGGCTAACTACTAGGGCGCGGGAAAGGGTGCCGCGCGGTCGAAACAGCCGCCCCCCGCACGGAAGTGATGCCGCAGCTATTCGGCAGTCAATGCGCCGATCCGCTGAGTGATCCGCTCCAGGAGGTCCAGGAACAGCCCGCGTTCGTCGGCGGCCAGTCCACCGACCAGCGCCTCAAGCCGTGCGAAGTGGTCCGCGGCCATATCGCGCAACCGCCGGCTGCCACGCGCCGTGAGTACGACCACTGCGCCCCGCCCGTCCTCCGTTGAGGCGCGGCGAGCCACCAGACCCTCTCGCTCCAGGCCAACGACCAGGCCGGTCACTGTGGCGCGCGAGACGCCGAGACTCTTTGCGAGCTGCGACGGCGACTTCTCCCCGCCACTGTCCTCGAGATCCACCAGGAGGCGGTAGCGCCCGGTCGACAGCCCGGAACGCGCAAAGTGCACTTCGGACGCCCGGTCCAGGCGCGCCCCGGCAGCCATCAGGCGCACCGCGACAAGCACCGCCTGCGGGTCGGCCTCAAGCCCGTACCGTGCGATCTGCTTCCGCGCCTGTTCGAGCGTGGGTGCAGCGCCGGGGTTCGCATCCTCGTCACTCATGAGACGTAATATGGCGGCTAACTATCTGCCGGTCAAGTCGCCGAGAGCCTCACAGCCGCAGACTCCGGATGGCTCCGCCCCCGACTACAGCCCGCCGCGCCCGGGGGCCTCACCGCAGACCTGGTCATCGGTGCCCTGAACGAGCGTGACGTGCCCGGTCGTCTGCGGTACCCGGCCGACATTTGCGCGGGGCTGTCTTTCGGCACCCGTATCGGAGGCAAGACTCCACGGTTCGGATGACGCCGCCCCGGATGACGTGGGTGACGGGTGCGTGAGGGGCTCCCGTATGCCGGGCGCGTCCGCGAGGCACAGATGCGCTGCGCATCTGTGCCTCCTTTGACGTGTGCTGATTCGCACGGGTGGGGGTGCGGCGGCTTCGGTGACGGTGCACCGACTGCGCGGATCGTTCAGGGGCGTCGTCCGGTCAGCGGCTGCTCTTGGCGGCGGCGCGTGCGAGGCGGCCGCGGATCGCGTACCAGCCGGCCACCAGCGTTCCGGCGATCAGCGGCACGCACAGCACGGTCGTGCGTCCCGCCCCGCCGTCGGCGTACATGAGGACCAGGACGGAGGCGAGGAAGACCAGGGTGATGACCTGGGTCCAGGGGGAGCCGGGGAGGCGGTAGGCGGGGCGGGCGAGTTCGCCGTCGCGGGTCTTCCGCCAGAAGAGCAGGTGGCAGACCATGATCATGCCCCAGGTGGAGAGGATGCCGAGGGCCGCGAGGTTGAGGACGATCTCGAATGCGTCGTCGGGTACCACGAAGTTGAGGCCGACGCCGAGGACGCACACGCCGCTGGTGAGCAGGATGCCGCCGTAGGGCACCTGGGTGCGGCTCATCCGGGCGGTGAAGCGGGGGGCGGACCCGTTGACGGCCATCGAGCGCAGGATGCGGCCGGTGGAGTAGAGGCCGGAGTTGAGTGAGGACATGGCCGCGGTGAGGACGACCAGGTTCATCACGCCGCCGGCAGCGGGCACGCCGATGTGGGAGAGCACGGTCACGAACGGGCTCTGGTCGGCGCTGTAGCCGTTCCACGGCATCAGCATCGACAGGAGGACGACCGAACCGACGTAGAAGAGGCCCACGCGCCACATGATCGAGTTGATCGCCTTGGGCATGATCTTCTCGGGGTTCTCGGTCTCGCCGGCCGTGACGCCGACCAGTTCGACGGAGGCATAGGCGAAGACGACGCCCTGGACGATCAGCAGCATGGGCAGCAGCCCGTTGGGGAAGATCCCGCCGTTGTCGGTGATCAGGGAGGGGCCGGGTACGACGCCGTCGACGGGGTGGCGGGTGACCAGGAGGAAAATCCCGAGGACCATGAAGACCACCAGGGCGCCGACCTTGACGATGGCGAACCAGAACTCCAGTTCTCCGAAGATCCGCACGGAGATGAGGTTCACGGCGAGGACCACGGTCAGGGCTATGAGGGCGATCACCCACTGCGGGACGTCGGAGAACAGGCCCCAGTAGTGGGTGTACACGGCCACGGCTGTGATGTCGGCGATGCCGGTGGTGGCCCAGTTGAGGAAGTACATCCAGCCTGCGGTGTAGGCGCCCTTCTCGCCCAGGAACTCGCGGGCGTAGGACACGAAGGCGCCTGAGGACGGCCGGTACAGGACGAGCTCGCCGAGCGCCCGCACGACGAGGAACGCGAAGATGCCGCAGACGGCGTAGGCGATGAACAGTGAGGGCCCGGCTTCGGCAAGCCGGCCCCCCGCGCCCAGGAAGAGCCCGGTGCCGATGGCACCGCCGATGGCGATCATGTTGACGTGCCGGGGCTGCAACGACTTGCTGTAGCCGTCGTCCCCGGCGTCGACGTGACGGGTGGACGGGTGCTTCTCGTCTTTGAGGAACTGCTCGCTCACGCCTCGGGTCCGCCTTCCGTGGGGATGTTCGTGCGCTTGGGGTGCACGATGTCGGTCAGGGTCGTCTCGACCCTGTGGAGGTGGTGGGACATGGCCTCGACCGCGTCCGGTTCGCAGCCGTCGATCAGCGCCTCGTAGATCGCCCGGTGCTCGCAGTTGGACTGCTCGCGGCGGCCGCCCAGCTCGTTGAGAAAGGTCGACTGGCGCGCCAAGGCGTCGCGGATCTCCTCGATGACCCGGCGGAAGACCGGGTTGCGGGAGGCCTCGGCAACCGCCAGGTGGAAGACGGTGTCGAGGGCCACCCATGCCGTGGTGTCGGTCTCCTGCTCCATCCGGTCGAGCAGATGGGCCAGGTGGTCCAGGTCTTCCGGGGTGCGGCGCAGCGCGGCGTACCCGGCGACCGGGATCTCGACGTGTCGGCGCACCTCGAGCAGGTCGCTCGCGGCGTAGTCGCCGAAGGTCGGGTCCTCGACCGTGTTCGCTACGACGAAGGTTCCCTTGCCCGTCTTCGACACGGTCAGGCCCATGGCCTGCAAGGCCCGGAGCGCCTCGCGCAGAACGGGCCGGCTGACCTCGAGAGTGCGGCACAGCTCGGCTTCAGAGGGGAGCTTGTCCCCGACTGCGTACTCGCCGCGCTCGATGGCGGTGCGCAGGTGGCCGAACACCGCTTCCATCGCGCTCACGCGCCGCGACATCCCCCCACCTGTCTGACTGTCTGACAGGTTCACGCCCTGATCTTGGGGGCAGCCGAGCAGGGCTGTCAAGAGTCGCCGGGCACCCGGCGAGATCGGGCTTCTGCGGCCTGGGTGGCCTGCTCGTCGCCCAGGCGGGCCCGCCAGTCGCCGACGAGGTCCGGGGACGTGGAGGCCAGGCGTGCGATCTCCTCATCGCTGCGCCCGTCGGCCCACGCCAGGATCCGCGTCACGGTGCGGTTCCGTGCGGCGCGGAACTCCCTGAGCACGTTCTCCAGGCGTTCGACCTCCTCGCCTTCGCGGACGAGCTGCCGATCGACGGCCTCCCTTTCCTCGGCGCGCAGGTTCCGCAGGTGGGTGGGCAGTCCCATCAGAGCCAGCCCCTCCTTCTGCGCGGCGCTCTGGAAGCCCTCGGCCAGCAGCGAAAGGACGCAGTCCGGCACGTCGGCGAGGGTGGCTCCGAGGGGTTTGGCCGCCGCCCAGGTATTCCTGCCGGCCTCTGTCGCCTCCAGCCAGGTGCGGGCATCCGTCGGCGTACGGCCACCGCAGGCCCGTGCGCGGTGGGCATACAGGGCGGCACGGTGGCCGTAGAAGGTGAAACCGTGCTCGATCTGCCGGTCGACAGCAAGGCAGACGCGTCCCGGGACGCCGCCGTAGCCCGAGTCGCGCCGGTAGTCTGCATCGGCGTCGAGCTCCGCGTCGGTGGCCCCCGCCCAGGCGGGGTCGCACAGGTCGGCGTTGCTTTCGAGGAAGGCGCCGACTTCGACTCGCCATGCGGGTACGGGGGTCATACGGAGCCTGGGCCAGTCGACCGCTCCGGAAGCCTGGAAGGTGTGGGTGGCGACCCGCTCGATGTCCTCCCAGGCGGTGGCCGCTTCGGCGGACCACTCCGGCTCGCCGTCCGGCCCCGTCCGGTGTATCGAGTCGACGAGCCGCTGAACGGCCGGTAGGACGCGCAGCGCGAGCGCATGCAACTCCGGGGCGGTGAAGAAGCGCCAGGAGCAGCCGTGTTGCTCGTCGTGCGTCATGTGGCTCAGCAGTTGCACCAGGACCCCGGGGGCCGGCAACATGCCGTCGCCCAGCGCCTTGCGCGGGACGCCGGGAAGCTGGCCTTCCACGTGTTCGCGCGGAGCCCGCCAGTCGACGTCCCCGAACCAGACCGCGCCGGTCCACGCGTCGACGGCGAGCCATTGCTGGTATCCCACCCCCGAGCCGTACCGCTGTTCCTGCTGCTCGGCGCCCTTGTCGTGCCAGACGTACTCGGCGGGGGGCGGATTCAGTTCGGCGGCCAAGAAGCCGTCCTCGGGGCGGTAGCCGGTGAGGATGAAGGCCGTTCTTGGGGCTTCGGCAGCGCTCATGAGGGGTTTCCTCTCGGTGGAACAGCAACCTCCGCAACCGTAGTGCGCTTGTCAGCCAATAGTTCAACATTCAGCCATTCGGGCGACTCGACGACCCGGCAGGCCAGCCCACCAGCTCCGGCGGCGCAGGTAGGTCTACGCGCGTTCAGTGCGAGCGTCAGGTTGTCTTGTTTTCATATGCTCGGCATGGGTCTGTGGGCTACCGCCGCTCGTTCTCCCGGCGCGCCCAGTGCAGCATGGCCGGGCCGGCCGTCAGGCGCCGCCTCCGGCCAGCCGCAGCAGCACCGCGACGGGCTGGTCGACACCCTTGCTCATGGTCTTCATCCCGTACGGCTCCTGCTCGTCCTCGCTGAGCACCTCGCGTCCGTCGGGATCGCGGGAGATGTGCACCTCCATGTACGGGGCGGCGTCGTTGCCCTTCGGGATGGCCCACCCCATTGCGGCCCAGACCGGTGCCCCGGTGACGACTTCTTCCGCCACCACTCGAGGTGCCCCTGACCTTCCACGTCCCATGAGTGCTCGATGGATCCCGTGTAGCTGTTGGCGAGCTTGCAGCGGTCGGCGCGGATGAACGACACCGACGCGGGCAGCTCCACCCGGCCCTGCCCGGCGGCCACCGCCACCTCGATGACGGCCTCCTTGAAGAAGTCGTCGCCCGGGTCGAGCCGGGAGCCCGCGTTGGAGATCCGTCCGGCGGCGAGCAGCCGAGGGGCGGCGTTGGAGTCCTCCTGCCGGTGGGCGTCCCAGCCGTCTCCGAGCTCCTGCCGCCACCGGGTGCGCTCCGTCACCTGCGGGCGGAAGGCGGACGGCCACAGCTGCGCCGACCACACGGTGCCGACCACGAAGTCTTGGCGATCTCCGGGAACGGTGGTCGTCTGCGGCAGGGCTTCGATGACCTGGCGGCAGTGAGGAGCGCCAGCCCATGGTTCCTGACCCAGTAAGCGCCGTCCACGGTCCGGGCGTGGGTGTCAGCGGCGGCGGACCCAAGTCGCGGGTGACGAGGGAGCGAGCGGGCCGCTTTTCGGCCACCGGTACCATGTGGCCGGAATACCCGCCCCCGCCCATCGAAAGGGCTGCAGCACTTCCATGCCCGCCCCCTGCACCCCCGCGGCGCCGCCGGAATCCGCCCCGCCGAACCCCTGGTGGCGCACGAACCGCGCCAGGGCCGGAGCCGTTGCTGCGGTGCCGTTGCTCGGTGCCCTGGACGAGCGGCTGGGCGCCGTGGCCCTCGCCGCCGCGCTCGTGGTGCTGTGGCGGGGCAACCCTTGGCCGAAGGCCGGCAAGATCGCGGCCACGGTCGCCGCGATGGCGCTGCTGGGAGCGGTGGTCCCGGACCAGCCCCGGCCGGCAATCGCGGCGCACCCGTCGGCGAAGGACGCGAAACCGGCCAGGACATCCCCCGCGTTCCGCCCGACCCCGCCTGCCGCGCCGACCCGGCCCGCGGAGCGGGTACGCGACTTCCTGGGCGAGCGGCTCGACACGGCGTTCGGACGTTCCCGCAAGTCCGGATACTCCGTCACCTACCACGACGCGTCCAGTCAGGGACGGGCGGTGACGGCCCGGTCCCTGTGGACGGTGTGCTTCCAACAGCCGGAGCCCGGAAGCGTCGTCGTGGAGAAGACGGTCGAGTTCGGCGTCGTCCAAGCCGGCGAGCCTTGCCCTGATCGGGACGGCCACGCTGTGCCCTGGCCGAAGATGCCTGATGTGTCGTGGAAGACCTGGCCCACCGCCCGCGCGGAGGTTGCCGCCGTGGGCGTGCCCGAGCGCCGCATCCGCGCCGAGGCGGCGTACCGCAACGACACCCTGCCCGCCGAAGGCGAGTACGACGACTGGCGCGTCTGCCGCCAGGACCCCGCGAAGGACGCGGAGTTGCGCAACGACGCCTGGGTGAAGCTGTCCCTGTCATCGCCCGAGAACGGCTGTCCGGACCCCGACCGCGGCACGGCCGTGTACCTCCCGGACCGGGACGGCGACGGTGACCCGGACTACCGCGACCCCCACCCAAACGACCGGAACCGCGACACGGTCTTCCCGAACGGCCGTCCCCGCGACACCGGCGGTTCGTCGGACGGCGACTCGGACCGCCATGGCTGGAGCGTCTGCCGACACACCCGTTGGTGCTGACCCGACACGGCACACACCACCCCGCGCCAGTGCCCCTCACCAGCGAGACGTTCACCGGGATGGGGTACTGGCGGAATACCGCCGGCGGGGCGGCCGACCGCCGGATCGGTCAAGAAGCGACAGCAGGGACAAGCAGCCCGTGGGGTGCTTCCTCAGTTCAGACGAAGGTGTAGGGCGGAAACGGGCCGCTGAGCCGGAAAGGAACGCGTCCCCCATCTGTTGGGCGACGCTCGACTCCGTGGTGAGTTGTAGGAGGTCCAGGGCCTGGTAGAGGGTCAGGCCCTGGCAGGGGCTTTCGGGCTGCTCCGCTGTTCGGTCAGAACAGGTGGGCGGCGGTGAGGAGGGTGACGTGCCGGTGCCGGCCGGCGAACGAGCGCCCCTCGAAGTGGTCCAGGCCCAGGACGGTTTTCGGCTTGCGGCCCAGCTCAGCCTTCAGGCCGCCCGCACGCGGGTGCGGGGCTCCGCGGGCGGACCGGCCAGAAGCTGCCATCCGTGTGACGAGTGTTGATGCGGGGTGGGCGCATGCGGTCGGTTGAGGCAGCTGCGGTCACACTCTCTGCGGGTCCGTTCCAACAGGTTGACCATCCGGCGCATCACGGGCACGGGCAGCGCGGGGTTTCCGGCGGCGGCATCGGCGGTCTCCGGGTCCTGCAGCAGCCGGAGCACAACGTCCTGCGGGAGGGCGGGGTTGCGGGCAGCAAAGGCCCACACGGAGGAATCCGGGTCGGCGAGCAGGCGTACCGCGGTCGAGGGAGCGAGCCTGGGGTCCTGCGCCACGTCCTGCCGTACCTCCTCGGCCGCGTCCCGGCTGAACTCCTCCACCAGCTCGGGCGTGGACTGCGGATCGTCCAGGGCAAGTCGGCGCAGCCTCGGGTTCAGGTCGGTGGCGAAGCGGAGAAGCCCGGCGCGAGGGAAGTCGGGATGGGTCCGCGGGCGCCCGGGAAAGCCGGGGCTGCCGTCCCACCAGTGCCAGACCTCCAGGAGCATGTCCGGCGGCGCGTCCTCGCAGGACTCGGCGAGGAAGAGCCGCCGCACAACCCGGTCCTCGTCGCGGGCCAGTCGTTCGACGACGTCCTGCGGCAGGTGCCGGGCGCGGGCGACACTGCTCCGGATATGGGGATGGCTGGAGGCGGCGAGCCGGCGCATGGCCATCGGGTCGTCGTGGAGGTCTGCGACCCAGGGCAGGACCATGGGGCGCCCGTCGCTCGGATCGAATGCGAGGGGTATCGCGGCCCGCTGCTCCTCGGTCACGTCTGCCCGTAGGGCGACGACGTGCCGGATCTGACCGTCCTCGTCCTCGGCGAGCACGACGATGGCCGCCGGGTCCAGACGGGGGTTCTCGGCCAGCCTCTCCCGAACGGCAGGATCCTGGTGCACCGCCAGCCGCACGGCCAGTGGGGGCACCAGGCGACAGGTGCCCAGAGCCCCACCGGCCGTGCCGCCGAGTCGCTCGAAACCGGCTCCGTCCAGGGGGTGGTCCTGGTGGTACCGGAGCCGTGCGGCGGTACGCACGTACTCGTCGGGGTCCGTGAGAAGCCGTTCCCGCAGGAGCGGAGACAGATGAGGCCAGGCTGGGTCGCAGGCCGCGCCCCGGACGGCGGGAACCGGGTCCGAGGCCAGAGAACGGAGCAGAGGGACGGGAAGTCCACGCAGTCCGGCGACCCCGGCCCGAACCAACGGGGACGCGTCGGCGGCGAGCATCTCGCAATGTGCGGCGGACAGCCTTGCGCCCGCCCACACGGCCCTCTCGACGAACAGAGCCCGCCGCGCACCGCTCGTCTCCGCAAGGAGGAGTCGGTTCCAGCGATCCGTGGTCAACTCGTGCCGCGCCTCGACGAGTCGGCTGCGTACCTTCCCGTCCGGGTGGGCGACCGCTGCATCGAGGACGGCGTGGCCGCGGGCGGAGAACTGCCAGGCGACCGCGGCGGCGGACGAGACCTCGATGACGGAGTCGAGGCCGAAGCCGATCAGTGCGGTGGAGGAGGCGAGGGTGCCGGCGGTGAGAGCGACGACCGCCTCGATGACGTTGCACGCGGTGGTCGCGGCGACCAGCAGCCGTATTCGGCGGGCGAGGACGTCACGGGGGGCCGGGCTGCGGCCCGAGGGATATCGCGGTCATCAGCAGCACCCCTTGTCGTCGGCGTCGACGCACGTGCGGTCGGTGGCGACGGCCACGACGGCGTTGCGCAGGTCGTCCAGCGCGTGGCCAAGGCGGGGGTCGGCCAGTTCGTAGCGGGTACGGCGGCCGTCGGGGACGGTGACGACCAGACCGCAGTCGCGCAGGCACGCCAGGTGGTTCGACAGGCGGGTGCGGGAGATTCCCAGGGCGTCGGCGAGGTCGGAGGGGTAGGCCGGGGCCTCGCGCAGCGCGAGCAGCAGACGACAGCGGATCGGTTCGGCCAGCGCCCGGCCGAAGCGGGTCAGGGCGTCAAGGTCGGTCGCGAGGGTCAGCATGGACAAGACGATACACGGATGCTTGAATTCAAGAAATCCTGAACTGCCGGAGGTCTTCCGTGTCCCGCCGCGTCCCCATGCCGCCCCACCTGCTTGAGGCATTCACCGCCGAGATGTCCGCAGCCCGCACGCCTGGGCCGACGGCGGAGCGATGGCGGGCAGCCGAGCGTGCCCACATCCTGTCCCAGCCCTGGCCATGGCCCCACACCCGCACCCATTGGGTGATGCTCCATCTCGCCCTGCGCGACCGCGACCTGCACGAGGCAATCGGCCAGCTGGTGCGCCTGGCCGTGGCCGCTCCCGGCTCGGCGGCCGGGAAGTACCCGGACGGCAACACCGGCCGCACCCGCGCCGGACTCACCACCTCGATGCCAATCCCGGATGACCTCGCCACCCTGCTCCGCGAGGCCGGCGTCACACTGCGCCCGTAGAACCCGCTCCATGCACGCCGCCCGCCGGGAAGCAAGCACCCCGGCGTTCTCACAACCGGGAAACATCGATATCCGGCAGGAACCGGTGTTCCTGCCGGTGAGCGACACTCGTTCCTGGAACTCGCCTACAAGACCACGCATGGTGAACAGGGCCGGCGCGCCTGTCGTCTCCAGCAGCTGCTGCAGGTGGTGCGGCAGCGGCCCGGCCGGGGCGAGGGAGCGGCTTTTGTAGCGAAGCGCCTTGAGTCGCCGCCCCTGCACCGGTGGCGACTCAAGGCCCTTTCAGATCGATCGGCTTGCGGGATGCCAGCTGGCCGTGGCTCCGCCGCATCGTCAGCCGGGGCAGGGCGCCGCTCACTGGCCTCACCTCACAGAGCGGTGCCAGGCCGAAGCCGGTTCCCGCATCCGGTACCGAGGCGAGCTGCCGGTCGATGCCCGCCGCGGCGTCGGCGAGGCGGGCCGGGGCCCGCCTTGAAGTCCGTGAGAAGGGCCGGGTGGAGCGAGGGCACGATCCGATGTCTTTCGACGCGGCCCATCGCTGGTTCACCAAGTGGCGCCGGGACGGCACCTGGGACCGGATCCACTGCCTCTTGCGGCCCGCTGTTCGCTGTCCGGCATCAAATCCCTGTGCCTCTCCGCCCTCACTGCTCTTGATCGACTGGGCGTCGATCACCGCGGCCGACGGCTCGGGATCCGGCCCGGCTTGCTCCCGCACCCGTCGGCGCAACGCGTCGGTAATCGTGGACACGATGGAACTCCCGCTGGTCGTCGCGGTCACCTCGGCTTCCGTCCAGTACCGCGCCGGCGGGCGCGCGGTCCTGGCCCGGCCCGCCGAGGGCTTCCGCACGGTCTCACCGGTCTCGGCGGATGGGGGATACGCCAACTCCGTTGGTTCCAGGCTGCTTTCCTGCGCCCGGGACAGGCTGAACATCGTGGTGGAGATCGTGAAGCGGACCGACGACGTCAAGGGTTTCAAGGTGCTGCCAAGCCGCTGGATCGTGGAACGGATGCTCGGCCGGCTGGTCCGCAACCGCCGCCTGGCCCGCGACTACGAACGGCTCACCGCCACCTCGGAAGCGATGGTCAAGGTGGCGATGATCCGGATGATGCTCGTCCGTCCCGCAGGGCAGTCATCGCGCTGGAGCCATGACGACAGCCGGAAGACCGTCTCCTCCATGACCGTCGAGGACCTTGTCGCGGCGTGATCAACCGGCCACCGACAGGCTCCAAGAGCGGGCTCTGCCAGGGTGGAGGCACGACACGCACCCGTCCGAAAGGCCCGCCGATGCCACGACCCGCCTCCTCCCCCGC
>NZ_JACBGN010000280.1 GCF_013401435.1 Streptomyces sp. BR123
GGGGCCGGGCGCTGGGGTGGAGGCTGACTGATTCACGCCGTCAGCATCCGGCAGGGCGCCCTCCACGCGACAGTGGCCTGAACGACACCCTTCGATATGATTGGGCCATGGCCGCTCCGCATCGTGTCGTCGTCCTCGCGCTCGCCGGACTGCTGCCCTTCGAGCTGGGCATCCCGCACCGGATCTTCGGCCGCGCCGCAGATGCCGCCGGCGCGCCCCTGTACGAGATCCTGACCTGCGGCCTGGCCCCCGGGCCGGTCCGGACGGACGCGGACTTCGCGGTCCACGTGGAGCACGGCCCCGAGCTGCTCGCCACCGCCGACACCGTCGTCGTACCGGCCGCGTACGAGCTCGGGCCCGTGTACGAGGAGGGCAGGCTGACCGAGGAGCTCGCGGCGGCCCTGGCCCACATCCGGCCCGGCACCCGGCTCGTCTCGATCTGCACCGGCGGTTACGTCCTGGCCGCCGCCGGATACCTCGACGGGCGCCCGGCCACCACGCACTGGTTCCACGCCGAGCACTTCCAGCGCCTCTTCCCGGCCGTACGGGTCGACCCCGCCGTGCTGTACACGGACGACGGGAGCGTACTGACCTCCGCCGGGGTCGCCGCCGGTATCGACCTGTGCCTGCACATCGTGCGCAAGGACCACGGCGCGGCCGTCGCCAACGACGTGGCCCGGCGGACCGTCGTGCCGCCGCACCGGGACGGCGGACAGGCCCAGTTCGTCGAACGCCCCGTGCCGCAGCCGCAGCTGGCCAGCACCGCGGCGGCCCGGGCCTGGGTGCTGGGGCGGCTGCACGAGCCGCTGCGGCTGGCCGACCTGGCCCGGCAGGAGTCCATGTCGGTCCGCACCTTCACGCGCCGCTTCCGGGAGGAGGCAGGCACCAGCCCCGGCGAGTGGATCACCGGGCAGCGGGTGGAGCGGGCCCGGCGGCTGCTGGAGCAGACGGACCTGGCGATGGAACAGGTCGCGCGGGAGGCGGGCTTCGGAACGGCGCAGTCGCTGCGCAAGCACGTGCAGGCCGCGCTCGGGGTGAGCCCGACGGCGTACCGGCGGACGTTCCGGGCGGCGGGCGGGAACGACGGCCCGGGCGCCGCCGCGGGCTGAAGCGCTGCCGGTGCGCGCCGGCCGGGCGGCGGCTCGGACGGCGGCTCGGACAGCAGCCTGGTCGGCGCCCCGGGCGGCATCGGGGAGAATGGCCCGTATGAGCGATCGTTCCCCCGAGTCCCACAGCCCGCACCGTGCGGGCTTCGCCTGCTTCGTCGGCCGCCCCAACGCGGGGAAGTCGACCCTGACCAACGCACTCGTGGGCACCAAGGTCGCGATCACCTCAAACCGGCCGCAGACCACCCGCCACACCGTCCGCGGCATCGTGCACCGCCCCGACGCCCAGCTGGTCCTGGTCGACACCCCCGGCCTGCACAAGCCGCGCACCCTGCTCGGCGAGCGGCTGAACGACGTCGTGCGGACCACCTGGGCCGAGGTCGACGTCATCGGCTTCTGCCTGCCCGCCGACCAGAAGCTCGGCCCGGGCGACCGGTTCATCGCGAAGGAACTCGCGGGGATCAAGAAGACCCCCAAGGTCGCCATCGTGACCAAGACCGACCTGGTCGAGTCCAAGGCCCTGGCCGAGCAGCTCATCGCGATCCAGCAGCTCGGCGCCGAACTCGGCATCGAATGGGCCGAGATCGTCCCCGTCTCCGCCGTCGGCGACAACCAGGTCCAGCTGCTGGCCGACCTGATCACGCCGATGCTGCCCGAGAGCCCGCCTCTGTACCCGGAGGGCGACCTCACCGACGAGCCCGAGATGGTGATGGTCGCGGAGCTGATCCGGGAGGCCGCCCTGGAGGGCGTCCGCGACGAGCTCCCCCACTCCATCGCCGTCGTGGTCGAGGAGATGATCCCCCGGGAGAACCGCCCGGCGGACCGGCCGCTGCTCGACATCCACGCCAACGTCTACATCGAGCGGCCCAGCCAGAAGGGCATCATCATCGGCCCCAAGGGCTCCCGCCTGAAGGAGGTCGGGATGAAGTCGCGCAAGCACATCGAGGCACTGCTCGGCACCCCGGTCTTCCTCGACCTGCACGTGAAGGTCGCCAAGGACTGGCAGCGCGACCCCAAGCAGCTCCGCAAGCTCGGCTTCTAGCCCGGCCGGTCCACGGGAGGGGACTACGGGAGCCGGCGCACCTTCACCGTGTTGTCCGCCCGGGTCCCGGCCCGGCCGTCGGGGCTGTTCTGCTCCCGTACGTACTCCTCCGCGCGCAGGACCTCCCAGGCGCCGTCAGGCAGCTCCAGCTGGTCGAGGACCTCGCCGGGGGTCGGGAAGTCGATCTCCGGTCGCACCTCGTCCTCCTGCCAGGTCGCCCACCCGCCGTGGCCGACGACCAGCAGGATCCCGCCGGGGGCCACGGCCGCCGCGGCGGTCCGCAGGACCCGGGCGCGGGGGAAATCGCCGTAGTTGTGCAGGAAGCAGGCCGAGACGAGGTCGAACTCCCCGGCGGGGAAGGACTCGGTCAGGTCGTGCCGCCGGAGGTCGACGCGGTCGGCGACGCCCGCCTCGGCGGCGTGCGCGGCGGCCCGCTCCAGCGCCACCTCGGAGATGTCAGTCCCGGTGACCTGCCAGCCCTGGCGGGCCAGCCACACCGCGTCGGCTCCCTCGCCGCAGCCGAGGTCGAGGGCGCGGCCGGGGGCGAGGCCGGCGACCTCGCGGACGAGGGCCGCGTTGGGGCTGCCGCTCCAGATGCGGTCGCTCTCGCGGTAGCGGGAGTCCCAGAACGCCTGGTCCCCGGCATGCGGCTCGGTCGGGTTCCCGCCGTGGTGGGAGTGGTCGTGGGCGTGCGTGGGGGTGTGGGCGTGCTCGGGCATGGGGTCCCTTCCTCTGCGGGTCCGCGGGTCCGCGGGTTCCGGATGTGCCCGATGCTGCGCCGCCCGCCGCCGGAGGGCCAAGGACCTTTGCCGTTTCGGCAACCCGCCGCGGAGCCGTGCCCTGCCGCGCCCCGCTACACCCCGGCCGCCTCCCCGTCCGCCGCGGGTTCCGCGATCAGGGCCGTGGCGACCGTGCGGAAGCCCGCCCGGGCGTAGATGCGGGCCACTGCGTCGTCCCCGGCCGACAGGAAGACCGTACGGGTGCCCCGGGCGAGGGCGTCCGCGACGAGCGCCGCGGTGACCGCGAGGGCCAGGCCCTGGCGGCGCGCCGACGGCAGGGTGCCGACCCCGGCCACCTCGGCGACGTCGCCGACCGGGTTGTACTGGCCCGTGGCGAGGACCACGCCCTCGCGCACCGCCGCCGCCACGGCGGTCCGGCCCGACGCCAGCCGTTCGGCCACGGCGCCGCGGTGGGCGGCGGCGGCAGGGTCGGCCAGGGCCTCGGCCAGCTCGGCCGGGCCCGCGGCGCCCACCGACGTGCCCGGGTCCGCGAAGGCCAGCCGCGGCACCGTCACGGCCGCCGTGAGCAGCTCGTCGTCCGCGCCGAGGAGCCGGACCTCCGGGTGCGCGGGCAGCCGCGGCGCGGACGGCTCCAGCACCATCAGCGGATGCGCGCTCACCCGCAGCCCCGCCGCCTCCACCGGGGCCCGCAGCCAGGGGCTGGTTTCGGCCACCCATTCGAAGGCCTGCGGGATGCCCAGCTGCCGCTGCCGGGCCAGGACGCGTTCCACGTCGGCGGTGCCGGCGCCCGTGCTGCCGAGCGCGGGCCGCGCGTAGTACGGCCAGCCCGCGCCCTCCCGGACGAAGAGGGTCAGCGGGCCGAAATCCTCGGCCCGCGCGCCCCCGACCCGCGGCACGGTGTCGTAGTACTGCTCCAACCGGGACAGGAGTGTCGGTGTCACCCGGCCATCCGAGCAAAGACGCCTGCTCAGGCACCTTCTTTCAGGAGCCGGGTGATCAGCTGCCGCTGCGCCTCCGACAGGTCGGGCTCCTGGCAGGTCACCGTCCGCCCGTCGACCGTGATCCGGTAGGAGAAGCCGTCCCGGACCCGGTCCGATCCCGGGGAGGCCGCGGCGGGCCGCAGGGCGAGCTGCGCCAGGCCCTGCCACTCCTCCTCGTCCGGCAGGCCCGAGGTGTCCACCTCGGCCCGGCGCTCGATGCCCGCGAAGCCGCCCGTCCGTACCACCTGAATCCGCATGACCGTCTTTCTACACCGCTGCGGCCGCCTACCCCAGGCCGACAGCCGCCCATGCCTTCTGCAGCGCCCGGTGCTCCGCGCCTCCCTCCCCGTAGCGGGTCACGGCGGCGGCCGCGGACAGCCGGGCGAAGTCCTTGAAGTCGGCGTCGGGGGTGAGCTCGCCGCCGGTCAGGGTGTCGTACCAGATCTGCCCGGCGCGCTCCCACGCCTTGCCGCCGAGCTCGGTGGCGACGAGGTAGAAGGCGTGGTTCGGGATGCCGGAGTTGATGTGCACCCCGCCGTTGTCCCGGTTGGTGCGCACGTAGTCGTCCATCGTGGCCGGCTGCGGGTCCTTGCCGAGTTCGTCGTCGTCGTACGCGGTGCCCGGCGCCTTCATCGAGCGCAGCGCGATCCCGGTGACGTCGGGGCCGAGCAGTCCGGCGCCGATCAGCCAGTCCGCCCGGTCGGCCGTCTGGTCCAGGGTGTACTGCTTGATCAGCGAGCCGAAGACGTCGGACATCGACTCGTTGAGCGCGCCCGACTGGCCGTAGTACTCCAGGTTCGCCGTGTACTGGGTGACGCCGTGGGCGAGCTCGTGCCCGATGACGTCCACGGCCACGGTGAAGTCGAGGAAGAGGTCCCCGTCGCCGTCGCCGAACACCATCTGCTCGCCGTCCCAGAAGGCGTTGTTGTAGTCCTGGCCGTAGTGCACGGACGCGTTCAGGGGCAGGCCGGCGTCGTCGATCGAGCGCCGGCCGAAGGCGGTCAGCAGGAGCTCGTACGTGGCGCCCAGCCCGGCGTAGGCGCGGTTGACGGTGGTGTCCTCGGAGGCCGGGTCGCCCTCGGCGCGGACCTTCGTCCCGGGCAGCCGGGTGCGGTGCTGGGCGTCGTGGATGGTCCGGTGGGGCCCGTCCGGCACGGGAGCGCCCAGCGCCGGGGGCGCGAACCCGCGGACGCTGGTGATCCGGCGCCGGGTGCGCAGGGGGCCGTCGTGTTCGAGGGTGCGCAGGGCGGCCCCGGCGCGCCGGGTGTCGGCGGACCGGGCGATCCGGTCGAGCAGGTGCGGCGGCACCACCGTGCAGAAGACCGGGTGGCGGGGGGTGCGGCCGTCGGAGTGGGTGTGAACGTGGGAGGCATCCATCCCGGCAATGTGGCAGCGGGTCACATCGCTGTCACTACCTGCAACCGTGATTCATTCGGTTGTCTGAAAGTGGCCGGGCCGTGTTGACGGTTCGGGGCGGCCGCGAAGGCTACAGGGAGACATAGCTCACATAAGGGTGTAAATCGGACATGGGGGTCCCGCATACTGAAACGGTCCCTCGCGTCACGGCGCGGCTCGGCTAGGCTCGGCCCATCATGCGTTTCGGGCTGCTTCTGCTTAGCTGCCGCGGCGAGGGTCTGTAGTCGTAGGTCGACCCCCTCCCCGCGGAGTCTGGTGTTGCGGTTTACGACCGCCGTCGGCCGTTCCAGCGATCCCCACGCGGACACCCGAGGAGCCCTACGCCATGAGCCAGCACACCTTCGCCGGTCGCCCCACGCCCATCACGAACGCGACCCACACGCAGCAGCCCTCCGGAATGCCGATCCACAAGTACGGCCGCTACGAGCAGGTCGACCTGCCGGACCGCACCTGGCCGGACGCGCGCGTGACCAAGGCCCCCCGCTGGCTGTCCACCGACCTGCGCGACGGCAACCAGTCGCTGATCGACCCGATGACCCCGGCCCGCAAGCGCGAGATGTTCGACCTGCTGGTACGCATGGGCTACAAGGAGATCGAGGTCGGCTTCCCGTCCTCCGGCGAGACCGACTACGCGTTCGTGCGCTCCATCATCGAAGAGGGCGCGATCCCGGACGACGTCACCATCTCCGTGCTGACCCAGGCCCGCGAGGACCTGATCGAACGGACCGTGGAGTCGCTGGTCGGCGCCAAGCGCGCCACCGTCCATCTGTACAACGCGACCGCCCCGACCTTCCGCCGGGTCGTCTTCCGCGGCTCCAAGGAGCAGATCAAGCAGATCGCCGTCGACGGCACCCGCCTGGTCATGGAGTACGCCGAGAAGCTGCTGGGCCCCGAGACCGTCTTCGGCTACCAGTACAGCCCGGAGATCTTCACCGACACCGAGCTGGACTTCGCCCTGGAGGTCTGCGAGGCCGTCTGCGACGTCTGGCAGCCCGGCCCCGGCCGCGAGATCATCCTGAACCTGCCCGCCACCGTGGAGCGCTCGACGCCGTCCACGCACGCGGACCGCTTCGAGTGGATGGCCCGCAACCTGACCCGCCGCGAGCACATCTGCATCTCCGTGCACCCGCACAACGACCGCGGCACCGCCGTCGCCGCCGCCGAGCTGGCCCTGATGGCCGGCGCCGACCGCATCGAGGGCTGCCTGTTCGGGCAGGGCGAGCGCACCGGCAACGTCGACCTGATCACCCTGGGCATGAACCTGTTCTCGCAGGGCATCGACCCGCAGATCGACTTCTCGCAGATCGACGAGATCCGCCGCACCAGCGAGTACTGCAACCAGATGCCGGTCCACCCGCGCCACCCCTACGCGGGCGACCTGGTGTACACCGCCTTCTCCGGCTCCCACCAGGACGCCATCAAGAAGGGCTTCGACGCCATGGAGGCCGACGCGGCCGCCCGGGGCAAGACGGTGGACGAGATCGAGTGGGCCGTGCCGTACCTGCCGATCGACCCCAAGGACGTCGGCCGCTCCTACGAGGCGGTCATCCGCGTCAACTCGCAGTCCGGCAAGGGCGGTGTCGCGTACGTCCTGAAGAACGACCACAAGCTGGACCTGCCGCGCCGCATGCAGATCGAGTTCTCGAAGATCATCCAGGCCATGACCGACGCCGAGGGCGGCGAGGTCACCCCGAAGGCCATCTGGGACATCTTCTCGGACGAGTACCTGCCCAACCCCGAGAACCCCTGGGGCCGCGTCCAGCTGCGCGCCGGCTCGACGGCCACCGACAAGGACGGCACGGACACGCTGACCGTCGAGGCGGTCGTGGACGGCGTGGAGACGGTCCTGAACGGTACGGGCAACGGTCCGATCTCGGCCTTCTTCGACGCGCTGGCCGCCATCGGCATCGACGCCCGCCTGCTGGACTACACCGAGCACACGATGAGCGAGGGCGCCTCCGCCGTGGCCGCCTCGTACATCGAGTGCGCGATCGACGGCCGCGTCCTGTGGGGCATCGGCATCGACGCCAACACCACGCGCGCCTCGCTGAAGGCGGTCGTCTCCGCCGTCAACCGCGCCGGCCGCTGACCCGCCGGCCGGCCCGCAGGACCGCCGGCCCGCAGGACCACGCTGCTGCCCCGCCCCTCCGTCCGGAGGTGCGGGGCAGCGCCGCCCCGGCGGCCGCCTCAGCGGGCCAGGTAGCCGCCGTCGACCGGCAGGACCACGCCCGTCACGAACGAGGCCGCGTCCGACGCCAGGAACGCGATCACCCGCGCCACCTCGTCCGGCTCCCCGAGCCGCCCCATCGGATGCGCGGCGCAGACCTCCGCGAGGTACTCCGGGCCGCCCGGCTCGTCCGACAGCGCCAGCACCCGCTCCGTCCGGATGGTCCCCGGCGCCACCGCGTTGACGCGGATCCCGGCCGCCGCCCACTCCACCGCCAGGTGCTTCGTCAGCCCCGACGCCACGAACTTCGCCGGCCCGTACGCCGCCTGCCGGGCCTGCCCGGCCACCCCCGAGATCGAGGACACGCAGACCAGCGCGCCCCCGGGCTCCGGCTGCGCGATCATCGCCTCGATCGCGTACTTGCAGGTCAGGAACATGCCGCGGCCGTCCACCGCCATGACCCGGTCCCAGTCCTGCGGACTGGTCTCGCATACGTCCGAAAGGGGGAGGATCCCGGCGTTCGCCACGGCCGCGTCGAGCCGCCCGTACGCCTCCACCGCGGCCCGGACCATCGCACGGTTGTCCTCCGGATCGGCGACATCACCGGTCGCGAGGGTGACGCCGAACCCCTCGGCGGCCAGTTCCGTACGCAGGTCCTCCAGCCCGGGGCCGTTGATGTCGGCCGCGGTCACCCGGGCGCCGGAGCGGGCCAGCAGCCGGGCGGTGGCCCGGCCGATCCCGCTCGCGGCCCCCGTGACCAGACAGGATGTGTCGTTCACGCGGCGAGCGTAGGGACAACGGGCGGGCCGCCGTGGGAGGCGCAGGGGTGCAGACCGGCCAAGTGCCGCCGTCGGGGGAGGTTGTCTTGTCACACGGCTGACGCATCCTCACCGATGTGGCTAACATCACGCCAACCCGGTGATGCCGCCTGGGGGTCCCGCCCGTGCCCGCGAAGCCACGGGGGAGTTACGGAGGTGCGACGTGCTGCCAGTTCGGGGTGGGGACGGCCGGAAGCCGGCGGTCTGGGGCATCCGTACCACGTGGAGCACGGTCGGCGACGGGGAGTTCTTCTGCCCCGGCTGCGGCGGCGACCGCAACTACCGCCGGCGGACCGGCCGCCGCCGGTTCACCCTCCTCGGCGTCCCGCTGCTGCCGCGCGGCGATGCCGGCCCCGTCGTCGAATGCCAGGGCTGCCGGGAGCGCTTCGGCACCGAGGTCCTCGACCAGCTCACCACCACCCGCTTCTCGGCGCTGCTGCGCGACGCCGTCCACACCGTCGCCCTGGCCGTGCTGGCGGCGGGCGGGACCTCCGCGCGCGGCGCACTGGAGACCGCCGTGTCGACCGTACGGGCGGCCGGCTTCCATGACTGCACCCAGGAGCAGCTGGAGTCCCTCGTACGGGCACTGGCGAGCGACGAGGGCCGGCTCGGGCTGTACGACGCCCCCGACTGCTGCGGTGCCGCCCTGGCCATCGAGCTGCACGAGGCACTGGAACCGCTGGCGCCGCACCTGGCCGGGCCGGGCCGGGAGTCGGTCCTGCTGCAGGGCGCGCGGATCGCCCTGGCGGACGGCCCGTACACGCCCGCCGAGCGCGAGGTGCTCGCCACGGTCGGCGCGGCGCTGCGGATGGGCTCCGACGAGGTGGCCCGCCTGCTGTCGGCCGTGCGCGCCCCCTGAGGGCCCGCTGCGGAGCAGGGCCGGGCAGGGCCCGGCCCGGGCGAGGTAACGATCCGGCCTCGCAGGGCCGGCACCGCACCGCAGGGCGGGTGGGTTCCGCCTGCACCGCGGCCGGCGGTTCCAGCACGTGGACACCCGGAGCGGGCCCGTCGCGCTCGCCGTCCGCGCGCCTGTGAAGCCCATCGCCGCACGTCGCGGGGGGTGGGCTGCGCGCGTGCACAGGAGGGGGCG
>NZ_JACBGN010000281.1 GCF_013401435.1 Streptomyces sp. BR123
GCCCACCCCCGGCCGCGGCGGTGCGCCGGCCCCCGCCGCCGTTGTTGCCGCGGCCGCCGCCGGCGTTGACGTTCAGGGTGAAGCCGGGCGAGAACGACTTGTTGAACGTCTTGCTCTGAGAGCCGTTCGCACCCGGCCGCGGCGTGGTGCGGGCCCGCTGGGTGCGGGCCTGCTGCCCACCGGTGTTCTTCCATCCGGCGCCATTGGCGCCCCAGTTCATGCCCGAGGTGGTGTTGGCCATCAGGAGCTCTCCTTCTCGGTCACGACGGTCAGGCGGCGGGCCACGAGCCAGCCCGTCTGGGAGATGAGCGTCAGAACGGCCCAGCCGGTGAACAGGGCCGGGTGGGCCGGGCCGAACCCGACTGCCAGCGCGATCCACGCGCCGGCGGTCGTGGCGAACGCGGCGAGCAGGGCCCGCCACACGGTGGCCTGGCGGGAGGTGGGCCGGCGCCGCAGCATGCCCCACGCCCACACGCCGACCGGGGCCAGCGCGAACACGGCCAGGGCCCATCCGGTGCGGGGCTCGATCACGTGGATGGCGCCGGTCAGGACCAGGAGGGTGGTGGCGAGGGCGGTGGGTGCCCAGGAGCGGCGGTGCTTCCACGCCCACCGGCCGGCGGCGAGCGCGGCCCGGGTGGTCAGCGGCTGGGGTTCGGGGCTCAGGACGAGGATGACCGGCTCAGAACCCCGCTGCCGCGGGATGCGCACGGTCGAAGCGGCCGAGGGCCGCGTACGGCGAGACACAGCAGAACTCCTTACGACGATGGTGGGGTTCAGGCGGCGCACGGTTCGGAGTCGGGGAAGGCACACGGCACGCACTCACCCAGCCGGGCGGGGATCACGTAGCCCGCGTCCCGCCCACAGGTCGGGCAGGTACGGCGGGCGGCGTTGGCCTTGTCGAGCGCGGCCTGCTTGGCCGGGCTCATGGGACGTACGGGCTTCGCGCGGTCGACGCGGTAGAGGAACGCCACCAGCGGGGGACGCCGACGGCGCGGCCGTTCCACCTGCGCGACCACCTCCTGTCCACCCGGGCGCAGACCCGCGGCGCGAAGCTGGCGAACAGTGGCCAGTCCGTCGGGGGCGAGTCGCCATCGGTAGACGGGCAGGGTGCTCACTGGGCCTCCCCCTCGGGCGGGGAGGAGGTGGTGGCGAGCTGGGTGTAGACCTTGTGGACGTAGGAGGTGGACCGGGTGGACTTCAGGGCCGCCTTCCCGATCGACTCCCCGTTCTCCCAGCACGCGCGGATGATCCGCTTCGCGTCCTCCGCCGGCAGCTTCGCGACCGGTTCGGGGTGGAGGGGGACGACGGTGGACGTGTGGGGGACGGTCAGGGGATACACCCGCTGGCCACCACAGATGACCAGCGACAACCCCAGGCGGCCACCCGTCCGAACCGGCGCCGCCGCGTCGGCGGCCGGGCCGGTGGACACAGCGACCGGTGCCGGGTGGACGAGCAGGGGATCCACCTTGGCGCCACCGGTCTCCACCAGGGCGGCCCGCAGGTCTTCGATCTTGTTCAGGATCGCCCGCCGGTAGTGGCTGATCGCCTCGGCAAGCGCGATCAGCAGCACCGGGGGGATGGAGTGGAGGACCAGCCCGGCGGGGTCGACGCTGTGGGGGACGCCGAAGGGTGTCCCCTCCGGCCAGAGGGAGCCCCAGCAGTTCATCACCCACGTGGCCAGACCAGCGAACCAGCGGAGCACCGACGCCCACCCCGAGGGCCGCAGCCCGTACTCGGACAGTCGGCCGTCGAAGAGCAGCACCGTGCCCAGGGCGACGGCCACCATGGGATCGAGCAGCCACGCGATCCACGGCGAGACGTGGTGGTCGATGGCGAACGTTGTGACGTTGGTGGCGGTGAACACCAGCGCCACCGTGCAGATGAACACCAGCACCCGCGTCAGCGAGGTCAACAGACGCTCCAACGCGCGGATCTGCGCCGCCGCGGTGCGCGCCCTCACCGCTGGCCCCCTGCCTCGATCGGGCGGACGGAGACGCTGGCCATCAGCAGCACCGGCGCGTCCCAGTCCTCGGCGGGGTCCCCCTCGATCCAGGACCACTCGGTCCCGGGCTCAATCTCGTAACCGAGGTCGGCCAGCACGCGGCCGCGCTCGGCCGGCGTCGGGATCGGGCATCCGTCGGGCCAGTCGTGCGACGGCCACCGGGTCTCGTTCATCAGGACGACGAACAGGTGCCACCCTGCCCGGTTCGACATCTGCGCCTTCAGGTGCATCACGCCACCTCGGACGCGACCGTGGGCGCCTTGTTCGCCGCGTCCCGGCGAGCCGCCAGCACGCGCCGACGGGCCCGGCGGATCCGGCGACCGTCGAACTCCGACGCCGGCCGATCCAGCAGCGCGATCAGCGCGTCCAGCAACTCGACCTCGGCCAGGATGACCGGCATCTCGGCCTCGATCGCGTCCAGCTCCGCGTCCGTCGGCTCCAGGGCCGGCGGCAGCGCGGTAACGGGCTGCTGACGTGCAACGATGAACTTCATTAGGTCTTGCTCCTCTCACACAGGAACGGGACCGAACAGCAGCCCCGGCGTTGCCGCGCCGGGGCTGCACGTCGTTGTGAAGCAGGAAGAACTCCAGCTCCCCCACCCCACCCGTACGCCCCAAGGGCGGTCGGGCGGAGGAGGCAACCGGCCGCGGACCCAGGCGGGGCCGCGGAGAGGTTGGACACCTACTGCTGTCTCCTTCGGGAGCGAGCTCCCGTTTCAGGCGTATGGAGACGTGGCCTTTCGGCCTCAAGCCCTCCGGTTGACCAGGGATCCGGGACCCTCGGCCCCATCTCTCAGGGGCCCCTTGCCGTACGGGGTGCCTCACCCCCGCCGGCCCTTTCGGGCAAGGAGGGGCTAAGGCTTCGCTCCGTGTTCCTCGCGGAACCGATGCGGTACCTCTATTACAGGTATCGCATCAGAGTCCGTCAAGCAGGACCGCGGAGGTTCTTCGCTTTCGCGCCGGGACTTCCTGGCGCACACTCAGAATCGCCCCAGGTCAAGGGCGTTGTTCACCCCGCCCATGGACAGCTCGGGGCCTTCTGGCTACGGTCAAGAGCTCCCAAGACGTCCCACCTGGGGGTGTAGATGTCCAATGAGCGCTTACGGTCCGCCCTGCTCGCGAAGGGGATGACCATCCAGGGACTCGCCGAGGCCATCGAAGTCAACGCGAAGACCGTGGAACGCTGGATCACGCAGGGGAAAGTCCCGTACCGGCGCCACCAGTACGCCGTAGCGGCCAAGCTCGGCGTTGCGGTGACGACGCTATGGGACGACGAGCGGGCGGTTGACACGTCCACCGACCTGAGCAAGGCCGAGATAGTGACGGTCTACCCACACCGGCACATGGTGCCGTCGGGGCTTTGGCGCGAGATGTACGACCGCGCCAAAACACGCGTTGACGTGCTGGTTTACGCAGGACTCTGGCTGTCTGAGGACCCGCAGTTCCACGAGCTCCTGAAGAGCAAGGTGTCAGCGAACGCCCAAGTGCGACTTCTGCTCGGGGACCCCGCCTGCGATGCCGTCCGGCAGCGCGGCATCGACGAGGGTCACAGGATCATGGACGGCAAGATCCGCAATGCCCTCATGAACTACCGCCCGCTACTCGCCAGCCACCCCGACATCGGGATCCGGCTGCACGACGCGACGCTGTACAACTCACTGTTCCGGGCCGACGACGAGATGCTCGTGAACACCCATGTGTATGGCATCGGGGCCTACTTGGCCCCGGTCCTCCACCTGCGCCGACTTCCCGGGGGCGGCCTCTTCGACACGTACGCGAATAGCATCGAACAGACCTGGGGGCGGGCGCGCCCGGTGACCGACGACGACTTCACGGGAGCATGAGCATGGGACGTATCGACTACCTTCACGACCCCGACGCGCCGACCGCCAACAGCGTCGTCCCCTCCGTCGTTGCCTTCGTCCAGAACGACGCCGGCGAGGTGCTGATGATCCAGCGCTCCGACAACGGCCGCTGGGCCCTTCCTGGCGGGGGCCACGACGTGGGCGAGTCCATCAGTGACACCGTCGTACGCGAGGTCTGGGAAGAGACCGGCATCAAGGCCGAGGTCCTCGACCTGTCCGGCATCTACACGGACCCCGGACACGTGATGCTCTACGACGACGGCGAGGCGCGGCAGCAGTTCAGCATCTGCTTCCGGGCACGGCCGGTGGGCGGCGAGATCCGTACGAGCAACGAGACGACGCAGGTCCGCTGGGTGACCCCCGCGGACCTGGCCGACCTCGACATCCACTCCACGATGCGGCTCCGGATCCAGCACGCCCTGGACACGACCCGGAGTACGCCCTACATCGGTTGAGCCGCGCCGGCCTTCGCCGCGGAGACCCTGCTCAGCACGCGGACCGTGCAAAGCAGGATCTCCGGCTCGGCACGCCGGATGAACTGCCCGATCAGGCTCTCGGGCCCGTAGCGGCCCGCGATCTCGTTGACCCGATCCACGGGGTTCGTGGGCGCGCCGTCCGGAGTGGTGTTCATGTCGCAGAAGCAGAGCGCGTCCGCGAGGTGCTCCTCCTCCCGCGGGAACTCGGCTTCCAGCTCATCCCGCAGGCCTCGGGCTTCCGCCTCCATCCAGGCGCAGGAGTGGTGCGCGACGAGCCGTACGACGCGCTCGTCGGCACCGGCGCTCCGGAGGTACCGGGCACCGTCAAGCGGGTGGAACCCTGTCTTGGCCAGGTCCGGCGCGTAGCCGATGTCGTGCAGCACGGCCGCGGCCTCGAGCAGCTCGGCGTCCGGGCCCAGAATCTCCGCGATGGCGCGCGCCCGCTCGGCGACGCCGAGGCAGTGCTTCCAGCGACGGGGCAGCGGCTCGGCGAGCAGCGATTCCGCGAGCGGATAGGCCCATTCCGTGAGCGTGGCGGTGGTCAAGACTTCAAGTCCTCCTGTTGGGACGGCAGGGCCCGGACAGCCCTGCGCTTGCCCTGCCCCCCTTCGGTAAGCAGGCCGGCGGCCTCCAACTGGGCCAGTGCCTTGCTGATCGTGGGGCGAGATGCTCCCAGGCGGGTGCTGATTTCCCCTGCACTCAGGAAGGGTGCCCCCACCTCCAGCCCGTCAGCCGTGATGAGCTCGGCGATCCTTTCGGAGAGCGGTCGCCGATCCAGGCGCACCCCTGCGCGCACGACGCGCCAACGCGAACCGGGAACCGGCTCGGCTAGGCCCTCCTGCTGAAGCACTTTGAAGGCTCGGAGGGCGACACCGCGGCTTACGCCGCACTCTTCCATGACCTCCGCCAGCGAAGGCAGCTCAGCCATGGCCGGTTCAGCGGCGATCCGCCCCTTCATGCGGTCAGCGATCTTCAAGAAGGTCCCGCGTGGGCTCGCGTGCTCCGTCACTCGATCTCCTTGTCCGCCAACAACTGAACCAAGCGTCGCACGAGGGGTATCCCTATGTTCGAGGGGACCAGATGTCCGTGGGGGTAGGCAGACGACTGCGGCGGCAAGGGGGCCCTTCGGTAGAAGTTTCCCTACTTCATCAAGGCACCCGCCGCGCACGGCGCGCGCGGCCCGTCGTCCGGGCCGCCGCTCCTGTCTGCGCCCCGCTCCGGCCAGGCCGCCGGCCGCACGCCTGACGGCTTGGGTTGATGGGCGGGAAGAACCACGGCGTGGCCGGGGCGAGTGCGTGCAGCGCTGGCCAGGACGATGCCTCCGGCGGGGGCGCTCAGGGCTCCGGGATGGAGGGGCCCGTGGGCGTCTGCCGGCAGCGTCGTGGTGGAGGTGGGAGCTCCTATCCCGCCTGCCGTCGACCCAGGCAGAGCCGAGCAGACGCGGGTCCTGGCGTCCAGGTCGTTCGTACAGTGGTGCGCTCCACCTGGACGCCAGGACCCGCGTCTGCTCCACGGTGTGTGGGTCGACGGCAGACGGGATAGGAGCGGGGACTGGTGACCCGCAGCGTCCCACCTCAATGCTAGGTGAGGAGTCCGATGGCCCGCCCGTAATTCCCCAGCTTAGACAACACATAGTTTGCGATTTCTGCGCGTGACGTCGACTTGCGCCACATCATCTCCAGGCGAATAGGACCCTCGGGGCGCTCGCAGTAGAGATCGCTGAAGTACTTGTACTCGGTGCCAAGCTCTCGCTCGGTTTGGAAGGAGTTAATGAGGCCGACTTCCTGAAGTCCGGTTCCGATCGCCTTATTGAGAAGCCCATCCTTCTTGGTGGCGATGAAGGCAAGGCTCTCGAATGCAGCCAGCGTGTTGCTACCCGCCTTCCCGCCACGCTTCCGGAGGCCCAGAGAGTTTCCACCCATGAGCAATCCCAGTTCCCCGGAGAGAAGTCGCTCGATGGCCTTCGGTTCGGAGCTCGTGGACATTCCCAGTTCTGTCATCTCTGAATGAAGGGAGGTGTCACCGTACTGTCGGGAAACGGCGAGCGCCGTCATCATGTCCACGTGAATGATCTTTGCGTCGAAGACCGTTCCGAGGATGCCTAGCTGATCCGGCTGCTTCTTCAGGTCTGCGACGATGTTTGCGTTGGTCGCAGTCATAAGGCGGTCGATATCTGCATAGGCGTAGCCGCCCCGAGTTAGCGCCGCCACGTCACCCTCTGGCTCATTCCCCGCAATCACCAGCGTCCAAAGGCGAAATTGCTCAGCGGCCATGAGGGAACGAACCTTAGCTCCGTTGCGAATCAGGGCCTGACGGACCAGTGCCAGGAACCGCCCGATCGTAGAGGCCTGGCTGGCCAGCCTTTCCGCGGCCTCCTCCGAGATGCCCAGCGCGGCCAATGAAGCGCCCTCGTTCAAGGCTCCGACGGTTCGTTCGGCGATGCTGACGAATTGGTTTTTTGCAGGACCAGAGAATCTCGTTACCGGTTCGCCGACTCCAAGGAGTGCCTCACCCCCAATTTTCAAGGCCTTTTCTGTGAGGAGGGCGGTAAGGTCGTCAGTATTTGCCGGCCAAACCACCAGGGTGTCGCGTCCCGAATCTGATCGCACGAAGGAGTTGATCCCGTGCATTGCGGCCTCGATGAACTCGACCGAAGCCTCGCCGAGTGCTTCACGCCCCTCCAGGACGATTACGCGCGGAGCTTCCGTACGGGGCTTTGATTGAAGTGCTTCGGCGACGTTCTCCGATGCGGGAATTCGCTCCGTCACAAGGCCGGTGCGGAACAATCCCAGAGTGTCTAGGAACGTCGATTTACCAGCACCTGTTTCGCCTCGTAGGACCATCAGGGCGCCACGTCGCGCGGCTCGCATGTCGGCAAAGTAGACGTCGATCTCAATAAGCGCGTCTTGGACTGGGGTGATGATGGATTGCAGCGCTCCAGTGCCGACGTCGCGTAGCATCTCAAAACGGTCTGGAACGTACAAATCTTCGCGCGTGAGTCCACCGGGATCGACCATGGATCGGATTATGCCCCAAAAGGCGCATGCGAGAGGTCCTGTTTGTGTGGCTGCCGCGAACAGCGCATGACCGTTGCGGTATCGCGTCGACGTGGTGGGCGCCGGCGGCGCTGGGCCGTCTGTGGGCCGCGCGAGGGGGTGACCGGGGGCGACCAACGGTGACAGGCCGGCTACGCGGGTGCCGCTGGAAGCCGCAAGCCAGGGAGGTCGCCACCTACTGGTTCGCCCCCAGGGGCAAGATGGGGTGTTTCTCGTCGCTGGCGATTCATCCGCCCGCCAGTCGATCGGGCCAGACAGGCCACCGGAACCTTGCCCAGACCCACGCGGACTAACATGGGTCGCGACTTAAGGGGTCCCGGGCGAGGATCTAGCCATGTTCACTGCAAAAGTCGTCCGCACGTTCATCGGCTCACCCGGTGACGTGAGGGAGCGCAACGTGGTCAGGGAAGCCCTGGGGCAGTGGAACGCGAAGAGGTCATCGCCGACGAATGACGTTGCCTTTATTCCTGTGGGCTGGGAAACGCACGCTTTCCCGGATTTGTCGGCTCCCGGTCAACCTTTGATCGACAAGAAGCTCGTCCAGTCGTCGGACCTGTGTATCGCGCTCTTCTGGATGAAGCCCGGCGGCTCCTTGGGTGGCGGGGCGTCAGGGACAGTTCACGAGATCGAGCAGTTCAGGGCCGCGAATAAACGCGTCATGGCGTACTTCTGCCAGGATAAAATCAGTCGCCGCGACGCAGTGGTGTACCGAGATGAAATCACCGCTGTGGAAAGCCTCCGCAGCCAGATGCAAGATATCGGCCTGGTCGGAGAATACAAGAGAGCTGCCGATCTGAAGAGTCAGCTACTCGATGCACTAGACGAGGTAGCGCGCGACATCGTAGGTAGCTAAATAGCGACAGCGGATTGCTTCGGGGCGCTTCGTATCGCCCTCCACGAAGTAAGCCCTCGTCAGCCGCGGTTCCTGCCACCGGAGACGCATGTCAGACGCTTGCCCAGCCGGACTACGGCCATGGGAGACCAGCGACGAGTCGCGGCCTATTCGTGGACTGGAGCCTTGAAACAACTGTATCTGAAGGCATTGGCCAGCCGAAACCAAAGAACCGAACACGCCCTCCGGAGCCGTGTGCTCCACTATGCTTCCCGTTCGCTCCCGTTGCGCCTTCCCTCACCGCGTCTGCGGAGGGACGATGCCGGCTTCCATGTGACCACGGCAGAGAAAGTGGGTGCGGGGAGAGTGACTCAGCCGACGTGCGGAGCCCGGAACGAGAGCGGGGGCCGCTGCAAGAACAAGGCGATCATCGGGAGTGAGCAGTGTGCCAAGCACCAGGGACGCTGGACTCCACGTGGGCAGGTCGAGCAGCAAAAGAAGGAAGCCGCAGCCAAGTTACGGAAGCTCCGGAAGAAGCAGTGACCTGGCATGTGACCAACTGCTGACGTCTGTACCGGTTCGCGCTGATAGCTACGCGCAACGACCTGCCCCGCTGCGGCGGGATGCGTTGGGAGAAGCTGGGGAGAAAATCTTGAGAAGGAAGGCTCTTGGACGCCTTTCTGACCAACGGTTGCCAACGCTCCGACCTGCGCCGATCCCGATCGCGGCAGGTCGCGCCGCAGGCCGGACCTCATTCGGGACGAAGAGGTCGTGGGTTCAAATCCCGCCACCCCGACAGAGTAAGACCAGGTGAGAGCCGGTGCAGAGCAATCTGCACCGGCTCTCTCTCTGCGTCTGGGTGACCGACCGGGTGGCTACAGGTCGGACCGGCCCTGAGGATCTCGTCCAGGGCCGCCGCCCCCGTCTGGATCACGGGGCTGATCTGCTTCCGGTGGACCGGGCCGGTGCGCTCGGATCGCCGGCATCGTGCCGGCGGTGCCGCAGCTCGAGCTGTTGCGGGACGAGGGAGGCCTCGGGTTCGGGACGGTGCGGGGGCGGGTGGCATCGTGGGGGCATGGGTGAGCTGAACGG
>NZ_JACBGN010000282.1 GCF_013401435.1 Streptomyces sp. BR123
CACGGACCGGTCTCGTGGGCTCGGAGATGTGTATAGGAGACAGGGTTCAGCCGTGCCAGGACCGCCACAGGGCCGCGTACGCCCCGTCGGCGGCGACCAGCTCGTCGTGCGACCCCAGCTCGCTGATCCGGCCGTCCTCGACCACCGCGATCACGTCGGCGTCGTGCGCCGTGTGCAGCCGGTGCGCGATCGCGATGACCGTACGCCCGTCCAGCACCCGGGCCAGCGACCGCTCCAAGTGCCGTGCCGCCCGCGGGTCCAGCAGCGAGGTGGCCTCGTCCAGCACCAGCGTGTGCGGATCCGCCAGCACCAGCCGGGCCAGCGCGATCTGCTGCGCCTGCGCCGGGGTCAGCGCCGTGCCGCCCGATCCCACCTCGGTGTCCAGGCCGGACGCGAGGGCCCGTGCCCAGCCGTCGGCGTCCACCGCGCCCAGGGCCGCCCACAGCTCGGCGTCCTGCGCCCCCGTCCGCGCGAGCCGCAGATTGTCCCGCAGCGAGCCCACGAACACGTGGTGCTCCTGGTTGACCAGGGCCACCTGCGCGCGCACCCGCTCCGCCGGCATCCGCGACAGCTGCGCCCCGCCGAGGGTCACCTCGCCCGCACGCGGTGCGTAGATGCCCGCCAGCAGCCGGCCCAGCGTGGACTTGCCCGCGCCCGAGGGGCCGACGAGCGCCATCCGGGTGCCCGGCGGCACCGCCATCGACACCCCGTGCAGGACGTCCACGCCCTCCCGGTAGCCGAAGCGGACCTCGTCGGCGCGTACGTCGCGGCCCTCCGGGGCGACGCCCGCATCACCGGCATCCGGCTCGATCTCCCGCACGCCCACCAGGCGGGCCAGCGACACCTGCGCGATCTGCAGCTCGTCGTACCAGCGCAGGATCAGCCCGATCGGGTCGACCATCATCTGCGCCAGCAGCGCGCCCGTGGTCAGCTGTCCCACCGACAGCCACCCCCGGAGCACGCAGAAGCCGCCGATCAGCAGCACCGAGCCGAGGATCGTCAGGAAGGTGACGTTGATGACGGGGAACAGGACCGTGCGCAGGAAGAGGGTGTACCGCTCCCACGCCGTCCACTCCTTGATCCGCCGCTCCGACAGCCCGACCCGGGCCGGGCCGAGGCGGTGCGCCTCGACCGTCCGGCCCGCGTCCACCGTCTCGGTGAGCGCGGCCGCGACCGCCGCATAGCCGGCCGCCTCCGAGCGGTACGCCGAGGGAGCCCGCCGGAAGTACCAGCGGCAGCCGATCACCAGCACCGGCAGCGCCACCAGCGCGGCGAGCGCCAGCGGTGGCGCGGTCACCGCGAGCGCCCCGAAGAGCAGCCCCACCCACACGACGCCGATGGCCAGTTGCGGGACGGCCTCGCGCATCGCGTTGGCCAGCCGGTCGATGTCGGTGGTGATGCGCGACAGCAGGTCGCCCGTGCCGGCCCGTTCCAGCACCCCCGGCGGCAGGCCCACCGACCGCACCAGGAAGTCCTCCCGCAGGTCGGCCAGCATCCGCTCACCGAGCATCGCCCCGCGCAGCCGGACCAGCCGGACGAACAGCGTCTGGACGGCGAGCGCCACCGCGAACACCACGGCCACACGCTCCAGGTGGAGCTCGCGCGCGCCGGCCGCCAGCTGGTCCACCACCCGGCCCAGCAGGTACGGGCCGACCATGGAGGCCGTCACCGCGACCGCGTTGACCGAGACGAGGACCGCGAACGCCCGCCGGTGCCGCCGCAGCAGGCCGCGCACGTAACCCCGTACGGTCGCCGAGCCGCCCACGGGCAGGGTGGCGGCCGTTTCGGGGGCCGCCGGGTCGTACTCCGGCGGGGCCACGCCGATCATGCGGTTTCCTCGATCTCTGTGAGTTCCTCGGCCAGCCGTTCCAGTCCCATGCGGGCGAGCCGCTGCTCCTCGTCGGTCTCCCGGGTGACGACCGCCCGGTAACGCGGCTCGCCGCGGAGCAGTTCGCGGTGCGTACCGGTGGCGGCGACCGCTCCCTCGTGGACCAGTACCACGTGGTCGGCGCGGTCCAGCAGCAGCGGCGACGAGGCCAGGACCACCGTGGTCCGGCCGGCCCGCAGCTCCCTGATGCCGTCCGCGATCCGCGCCTCGGTGTGCGAGTCGACTGCCGAGGTCGGCTCGTCCAGCACCAGCACCTCCGGGTCGGTGGCCAGGGACCGCGCCAGCGCCAGGCGCTGGCGCTGGCCGCCGGACAGCGACCTGCCGCGCTCGGTGATCCGGGCGTCCATCGGGTCCACGACCCCGGCCGGGGCCGACTGCAGCAGCGCGTCCAGGACGTCCGCGCACCGGGCGGCGGCCAGCGCGGCCGCCGGCTCCACCGCACCGGACGACGGTACGGCGAACAGCTCGCGCAGCGTCCCGGACAGCAGCACCGGATCCTTGTCCTGCACGAGGACCAGGGCCCGCGCCGTGTCCAGCGGCAGCCGGTCCAGCGGGACCCCGCCCAGACGCGCCGAGGCCCGTCCGGCAGCCCCGGAACCTGGGCCGCTCCCGCCGCCTGCGCCGCGCTCCCCACGGCTCTCCCCGTCTGCGCCGCGGTCCCCACCGGCCTCGCCGCCTGCGCCGTGGTCCCCACCGTCCTCGGCCTCAGCGGGGTGGCCGCCGAGGCGTTCGGCGAGCCGGCCCGCCAGGTCCGGGTCCCCGCACACCACCGCGGTGAGCCGGCCCGCCGGGGCCAGCAGCCCGGTCACCGGGTCGTACAGGTCCCCGCCCGGCTCCGGCGCCGCGAGCGGGCCCTCGAACCCCGGCCGCGCATCCGCTTCCGTACGCGTCAGCGACAGCACCCGGGCGGCCCGCTGGGCGGAGGGGCGCGAGAAGGAGTAGGCCATCGCGATCTCCTCGAAGTGCCGCAGCGGGTAGAGCATCGTGGCCCCCGCGCTGAAGGCCGCGACGAGTTCGCCGACGGTCAGCCGGCCGTCCAGGACGAGCCCCGAGCCGTACCAGACGACCGTGATCAGCAGCACGCCCGGCAGCAGCACCTGGACCGCCGAGATCAGCGCCCACATCCGGGCGCTGCGCACGGCTGCCTCGCGGACCTGCTGCGAGGCTTCCCGGTAGCGGGCCAGGAACAGCTCCTCGCCGCCGATGCCGCGCAGCACCCGCAGACCCGCCACGGTGTCGGAGGCCAGCTCGGTGGCCCGGCCGGCCTTCTCCCGCTGGACGTCGGCCCGCCGGGTGGCGCGCGGCAGCAGCGGCAGCACGGACAGGGCCAGCACGGGCACGCCGACGGCGACGACGATCCCGATCGACGGCGCGTAGAACAGCAGGCCGACGCAGATGGCGACGACGGCGAAGGCGGCGGCGAGGAAGCGGGAGACCGCCTCCACGAACCAGCCGATCTTCTCCACGTCGCCCGTGGAGACCGCCACGACCTCGCCCGCCGCGACCCGCCGGGTCAGGGCGGAGCCGACTTCGACGGTCTTGCGGGCGAGGAGCTGCTGCACGCGCGCCGCGGCGGTGATCCAGTTGGTGACGGCGGTGCGGTGGAGCATGGTGTCTCCGACCGAGGTGGCGATCCCGATCAGCACCAGCAGTCCGCCGACCAGCAGCAGCCGGCTGCCGTCGCGGTCGACGACCGCTTCGACGCCCGCGCCGACCGCGTACGGCAGCCCGGCGATCCCGCAGAAGTGCACCAGGCCCCAGCCCAGGCTTCTGGCCTGCCCGCCCAGTTGTCTGCGGCCGAGCCACAGCAGGAAGCGGGGGCCGGAGCGGGCGTCGGGTACCCCGGGGTCCGGATGCGGAAGGTCGCTGATCTGCATGACGCCCCAGGGCTGGTCGTGATGTCCGGACCGTGCAAGGTTCGCGCTGCGGACGGGCACCGGGCAATCGATTTTGCGTCGGCCACGGCATCACCCTGCGTCGTCCGCCGCTGCCGCTGCCGCTGCCGCTGCCGCTGCCGCTGCCGCTGCCGCTGCCGCTGCCGCTGCCGCCGCCGCTGCCGCGCACCGGGTCAAGGGCGCGTGGCGCGCTCCAGCTCGATCAGGGCCGACCGGTAGGGGCGGCCGGTGGCCCGCTCCATCCCCACCTCGCACATCCGGTTCGCCGACAGGTAGGCGTCGAACCCGCGCGCGGTCACCTCCGCGGCCTCGCGCGCCGTCGCCGAGGCCGCCAGCTCCGGATGGAGCATGCCCCGGTCGCCCGCGAAGGCGCAGCAGCCCGCGTCGTCCGGCACCACCACCTCCCGCGCACAGGCCTCGGCCACCGCCCGCAGTGCCCCCTCCGTGCCCAAGTGCCGCATCGAGCAGGTGGGATGGACGACCGCCGAGCCGGCCGTGCGCCGGACCGCCAGGCGCGGCAGCAGTTCCCGCGCCGCCCAGACGACGGAGTCGACGACCGTCAGCTCCGCGTGCAGCGCGCGGTTCCCGTCGGTCAGGTACGGGACCACCTCGCGCGCGAGGCCCAGTGCGCAGGACGAGGCGTCGACCACGAGCGGCAGCCGCCCGCCGGCCGTCCAGCCCCAGGCCGCCTCCACGATCCGGTTGGCCATCACCCGGTTCCCGGCGTCGTAGCCCTTGGAATGCCAGATGGTCGCGCAGCAGGTGCCGGTGGCGTCCGGCGGGATCCACAGCGGCTTGCCGGCCCGCTCGGACACGGCCACCACGGCCTCGGGCAGGCTCGGCCCGGGCTCGCCCCGCGGCCCGTCGAAGATCCGGTTGATGCAGGCCGGGTAGTAGACGGCCGCCGCACCGACCCGCCGGGTGGCGGGGAGCCTGCGCGGGGCGGCGCCGGGGATCTGCGGCAGCCACTGCGGCACCAGGCCGGGGCGTACGGCCTTGCGCGCGGCGCCTGTTACGGCAGCCGGGAGCCGGTGCCCGAAGACGCCCGCGACGGTGCCGGCAGTGGCCACGGCCAGCCGCGCGGCGCCCTCGACGGCCGCGAACCGCCGGGCGGCGAGCGCGGCCGCCCACTCCTCGCGCGGACCGTGCCGGCGGTGGCGGAAGTCCTTCATCAGTGCGCCCGTGTCGATGCCGACCGGGCAGGCGAGCATGCAGGCGGAGTCGCCGGCACAGGTGTCCACGGCGTCGTACCCGTAGGAGTCGAGCAGCTCGTCCAGTACCCGGGAGCCCGGCGGCTGCCGCACCATCTCCCGGCGCAGCACGATCCGCTGACGGGGCGTGGTCGTCAGGTCCTTGCTGGGACACGCCGGTTCGCAGAACCCGCACTCGATGCACGGGTCGGCGACCGCCTCGACCCGGGGGATCGTCTTCAGGCCGCGCAGATGGGCCTGCGGGTCGCGGTCGAGGAGGACCCGCGGGGCGAGCAGCCCCTCCGGGTCGACGACCCGCTTGGTGCGCCACATCAGCTCGGTGGCCCTGGGCCCCCACTCCAGCTCCAGGAAGGGGGCCATGTTGCGGCCCGTGGAGTGCTCGGCCTTCAGCGAGCCGTCGAACCGCTCCACCGTGAGCCGGCAGAACGCGTCCATGAAGGCCGCGTAGCGCGCCACGTCGGCGGGCCGGGCGGCGTCGAAGGCGAGCAGGAAGTGCAGGTTGCCGTGGGCGGCATGGCCCGCTACCGCCGCGTCGAAGCCGTGCTCGGCCTGCAGCGCCAGGAGTGCCTCGCAGGCCTCGGCCAGCCGCGCCGGCGGGACGGCGAAGTCCTCGGTGATCAGCGTGGTCCCGGGGGCGCGGGCCCCGCCGACGGCGGTGACGAAGGCCTTGCGCGCCGCCCAGTAGCCGTGGAGGGTGCCTGGGTCCCGGGTGAAGGCGTTGGCGACGGAGGGCACCGGCGCGACCAGCTCCAGCCGGGCCAGCACCCCGGCGGCGCGCCGCTCGTACTCCGCCAGACCGGCCTCGTCGGGGGCGCGGAACTCCACGAGCAGGGCGGTGGTGTCCTTCGGCAGGCGGGCCCAGTCACCGGGGACGCCCGCGACGCTGACGGAGGCGCGCAGGGTGTTGCCGTCCATCAGCTCGACGGCGAGGGCGCCCGCCTCGTTGAACAGCGGCACGGCGGCGGCCGCGGCGGGCAGCGAGGGGAAGAAGAGCAGCGCGCCGGAGGCCTTGCGGTCCAGGGGGAGGGTGTCGAAGACCAGCTCGGCGAGGAAGCCGAGGGTGCCCTCGGAGCCGACCATCAGTCCGCGCAGGACCTCGACGGGGGTGGTGCCGTCCAAGTAGGCGTCGAGGCGGTAGCCGGTGGTGTTCTTGATCTCGTACTTGGCCCGGATCCGGGCGACGAGCTCCGGATCGGCCTCGATCTCCCGTTTGATCTCCATGAGGCCGCGGCAGAGGGCGGGCTCGGCGCGGGACAGCTCCTCGTCGGCCAGCGGGTCGGCGGTGTCGACGACGGTTCCGCCGGGCAGCACGAAGGTCAGGGAGGACAGGGTCCGGTACGCGTTCCTGGTGGTCCCCGCGGTCATGCCGGAGGAGTTGTTGGCGACGACCCCGCCGAGGGTGCAGGCGATCGCGCTCGCCGGGTCGGGGCCGAGGACGCGGCCGTGCCGGGCGAGGGCGGCATTGGCCCGCGCCACGGTGGTGCCGGGCCGGATCCGGGCCCGGCGCCCGCCTTCGAGGACCTCGACGCCGACCCAGTGGCGGCGTACGTCGACGAGGATGTCCTCGCCCTGGGCCTGGCCGTTGAGGGAGGTCCCGGCGGCCCGGAAGACCACCTCGCGGCCGTGCCCGTGGGCGTAGGACAGGACCGCGGACACGTCGTCGAGGTCCTCCGCGACCACCACCACCTGCGGGACGAACCGGTAGGGGGAGGCGTCGGAGGCGTAGCGGACGAGGTCGGATGCCTTCCACAGGACCTTCGAGGCGCCGAGCAGCTCGGTCAGCTCGCCGCGCAGCGGATCGGGGGCGCCGCCGGCACGCCACTCGGGCATGCGGTCGGGGGAGGGGCCGCCGATGCCGTGCGGGCGCAGGGCCCCGGGCTTCGGTTCCAGCAGCGGCATGGGCGACCCCTCGCTCCTCGGCCCGTCAGCAGCGGCCCCCCTCGGGGGCGTCCGTGAGGGCGGCCAGCAGGCCGCCGAGCAGGTCCCGCTGCCCGGCGCTCAACGGAGCCAGGATCTCCTCTGCGGCGTCCGTTCGCGCGCTGCGCAGCCTGCGCAGCGTGGCGCGCCCCGTCTCGGTGAGTTCGATCCGTATGACGCGCCGGTTCGCCGGGTCCGGGGCGCGGCGCACGCACCCGGCCGCCTCCAGACCGTCCACCAAGGTCGTCACGGCTCGGGGCACGACCTCCAGGCGGGCGGCGAGATCCGCCATCCGGGGCGGCTGTTCACCATCGGAGTACGAGACCAGGCGCAGCAGCCTGCTCTGGGCGGGAGTGATGCCCAGCGGCTCCAGATGGCGCTTCTGGATCCGGTGGAGCCGTCGGGTCAGCCGCAGCAGCTGCTCGGCGAGCACGCCGTCTGTGCTGTCGGTCTCGGGAGCGGTGCTCATACTGGGAACAGTAGCAGGACCCGACTCATTGTGAGCATAGGTAACAATGAGCTATGCTCGCATGAGTCGTCGGGAGTCCGAGTCCCGCCATAAGGAGGCCCATGCGCTCCGAAGAACCGAATTGGACGCCATCGCAGGAATCCCTCGACCCCCGGCGCCCCGGCCCCGGTGAGCGGCCGCGGGAACTGCGCCGGATCATGGGCCTCTTCCGCCCCTACCGCGGCCGGCTGGCCGTCGTGGGGCTCCTCGTCTGCGCGTCCTCGCTGGTCGGGGTCGCCTCGCCGTTCCTGCTCAAGGAGATCCTGGACGTCGCCATCCCCGAGGGCCGCACCGGTCTGCTCAGCCTGCTCGCGCTCGGCATGATCCTCACCGCGGTCGTCACGAGCGTCTTCGGTGTCCTGCAGACCCTGATATCCACCACGGTCGGCCAACGCGTCATGCACGACCTGCGGACCGCCGTCTACGCCCAGCTCCAGCGGATGCCCCTGGCGTTCTTCACCCGCACCCGCACCGGCGAGGTGCAGTCCCGGATCGCCAACGATATCGGCGGCATGCAGGCCACCGTGACCTCGACGGCGACCTCGCTCGTCTCCAACCTCACGGCCGTCGTCGCCTCCGTCGTGGCCATGCTCGCGCTCGACTGGCGGCTCACCATGGTCTCGCTGCTCCTGCTGCCCCTCTTCGTGTGGATCAGCCAGAGGGTCGGCCGCGAGCGGAAGAAGATCACTTTCCAGCGGCAGAAGCAGATGGCCGCCATGGCCGCGACGGTCACCGAGTCGCTGTCGGTGAGCGGCATCCTGCTCGGCCGCACCATGGGCCGCGCCGACTCGCTCACCCGCTCCTTCTCCGCGGAGTCCGAGCAGCTCGTCGCCCTCGAAGTGCGCTCCAGCATGGCCGGCCGCTGGCGGATGTCCACCATCGGCATCGTCATGGCCGCCATGCCGGCGCTCATCTACTGGGCCGCCGGCATGGCCCTGCAGTCGGGCGCCCCCTCCCTCTCCGTGGGCACGCTCGTCGCCTTCGTCACGCTCCAGCAGGGCCTGTTCCGGCCCGCCGTGAGCCTGCTGTCGACCGGCGTGCAGATCCAGACCTCCCTCGCCCTCTTCGCGCGCATCTTCGAGTACCTCGACCTGCCGGTGGACATCACCGAGCGCGAGGACCCCGTACGCCTGGAGCGGGCCAAGGGTGAGATCCGCCTCGAGGACGTGCACTTCGCGTACGACACCGAGAGCGGGCCCACCCTGGCGGGGATCGACATCACCGTCCCGGCCGGCGGCTCCCTCGCCGTGGTCGGCCCGACCGGCTCCGGCAAGAGCACCCTCAGCTACCTGGTGCCCCGGCTGTACGACGTCACCGGCGGCCGGGTCGCCCTCGACGGGGTGGACGTGCGCGACCTCGACTTCGACTCGCTGGCACGGTCCATCGGCGTGGTCTCCCAGGAGACGTACCTCTTCCACGCCTCGGTCGCGGACAACCTGCGCTTCGCCAAACCCGACGCCACCGACGAGGAAATCGCCGAAGCGGCCCGCGCCGCCCAGATCCACGACCACATCGCATCCCTGCCCGACGGGTACGACACCCTCGTCGGCGAGCGCGGCTACCGCTTCTCAGGCGGCGAGAAGCAGCGCCTCGCCATCGCCCGCACCATCCTGCGCGACCCGCCGGTGCTGATCCTCGACGAGGCCACCAGCGCCCTCGACACCCGGACCGAGCACGCCGTGCAGCAGGCCATCGACACGCTGACTGCGGGGCGCACCACGATCACCATCGCGCACCGTCTCTCGACCATCCGCGACGCCGACCAGATCGTCGTCCTCGACCAGGGCCGCATCGCCGAACGAGGCACGCACGAGGAACTGCTCGTCGCCGGCGGCCGGTATGCCGCCCTGGTCCAGAGGGACCGGGAGGCAGCCCACGCCCACCCGC
>NZ_JACBGN010000283.1 GCF_013401435.1 Streptomyces sp. BR123
TGCCCCGGCAGGGGCCGCCCCGCCCCGCCCCGGGCCGGGCCGGGCTCGCATCGAGGGGGCCGGTCAGCGGGTCGGTCAGCGGGCCGGGCGCTGGGCGGTCAGCGGGTCGGGGGGTGCAGGCCCAGCATGCGGTCCTTCAGGGCCGGGAACTGCTCGCGGGTCTCGGCGACCTTCGCCGGGTCCAGTTCGACGGTGAGTACCTCCTCACCGGGGCCGGCCTCGGCCAGGACCTCTCCCCACGGGTCGACGGCCAGGCTGTGCCCGGCCTGCTCGACCCCCGCGTGGGTGCCGGCGAGGCTGCAGCCGAGGACGTACGACTGGTTCTCGACGGCCCGCGCCCGGTTCAGCAGGGTCCAGTGTTCGCGGCGGCGGGCGGGCCAGCCCGCGGCGACGACCATCGTGGTGGCCCCGGCGTCGACGAGCCCTCGGAAGAGTTCGGGGAAGCGCAGGTCGTAGCAGGTGGCGATGCCGAGGGTCTGCTCCGGCAGGGCCACGGTGGCGAGGGAGTCGCCGGGGGTCATCATGACGGCCTCGCCCTGGTCGAAGCCGAAGCGGTGGATCTTGCGGTAGCTGGCGGCGAGCTCGCCCGCCGGGGAGATGACGAGGGCGGTGTTGTAGAGGGAGCCGTCGCCGGCGCGTTCGACGACCGAGCCGGCGTGCAGCCAGACCCCGGCGTCGCTCGCCGCCTTGGACATGGCCTCGAAGGTGGGGCCGTCCAGCGGCTCGGCCTCGGTCTCGAACAGCTCGTAGGCGAAGGCGCCCACGGTCCACAGCTCGGGCAGGACGACGAGGTCGGAGCCGGCCTGTTCCCGTACGAGATCGGCTGCCCGGGCCCGTCGGCGGGCCACCGACTCATTGTCGGTCACCGCGATTTGGATCAGCGAGGCGCGCACAGTACCACCATCCTGGTATTCAAGCCGTCAACTCGGCCTACGATCGTCACACGAAAGCACTGCCGGGGTACGCACCGGCAGCGTAGTTTTGGAATCCGTCCACACGCTTCCCGACATGGCACCGCCGAACAGCACGCGAGGGGTCCCGTTGACCGTCCATCCGCATCCCAGCCTCCAGCCCTATGCCGACGCGTGGACACACTCCATCGAGGCGATATCCGAGCTGGTCCTCCCCCTGTCGGAGGGCGAGTGGAACCGGGCGACGCCGTGCCCGGGCTGGTCGGTGCGCGATGTGGTGTCGCACATCATCGGCATCGAGACCGAGATGCTCGGGGATCCGCGGCCCATCCACACGCTGCCCCGGGACCTGCGGCACGTGGTGGACGAGTTCACCCGGTACATGGAGGTCCAGGTTGACGTCCGCCGGCACCACACTGCGCCGGAGATGACCTCGGAGCTGGAGTACACGGTCATCCGGCGTGCGCGGCAGCTGCGCAACGAGAAGCGGGACCCGTCGACGATGGTGCGCGGGCCGCTCGGCAACCAGGTGACCCTGGAATTCGCGCTGCAGCTGCGGGCGTTCGACGTGTGGATCCACGAGCAGGACCTGCGGGCGGCACTCGGCGTGCCGGGGAACTGGGACTCGCCGGGGGCGTTCGTGGCGCAGGACATCCTGCTCGCCGGGCTGCCGAAGGTGGTCGCCAAGCTGGCGGGGGCGCCCGCGCACTCGGCGGTGGTCATCGACGTGCACGGGCCGGTGGAGTTCCTGCGGACGGTCCGGGTGGACGGTTCGGGGCGCGGGACGATCGACTCGACGCCCTCCCTTGGGCCCGCGGTGACGCTGGCGATGGACTGGGAGACGTACGTACGGCTGGCGGCGGGCCGGGTCCGGCCGCACGCGGTGGCCGACCGGGTGAAGACCGACGGTGACGCGGAGCTCGCGGCCGCGATCCTGGCGAACTTCTCCGTCACCCCGTAGGGCCGGCCGGGCTCGCATCCGGTCTTCGGGGAGGGCGCTGCCCATGCCCATGCCCATGCCATGCCCGGCTCGTTCCGGGCGAACCGGTGAACTGCAGGAACGCGTTGGGGCGGGCCTCGTGCGGGTCGCTCTGCGGGGCCGCGGTGCGGAAGGGCGGATCTCCTCGTGCTCGGGCCCGGGGCCGGGCCCGGGCCCGGCCATGCCGCGTCTCCTCGGCCTCGTGGCGAGAACCGGGGCGGGCCGTTCGTCGTCCCCGTCACGGGGGCGCGGGCGGTCCGGGGCTCGTGGCCCCCGGCCGGATGGCCGTGGACCGCCGGCGGCGGGGCGGGGGAGGACGGGGGTCTGCCCCGCCCCGCCGGCGGACCGGAACACGGCGCGCGGGCCGGCACCGGCCGGGTCTCACTCGGCGGCGGCACGGCCCGGGAGCGTCCGCACCGGGGCGGGGGAAGGGGCCGGTCGCCGCGGCGGGGGGCAGGATTCGCGTTCGCGCTCCCGGGCGAGGGTGCGGCCGCGCAGGCGCAGGATCTGGGCGACGCCGAGGAGTTCGACGGCGAAGACCGAGGAGAACGCGATCCGGTAGTCGCCGCCGGTGGCGTCGAGCAGCACGCCGACCGTCAGCAGGGTGGTCATGGAGGCGAGGAATCCGCCCATGTTGGTGATGCCGGAGGCGGTGCCCTGCCGTTCGGCCGGGTTGGCGGGCCGGGCGAAGTCGAAGCCGATCATCGAGGCGGGCCCGCAGGAGCCCAGCACCACGCACAGGGTGACGAGCAGCCACATCGGGGCCTGCTCGCCGGGGAAGGCCAGGACCGCGGCCCACAGTGCGGCCGTGGTGCCGACGGTGCCGAGGGCCAGCGGGAGCCGGGCGCTCTGCCGGCGGCCGATGATCTGGCCGTAGACCAGGCCGAAGCCCATGTGCGAGGCGACCACGAGGGTCAGCAGCCCGGCTGCGGTGGTCCGCGGCAGGCCCTGCGCCTCGACCAGGAAGGGCATGCCCCACAGCAGCAGGAACACCATCGCGGGGAACTGGGTGGTGAAGTGCACCCACAGGCCGAGGCGGGTGCCGGGCTCCCGCCAGGAGTCGCGGATCTGCCGGCGCACGAAGCCGCCGCCCGCGCCGCCGCCCGCGGCGGGCCGGGCCGGGGGCGGGGGTTCGGAGCCCTCGGGGTGGTCCCGCAGGAACAGCACCAGCGGGACGAGCACCAGCAGGCCCGCGCCCGCACTGCCCGCGAACGCGGCGGTCCAGCCGAGACCGTGCAGGACGGGGGCGAGGACCAGGGTGGAGACCAGGTTGCCGGCCATGCCGACCAGGCCGGCCAGCTGGGCCATCAGCGGCCCGCGCCGGGCCGGGAACCAGCGGGTGCCCAGCCGCAGGACGGAGATGAACGTCATCGCGTCCCCGCAGCCCAGCAGGGCGCGGGCGGCGAGCGCCGTGCCGTACGAGGGGGCCAGCGCGAAGCCGAGCTGGCCGGCGGTGAACAGGACCGCGCCGAGGGTCAGCACCCGCTTGGTGCCGAGCCGGTCCACCATCAGGCCGACGGGTATCTGCATGCCCGCGTACACGAGCAGTTGGAGCAGGGAGAACGCGGAGAGGGCGGAGGCGTTCACGTGGAAGCGGTCCGTGGCCTCCAGGCCGGCCACCCCCAGGCTGGTACGGAAGGTCACCGCGACGAAGTAGACGGCGACACCGATCGACCAGACGACCGCGGCCCGCCGCCCGCCCGGCGGCTCCTGCGGGGCGGGGGCCGCCGCCGTCGCGTCCGGCGCGGGGCCGGTCACCGGTCCGTCCCGCGGACCGGTACCTCGGCGCGGCCCACGCGGCCCGCTCGGCCCCGTACGGCGGCGGGAGCGGGGTCGGCGGCGGCGGTGGTGGCGAGGGCGGCGGCGAGGGCGAGGGCGAGGGCGAGGGCAGACGCGGGGACAGGAGCCGGGGCGGGAGCAGCCATGAACACAGGTTAGATACATGAAACGTGCAACCTGTTGTGCCGTCCGGGATGCGGACCGCCGCCCCCGGGGGCTGCATCGAAGGATGTACACCGGCTTCGTCCGGCCGCAGGACGAGACGGGCCGTACGCGCCGGGACGCTGGATGCATGGCCCACAGCACCCGCCCCGACGCTCCCGGACCCTCGGAGACCACGAGCACGACCACGACCACGACCGCGACCGCAACCGCCCCCACCGCAACAGCCGTCCCGGCCACGGGCAAGGCGACGGACGCCGCGGCAGGGGGCCGGCTCCCGCTCCTCGACGTCCTGCGCGGCGCCGCCATCCTCGGCACGCTCATGACGAACGTCTGGATCTTCACCTCGCCCGGCTCCGAGTGGAGCGTGCTCCAGGGGCGCCTGGACCTGCCCGACCCGGTCTCCGACCCGGCCCCGGGCACCATCGCCGAGTTCGTCTTCCGCTTCCTCGCCGACGGCAAGTTCCTGTCCCTGCTGACCATCCTGTTCGGGGTGGGCCTGGCCATCCAGTTCGACTCCGCCGCGCGCCGCGGACAGCCCTGGCCCGGCCGCTACCCCCGCCGTGCGGCGTTCCTCTTCCTGGAGGGGACCGTCCACTTCCTCCTGGTCTTCGCCTGGGACGTGCTCATGGGGTACGCGGTCACCGCCCTGCTGGTGGCCTGGCTGCTGGCCCGTTCCGAGCGGGTGCGGCGCGCGGCCCTGTGGACGGCCGCCACCGTGCACCTGGCCTTCGTCGGCCTGGTGACCCTCGGAAGCCTCGCCTCGCCCGACACCGCGACCGGTGCCCCGGATCCGGACGCCGTCCGCCTCTACGCCGACGGCAGCTGGCCCGACCAGATCCGCTTCCGGCTCGACCACGCCCTCATCCTGCGCATCGAGCCCGTCTTCTCCTTCGGCCTGCTGGTCTTCCTCTTCCTCCTCGGCGTACGACTCCACCGGGCCGGCGCCTTCGCCCCGACCGCCGCCGGGCGCCGCCTCCGGGCCCGGATGGCCGGCTGGGGCCTGGGCCTCGGCCTGCCGCTCGGCACCGCCGCCGCGCTCGGCGGCTCCGACTACTTCGTGCTCGGCCGCTACGTGATCGCCCCGCTGGTCGCCGTCGGCTACATCGGCCTGATCGGCTGGGCCCTGGACCGCCGCGTCCTCCCCGGCGCCGCCGCCCTCGGGAACGTCGGCCGCACCGCGCTGTCCGCCTACGTCGGCCAGAACCTGCTGTGCATGCTGCTCTGCTACGGGATCGGCCTCGGCCTCACCGCCCGCTTCGCCGGGAGCGGCCCCTGGTGGGTGATGGGCCTGTGGGCGGCCGTGTCCCTGGCCCTGGCCACCGGGTCCTGGCTGTGGCTGCGCCGCTTCGAACGCGGCCCGCTGGAAGCCGTACAGCACTGGGCGCTCACGCCCCGCCGGACGGACCGGCGGACCGCCCGGGGGTGACCTCCACCTCCAGCACGAGCTCCTCGTACGGGGCCTCCTGCGGGTAGGGCGGGCGGATCTGCGCGAAGCGGATCCTGGCCCGCCCGCCCGCGCGGGTCCCCCGCACCGTGTACACCAGCTCCACCGCGGCGCCCGGCGGCACCGCCACGGGCGGGCTGGGGGCCGCATCCACCGCGACCGCGTCCGCGTCGCCCGTGACCTGCCAGGTCCACACGTAGCCTCGGGCCCCGCGCCCGGCGAGCCGCACCTCGTACGACTCGCCCGCGCCCAGGGCCAGCCTGCGCACCTCCGGCGCCTCCACCCGCGACCGCCTCCCTCCCGCTCAGGCGGGGCCGATCACCGGCCCCTCGTGCCAGCCCGCGCCGTCCCGCCAGTAGTGCTGGAGCCGCCGGTCGGTGCGCAGGACGACGACCTCCAGGTTGAACCCGAAGCTCCCCTGCAGCATCCCGGTGACGGCGACGACGTCGTGCCCGAACACGGCGCTGCGCCGCCAGTCCGTGCCGGTCGCGTTCCCCCGCCACCAGTGCTCCACCCGCCCGCCGGCGACGGCCACGCACAGCTCGTAGTTCCCGGCGGTGTCCTCGTCGACGGCCCCGTACTGACCCTCGATCAGGCAGGGCGCGGAGGTGACCGCGCTGCCGAAGACCTCCCCGGGGCGCCAGACGAAGCCGTTCGGGTCGTCGCGCCACCACAGCTGCATCCGGCCGTCCGTACGGGTGGCGACGAGGTCGAGCCGGCGGCTGCGGGTCTGCACCAGGGCGGGCCCGAAGTGGGCGATGCCGGAGGCGAAGCGGCCGCCGTCGTTCCAGGTCCAGGGGGCGCCGTTGATCCGCCACCAGTGGCCCAGGCGGCCGTCGGCGGTGCGCACGACCACCTCGAAGTTGCCCGGCTTGCCGTAGTCGCTCTGGATGAACGCGGGCGTGGAGCCGATGGCCGCGTCGCCCGGGCCGAAGGCTCCGCCGTCGCGCCAGGTGCCGGCGGACTGCTCGTAGTACCAGTGGCGCAGCCGGCCGCCGGTGGTGACGTGCACGGACTCCATGTTGCGGTTGTAGGTGGTGCCGGTGAAGGCGGGCTGGCCGGAGGCGTCGGCGGCGAAGACGGCGGCGCGGGCCCACGGGTAGGGGGCGTCGCCCTCCCGCCACCAGTGCTGGAGGCGGCCGCCGGCGGTCGTCGCGAGCATCTCGAAGTTGCGGTGGGCGCGGCCGTTGCCGCTCTCGTAGACGTTCCCCGAGTGCAGGCGGCGCTTGGTCCACGGGTCGACGTTGGTGCCGCGCAGACCGCACTTGGCCCAGTGGTCGATGCGGACCTCGCCGTAGGCGATCCGGCCGTGGCCGCCCGCGTGGTAGCCGGTGCCCCAGGAGTTCTTGAACAGCCAGCAGCCGGCGGCGTCGTCGTAGCCGGTGATCAGCACGCAGTGGCCGCCCGCGAAGCGGTCGCCGGTGCGGTGGTAGACGCCGGAGCCGAGGCCGAAGAAGTCGTCGTACACGTCGAAGCAGGCGGTGAGCGGGCCGACGGTGTCGAGCCAGACCTTCTGCTGCTCCACGTCGCCGAGGCGGACGTAGTCCCCGATCCGGACGGTGCGGCCGGACCGGTCCCAGCTGGGCGTGTACTCGGCGCGCCAGGCGTCGCGGCGGTCGGCGGGCACGGACGGCGGGGGTGGGGAGTACGGCCAGCAGTCCGGGTCGGCGAGCCCGCCGTTGGCCCGGATCCAGTCGAGGGCGGTCTCCGGGTTGGAGCCCTGGCCGCAGGTGAAGCGCAGCCCGTCGTGCACGTCGCCCTCGGAGCGCTCCGCCCAGACGCCGTGCTCGATCCGGGCCATCGACTCCACCAGGCCGGCGGCGCCGAACGCCCAGCAGGAACCGCACGGGTTCTGGTCCTTGACCTTGGTGATCCAGGGCCGGCCCCAGCGGCTGCGCCAGTCGACGGCGGTGGGCCGGGCGGTGACGGACGGGCCGGCGACGGCGGCCGGCGTGCCGGGCAGCAGGCCGTGCGCCGCGCGGCGGCGGGTGAGGTGCGGGTTGGCGCTCGGGCGGCCGAGGAGGGCGCGCAGGTCGACGGTCCCGGCCTCCGCGGCGGGGGTCAGGTTGGCCCCGGGCTCCAAGCCGAGCGCGGGCCGCGGCACGGCCTCGTCGTCTGCCAGGTGCTCCATCACCGACCAGCGCGCCCCGTGCTCCGCGAGCTGCGCGCGCAGCTCCCCCGCCGTCTGTACGGACTCGACTGACTGCTCCGGCATGGTGGCCCCCCAGCTGCACCGTGTGGATCGCGACCGCGGGAGCGTCCACCTGGCACGGCGGGGCGTCAAGGGGGTCCGGCCGGTCGCGCGGTCGCACGGGGGTCGTACCCGGCGTACGGGGTGCCGGCCCCGTGACCCCCGTCCCTGCCCGCACTCCTTGGTCAGGCCGGGGTGGAGGAGCGCTGGGGCCGCCCGTCGGCGGCGTGCCCGGCGGACGGCCCGGCGGACGGCCCGGCGGTACGGGACCGGCGGCGCGGGGAGAGCCCGTACCCGGCCAGGGCGATGGCCGCCGCGAACACCGCGCAGGCCGCCTCGAAGGCGAAGGCGTACCCGCCGGTGGCCGCGTGCGGATCGCCCGCTGCGAGCAGCGTGGCCGTACGGGCGTCGGCGGCGGACGTGATCAGGGCGAGGCTGACGGGCGGGCCTGCCAGGATCGCGGTGTTGACCACCGCCCCGGCGAGGGCGGCCCGCCCCTCCGGGACACCGGCGACCGCGCCCACGACGGCCGCGGACATGAGCAAGCCGTTCCCCGCCGACAGGACGACCAGGCCGGCCAGTACGGGCACCGCCGAGTCCGTGCGCAGCCCGACGGTGCCGATGAGGAACAGCCCGCAGGCGATGACGGCGAGTCCGGCGACGGCGACCGCGCGCGCCCCGTGGCGGGCGACGATCCGCCCGGCGACGAGGCCGACGCCGATCAGCACGGCGCTGTACGGGACGAAGGCGAGGGCGTTCTCCAGTGCCGACCAGCCGCGCACCTGCTGGACGTAGAGGGCCAGGAGGAAGGCCGTGGCCGCGCCGATCGCGGGGCCGAGCAGCGCGCACACCAGGGCGGTGGCCCGGTACCGGGAGGCGAGGAAGCCGAGCGGCAGCAGCGGCGCGGCCACCCGCCGCTGGACGGCGGCGAAGGCGCCGAGCAGGACGGCGCCGAGGGCCAGCGGGCCGAGGACGGCGGCGGTCCAGCCGTGCGGGCCGGCCATCACGAAGCCGTAGCCGAGGGTGGTGAGGGCGAGGGTGCCGAGGACCGCGCCCAGCAGGTCGACGGGGACGCGGACGGGCGCGGGCCCGGCCGGCAGGGCGCGGCGGGCGGAGGCCAGGGCGGCGAGGGCCACGACGGCGAGGACCCCGAAGCTCCACCGCCAGCTCGCCCAGGTCGACAGCGCCCCGCTGAGCACGATGCCGACGGCGGCGCCGAGGCTGGTCAGCAGCCCCCAGCGGGCGAGGGCGACGGCCCGCGCCCGGCCCTCGGGGAAGACGGCCCGCAGCAGGGCCATGGCCGCCGGGGCCGCGAGGGCCGCACCGCAGCCCTGGAGGAAGCGGGCGGCGAGCACGGCGTGGGAGACGGGGGCGAGGGCGGCGGCCAGTGAGGCCGCGGCGAAGAGGGCGGTGCCCCGGGAGAAGAGGCGGCGCGGGCCGACCCGGTCGGCGAGGCGGCCGCCGAGGAGCAGGAGCCCGCTGAAGGAGATCCCGTACGCGGCGCTGTCGAGGATGAGGTCGACGCGGCCGAGGCCGAGTTCGCGCTGCATGGCCGGACCGGCGGCGAAGGTCACCGACACCGAGGCGTTGAGCAGCAGTTGCACGGTCCCGAGGAGGGCGAAGGCGGCCCGGGCGTTCCGCGGTTCGGCCGAGGTCTCCGGGGAAACGTCCATGCGGGGAGTCTGGCAGCCGCCGGGAGCGGGCCTCGGAAGGTGCCCGCCAGTCCGTCAGGTCCCAGGCGGCGGGGGCGGGGCAGGAG
>NZ_JACBGN010000284.1 GCF_013401435.1 Streptomyces sp. BR123
GGGATGGAGCGGAGGCGACGAGCAGGGGGCGGCCGTGTGGGAGGGCGGCCAGGACGTCGCCGAGCCGCCCGCCCGCAGAAGGCGGGCACAGTACGAGAAATGTGACCGGGGGCGAACACCCCGGAGGAGGCGCAGTTGCGACACGCGGGAGCGGTCGGGGGCTCAGCGGTGGTGGCCGGCGTGCGCCAACTCTGCGAGAAGCTGTTCCGCCTCGGGTGCGGGAAGCCGCTCTTCGAGTAGCGGCAGGTAGATCTCCTCTTCTTTCGCGAAGTGGACCTTGACCAGCGTGTACAGGCCGTACAGGACGCGTCGGAGGGCGGCCTGCCGTTCGTCGTTGAGCCCGTCCCGGTCCACCGCCTCCCGCAGCGTGTCCAGCTCGCGTGCCAGCCGGCCGACCTCGACGTGTTCCCTGGACATCGTCGCGGTCGCTTCGGCGGCGCCCATCACTCGATCGATCGCTGGATACAGCACCCGGTCTTCGGCTTCGGCGTGCGGGATGAGGTGATGCGCCAAGAAGCGCTGGAGGCCGGCGAGCGCGGTGCCGAGCGCCTCCGGCGTCGTTCGGCCCACGGTATCGGCGACCGTGCGCAGTCTTTCGATGTGTGGCAGCAGGTCCGCGTGCTCGTCGTGCAACTGCTGGGTCAGCGTGGTCACGGTCTCCTCCTTGCTCGGCCGGGCCGGTGGCAGGTCGAACACGGTGGTGGTGCCTGTCCCACCGGCCCGGTGGCCGGCCGGCCCTGCCCGGCTTCGGGCGGGAGGGGCCGACAACCGGGGCCGGCACATCGTCGTGACTACCGGGGCGGCCGACTGCGCCGGAGATGGCCCCAGAGCCCCTCCGCAAGATCTCGCGGTCTTCGTGTCCCTCGTTCTCAGGCTACGGAGCCTCGACGGCTCTCGCCCTGCGAGGAGCGGTCCTGGATGTTGGGGCCGAGGGTCATGGGTGCGGGGCTCACCGCTGTGCGGCCTTCCCTGCCCTGACTGGGCGGCAAGGGGTCGGCGGTGGCTTCTGGGTGCGCCGGCCGAGACCCCACCGACAACAGGGGCTACGCCGTCATCGGCGACCCGGTGACGCAGGGAGCCGACGTCGGCCTTCCGGAGGTCCGGAGCGATACCTTGCCCGTACCTGCCCCGCTCGAAGCAGGCCCCGGCACTCCGCGGGAGCAGGCGTGGGGGACCGCCACGGCGCGCGGTCCTGCCGCGGTCCTGCAGACGACGCGAGCAGGGCCCACCACCCGTACCCGGGCCGTGGACCGGTCCGCTGATGCCCCTTCACCGTTGCGGACAGTAGTCAAACAGTCCCTCCCGGCAGCCGAGATGCCCGCTTGACCCCGCTTCGGCGTACCCCGGTGGCGCGTCACCTCACGGGGCGTGATTGGATCTTGGACGTCGTCCCTCGTCGGAGGGAAGACAGGACCAGCAAGGCCGAAAGATGGGGAACGGGGAACATGCGCAAGACGGTTACCGGGCTGGCACTGCTCGCTGCAGTGGCGCTGCTGACCGGCTGCGGGAGTGACAGCGGAAAGGACGGCGGCGGGAAGGCGGACGGCGCGGGCGCCACGGGCTCGGTGTCCCAGGGCGCTTCGCCCGCGGCCAAGGAGCCGGCCGCCGCGAAGGGGAGCGGCAACGCGACCCATGAGGTGACGTTGGAGGTTTCCGGGCAGGGCAAGGTCCCGCTCATGTACAACGCCGAAACGAGCGGCTCCGAGCAGCAGGCGGTGCTGCCGTGGACGAAGACGGAGACCGTCAAGCTCATCGGCGCGGAACAGAAGGTGGGGCGTCTGGTGACGGTCGTCCCCGGATCGGTCCAGGGCGCCGACGGGATGCTGCAGCAGGCCTCGTGCGTCATCAAGGTCGACGGCAAGCAGGTCGCCGACAACGACGGCGGAAAGAACCCGAAGGGCTGCCTGTACAGGCTCAAGTAGCGGCGCTCCCCCGCCGCCCGGACCTTCCCTGCCGGGGAGGTCCGGGCGGCGTCCCGGCCGCCGTCGGCCTCCCGGCGCCGGTCGGCCGGGCCGGCTCTACGTACACGTGGGGGCGGTGGTGGAGAGGGAACGGGCGGCCCCCGCCCAAGTGCCGCGGGGCTCGGCCTCCCCCCGCCTGCCGCTCCTCGGCCTGCCGCAGTGCCTCTGCCGCTGCGCCGGCCGCGATCAGCCCACGCGATGTCGAGTGCGCACCGGGCCTGCGCGAAGGCCTCGCCCGTATAGCGCGGCCACGAGGCCAACGCTGCGAGCGGAAGGAAGACGAGCAGGACCACGCTCGCCGCGATCGCCGGCAAGCGGTGGCCCGCCCGTACGGCCGCGCACACCGCGAACGGGCACGCCACAGCGGGCACATCGAACCCGCCTCCTGGTACCCGGCAGCGCCCGGCCCGCTAACGGCGGGCACAGCCACGGGCGCCCGGCCCCGCGCGACCGGCGCAGGCCCGCCGGCCCGCCGTGCCTTCATGCCGGCACCCTGACCAGCCCTGCCACAGGCGAGTCCCCCTCGCGGTCGAGCGGCCGACTACCGCACCCGCGGTACACGCACCATGCCTGCCGCAACTGCGGCAGCGCGAAGTGTCTGCAACCGCCGGACGACCGGCAGCCGGTCCGGCGGGCACGATCTCACCACCCGAACGAGACCGGCCTCACGCGCCCTACACGAAGGAGCACCCCATGTCCGCCGACCACCTGCTCGCCGCCAGCGTCCACACCTTCAGCCTCGGGCGCCTCGGCGCCGCCACGGGCGCGCTCCTCGGCCTCGCAGGCGTGGTCATGGCCCGCCCCACCAGCCGCCCCGGCGCCGTACCGGCCATGGCTGCGGGCATGATCAGCCTGGCGCTCGGCGGCCTGGTCGCAGCCACCGCCCCGGGCGGCCTCGGCACCGGCAACGGCCTCGGCGGCGCCTATGTCGCCCTGCTCGTCGGAGTGGCCGCCACGGTCCTCGGCGGCTGGGCCCTGTCCCGCTCCCGCCGCACCCGCTGACCGCTGACCGCTGACCGCTGACCGCTACGGGTACGACCGGGCGCGGCGGTGGCTCTGCTCGTGTCGGCCGGGCTTCACGGGCCGGCAACCGACGGAGGGTCTCTCTGCTCTCAGTCGGCCGACGGCCGACTGCGGCGAACGCGCGGTGGCGCGGTCTCCGTCGCGCGCTCGCCGTCGGGTGTGGGCGCCTTCGGCCCCGCACGGCCTCCGGCGTCTGCTCGTACGTCATCGGCAAGGGCTCCGGGAACGGGCCACCCGGTCAGGTGGCCTGGGGGTGCCCGAAGAGCAGGTCGTACCCGGGAGGGAGTTGGAGGAGGACGCGCTGCAGGAGGTCCTCGTCGACGGCGTCGGCGACGACGCTGAGCACGGCGCTGACGTCCCAGGCGGCGGTCCGCTCGGTCGCGCCGTCGATCCAGGCGGCGGTCGCGCGCACGAACCGCTCCGCGTCGAGGGGTTCTGCGGCCCGGAGCGGGTTGAGCAGGATCAGCGCGTAGGTCTCGGGCAGGCGGGCCGCGATCCGGGCGCGGTCCTCGCCGACGAGGTGCGCGCCGAGCAGGGCGAGGACCACGCGTGCCGCGCGGTCGGCCTCCTGCCGGGAGGAGTACTCGCCGCGTTCTTGTACGTGCTGGATGAAGGCGTCCCATCGCAGGGTCATGGCGCGTGCCTCCGGGGGGCTGGCTGTTTCGCGCGTGCCTGGTGTGGTGCGGACGGGGAGGACGGGAGAGTGGGAGGGGCTTCTCCCGTCCTCGGCGGGCGCACCGCCGGGGAAGGAAGCCGACGGTGCGGCTGCTGAAGGGGACGGCGCGCTTGCGCTGGTGGCGCCGGCCGGTCAGGCGCTGAGCTGCTTGCGGCTGCCGTCGCCGATGGCGATCTTGCGCGGCTTGGCGCGTTCGGCGATCGGGATCCGCAGGGTCAGCACACCGGCGTCGTAGTCGGCCTCGATGTGCTCGGTGTCGAGGGTGTCGGCCAGCATCACCTGCCGGGAGAAGACGCCCAGGGGCCGCTCGGAGAGTTCCATCTGGGTCTGGTCCGACTTGGGCGCGGGCCGGCGTTCGGCCTTGACCGTGAGCATGTTGCGTTCGACGTCGATGTCGATCGCGTCCTTCGTGACGCCCGGGACGTCGAAGGCGATCACGTACGAGTCGCCGTCGCGGTAGGCGTCCATCGGCATGGCGGACGGCTTCGACCACGTACCCGGGCCCATGAGCTGTTGGGCGAGGCGGTCGATCTCACGGAAGGGGTCAGTGCGCATCAGCATGGGAGAACACCTCCTGATGTGTCTGCAATGGGTAGCCAGTGCGCTTCAGGTTCCTCCGTTGTAACATGTCATCCAGGCGATGACAAGTAGGTGTGACATCAGAAGGGTGACACCCCGGCTGTTGCAGACGAGGACGACAGGCGACCGGTCATCCAGCACACCCGAACCACCGGAGGCAACATGACCCCCGACCTTCCAACCGGCCGAAGCGCTCCCGGCTCGCCCGTTTCCTTCCTCGCCGCCGCGGCGGCACTGGCCGACATCGAGCGGGCGCTGAGCAGCGCCCCCGGGCCCGGGACGGACGCCCCGGACGATCCGCAGGAGCCGCTGGCCGCGCTGCTGCTGCTCCGCGAGGTCCGCGAGCGGCTGGCCGGCTGGGAGTCCGGCCTGATCGAGACGGCCAGGGCGGCCGGTGCCAGCTGGGCGGACCTGGCCGGCCCGCTCGGTGTGGCCAGCCGCCAGGCCGCGGAACGCCGCTACCTGCGGGTTCGGCCCGGAGCGGCAGGGGCTACCGGCGAGCAGCGGGTGCAGGCGACCCGCGACTCGCGCGCCGCGCAGCGCACCGTGGACGCGTGGGCCCGCGACCACGCCGCCGACCTGCGCCAGCTCGCCGGTCAGGTCACCGCCCTCACCGGTCTCGACGCCCCCGGCCGCGCCTCGCTCGGCCGGGTACTCCAGGCCCTCGGCGGAAACGATCCCGCGACCCTGGTGAACCCCCTCGCGGCCGTCGCACCCCATCTGCGCCGAGGCCATCCCGACCTCGCGGACCGGATCGACGACCTCGTCCACCAGACCGACCGCCTCCGCGCCGACAGCGACCAGCGACGCCGCACCACCTGACGCACCCACCAGTCCCTGGTACGGCACCGCCGCAGGCGGCTCGGTGGCCGTCGACGACAACCGATGTCGAGGGCGGTGACCTGGCCGGAGGCCGCCCCCTCAGACGCCGGGACCGGTTCCGCCCGGCGGCAGATGGCGCGGGAAGCCAGTGCGTGGAGGAGGCCCGATCCGCGGTCACACCCTCGGCGGTGGCGGCTCTCCGCGCCCGGAGGGCGGAGAGCCGTCGGAAGCCGACCGGCGGGCGACGCGCCGCGGGGCCTCGGCGACGGGGTGGGACTCGGACACCGCGCCGCCCTGGCCGGCGGAGGGGGATCAGCCCCCGACGGGCCGGAAGATGCCGCCGGGAATGACCACCGGACGGTCGATCTTCTTGAGGCGGTATTCCATGCTCACGTCATCGATCAGGAACGGCATCCGGTTCGCCGCGTCCTCGATCGCCATGAAGCTGATGTTCACCTTCTGCGGGGAAGAGCGGTAGAAGGCGTCCGGCAGCGTGACCGTCACCTTCTCGTAGGAACCGTTGGTACCGGCCTTGTTCATGCGGTCGTGCAGCTCGAAGGGCGTTCCGTCCTCCGCCGTGGCCTCCACGATCAGCTGGCGGAAGCCGAAGCCGCTCGTCCCGCTGTGGACCACGTCGCTGCGCACCCAGAACGACAGCACGGGAACCCGGTGCGCCGGGACCGTGACCTGCTGCGAGATGCGGCTCATACCGGTCAGGCCCTGGCCGCCCAGCTCCGCCTTGCCGGTGCCCGAATGCGCCGGCCACGCGGAGGAGTTGTTGATGGGATGCCCGGTGAACGGGGTCACCTTCTCGTTCCAGGACGCGTTGCCGCTCTCGAAGCCGGGGTTCGCCACATCGGACGTGCCCGCGCTGGCACTCGGTGCGGCCATGAACATGCCCGTGGCCGCGACGGCGGTGGCGGCGGCGAGCATGCTCGATCTCCGCGCTCTCTTTCTCATGGATCTCCTGGCTGTTTCTCGGTTCTGCGAACGGGGACGCGCCACAACAGCCGGGCGGCCGGCCCCCGTACACCCCGACGGAATGTCAAAAGGATGCTGCGGCGGGCCCTGCCCAGGAGAATCGGTAGTCAGCCGTCTCGACCGCGGCGCACACTGTAGCGCCTCGGTATGACAACCGCTCGTCCGGGATCAGGCGGTCCGTATCGGTGGTTGAGCCGGCGGCAGCCCGTGAGGTCGTCGTCAAGGTCGAGTACAACCGCACCCGCCTGCACGTCGTCACCTTTGCGGGGCCGGGACTCCGCCGGGTGGCGCAACGTACCTTGCTCCCGGCCGGATCACTTGCTGGTGTGGCCGATGTCCACACCTTCGTTCCACATCGCAGGAGGTTCTACATGCGTGCTCGTCAGCTACTCGGCCTGGCCGCCGCGTCCGTTGCGCTGGCCGCTCTCGCCCCCGTGGGTTCGGCCGTCGCTTCGACTCATCAGGCCGCGCCCGTGTCCGTGACGGCCGAGGCCTGCGTCTCCGGTGGAGGCAAGGTCGTGAAGCAGGTCGGCGCGACGATTTGTGTCGGAGGCAAGTTCAACGGCCAGGTGGTCGTCGGATAACGCAGGGCCACAGTCGCCGCTTCGAGCTTCGCCCTGGTATCGCATGGGCGACCTTCCGAAATCGGGAGCGGCGGGCGGGAGGAACTCGAGGGGCCCGGCCGGAATGCCGGGCCCCTCGTGGGACAGGAGCGGGGTGGATCGCACCGCTGCCGCCGGCCGTGGCGGGCGATCGTCCCGGCACCCGGCCTGCAGTCGGCGGACATCGAGTGTGGACGTCAGCCGCGGCGGCCCCGGCGGGCGTGCTTGCTGACGGCCTTCCACTGCTTGCGGACCTCGGCCATGGCGGCCGGGTCGTCGCGGCGCAGCCGGTAGTCGATCTCGTCCTGGAGCTTGCGCCAGTGGGCGAGGCGGTCCGCGGGGAGGGTCCGGGAACGGACCGCCTCCTCGACGGCGCAACCGGCGTCGCCGTCGTGGGAGCAGTCCCCGAAGTGGCACTGCAGGGCGTGGGCGGCGATGTCGCCGAAGACGTCGTCGACGGAGCGGCGGCTGGCCGTCAGCTCCAGGGAGCGGATGCCGGGGATGTCGAGGAGGACGCCGCCGGAGGTGAGCAGGTGCAGGCGGCGGGTGGTCGTGGTGTGGCGGCCGCCTGCGCGGCCGACGGCCGCGACCGCCTCCTGGGTGCCTTCCAGGGCGTTCAGCAGGGAGGTCTTGCCCGCGCCGGACGGGCCGAGCATGACGGCAGTGGTGCCGGGGCCGAGGTGGGAGCGGAGGGTGTCCAGGCCCTGGCCGGTGCGGACGCTGATCGGGATGACGGGGATGCCGGGGCTGAGCTCCTCGGCGCGGGCGGCGTCGGTGAGGCCCCCGTCGGACGTGCAGTCGGCCTTGGACAGGACGAGGACGGGCTGGGCTCCGCTGTCCCAGCCCATGACCGAGAGGCGCTCGACCATCTTGGCGTTCAGTCCGCTGTCGAGGGGGACGACGAGCAGGACCGTGTCGATGTTGGCCGCCATGACCTGCGGGCCGTTGCCGGCGCCGGCGGGGCGGGAGAGGGCGGAGCGGCGTTCGGCGAGGTCGTGGATGCGGCCGTCGGCGCCGAGGACCGCCCAGTCGCCGGCGACGGGGGTGGTGTGCAGGGCCGGTGAGACGCCGGCGCTGTGGGCGGTGAGGGGGCCGTCGGCGGAGGCGAGGAGGACGTCGCAGACGCTGCCGTGGTTGATGACGACGCGGGCCGGCGGGGTGTGGGCGGGCCAGCGGTCGTGATCGGCGGCGGTCCAGCCGAGGCGGTCCAGGGCGGCCGGGGAGGTCAGCGTGTCAGTCATGGGGGTTCCCCTCGGTGATGAAGCCGGTCCAGGTACGGCGCAGGCGGTCGCCGGCGGTGGTGTCGACGCGCTGGACGGCGTGCATGGTGCGGGCGCGGAAGACGACGAGGCGGTTCGGGCGGGGCAGGATCAGGGCCGGGTGGGACGGGCCGGCCACGAGAGCGGCGCCGTCGCAGGCGTCGGCCCGGGACTCCTCGTCGACCACGGCCAGGCCGCCGCCCCAGGAGGCGTCCCAGTGGTCGTGCGCGAAGTAGACGTAGGCGCCGATGCGTCCCGCGCCGGCATCGTTGTGCCAGCTCAGGCGGGAGCCGGCGGGGTAGCCCCAGGCGCTGCGGGTCAGGGCGAGGCCGTCGGTGCCGGGGCCGGCGCCGAGGACGTCGAGATGCGCGGTGATCTGCTCCTTCACGGCGCGCTGCCAGGGGGGCGTGTCGGATGCGGGGTGGGGGTCGGCCAGCGGCTGCTTGTCCTCGCCGCCGCGGTAGGCGAAGCCGTCGTAGACCGGGTCGATGGTGGACAGGACCGGCTTGAGGCGGACGGCGGCGAAATCGGCGGCGGTACGTGCGAAGTCCGCGTCGGGGAGCAGGTCGTCGATGACGACGAAGCGGCTGCCGCGGGAGTGGACGCGGGCGAGGGCGGAGGTCGCGGGGGCGTCGAGGACGGTGGGGGTCACGGGCTTGTCTTCCTTTCCCGGCCCGCGAGGCGGGCGGCGGGCAGACCGAGGAGCACGAGGAGGACGCAGACGGTGAGGAACACCGCGTCGTAGTGGCGGGTGAGGAGTCCGCCGGCGAGCATGCCGAGGGGGACGCCGACGGCGTTGACGAAGTTGTCGACGGAGCCGACGCGGGACAGGTACCGCTCGGGGATCTCGCTCTGGTAGGCGGTGTCCCAGACGATGCCGCAGGCGGCGGTGGCCAGGGCGCACAGCGCGAACGATGCGCCGATCACGAGCGTCGGGAGCTGGTCGCGCAGGATCAGTGCGGTGAACTGGAGGACGGCGCCGAGGGTGACGACGATCGCGGCGGCCCGCCAGGGGTGCTGCTTCGACGCCGAGATCACGGAGAGGGAGCCGAGGAGGGAGCCGATGGCGAGGCAGGTCGCCAGGACGGACCAGGCGCCCGTGCCGCCGAGGGATTCCACCGCGATGACGGGTCCGGCGACGGCGGTCAGGCCGATGCCGAGGGAGACGACGAACCACAGGGCCATGCCGACGCCGAACCAGGGGAAGCGTGCCATGACTGCGAAGGCGTCACGGAAGCGGTCGCCCTCCCCGTCGCCGTCGTCGCCGTCCGCGGGTGCCGCGGTGGCGGTTTCGGGGGCGGGGCGGGTGCGGCG
>NZ_JACBGN010000285.1 GCF_013401435.1 Streptomyces sp. BR123
GCCGGCGGGGACTGTCGGCGGGGGCGGATACCGTGGGCCGCATGGCTGCCCGTACATCCCGCTCGTCCGCCAAGGACCGGCCCTCCTACCGCTGCACCGAGTGCGGCTGGACCACCGCGAAGTGGCTCGGCCGCTGCCCCGAATGCCAGGCCTGGGGCACCGTCGAGGAGATGGGCGCGCCCGCCGTGCGGACCACCGCTGCCGGCCGCGTCACGTCCGCCGCGCTCCCGATCGCACAGGTCGACGGCCGGACTGCCACCGCCCGCAGCACCGGCGTGGACGAACTGGACCGGGTCCTCGGCGGCGGGCTGGTGCCCGGAGCGGTGGTCCTGCTGGCCGGCGAGCCCGGTGTCGGCAAGTCCACGCTGCTGCTGGACGTCGCGGCCAAGGCGGCCAGCGAGACCCACCGCACCCTGTACGTCACCGGCGAGGAGTCGGCGAGCCAGGTGCGGCTGCGGGCCGACCGGATCGGGGCCCTGAGCGACCACCTCTACCTGGCCGCCGAGACCGACCTGTCGGCCGTGCTGGGCCACCTCGACGCGGTGCAGCCCTCGCTGCTGATCCTGGACTCCGTGCAGACCGTGGCCTCCCCGGAGATCGACGGCGCGCCCGGCGGCATGGCCCAGGTGCGGGAGGTCGCCGGGGCGCTGATCCGGGCGTCCAAGGAGCGGGGGATGGCGACGCTGCTGGTCGGGCACGTGACCAAGGACGGTGCGATCGCCGGCCCGCGGCTGCTGGAGCACCTGGTGGACGTGGTCCTCGGCTTCGAGGGCGACCGGCACGCCCGGCTGCGCCTCGTCCGCGGGGTGAAGAACCGGTACGGGGCCACCGACGAGGTGGGCTGCTTCGAGCTGCACGACGAGGGGATCACCGGGCTCGCCGACCCGAGCGGGCTGTTCCTGACCCGGCGCGCGGAGGCGGTCCCGGGCACCTGCCTGACCGTGACCCTGGAGGGCAAGCGGCCGCTGGTCGCGGAGGTGCAGGCGCTCACCGTCGACTCGCAGATCCCCTCGCCGCGGCGGACCACGTCGGGCCTGGAGACCTCCCGGGTGTCGATGATGCTGGCGGTGCTGGAGCAGCGCGGCCGGATCACCGCGCTCGGCAAGCGCGACATCTACAGCGCGACCGTGGGCGGGGTGAAGCTCACCGAGCCGGCCGCCGACCTGGCCGTGGCGCTGGCGCTGGCCTCCGCCGCGAGCGACGTCCCGCTGCCGAAGAACCTGGTGGCGATCGGGGAGGTGGGCCTGGCCGGCGAGGTGCGGCGGGTGACCGGGGTGCAGCGGCGCCTGGCCGAGGCGCACCGGCTCGGTTTCACGCACGCCCTGGTGCCGGTCGACCCGGGGAAGGTCCCGTCCGGGATGAAGGTGACGGAGGTCGCGGACATGGGTGATGCGCTGCGGGTTCTGCCCCGCCGGCGGCCCCGTGAGACGACCCGCGAGACGGCTCGCGAGACGGCCCGCGAGTAGCCTCCCGGCGGCCCGCGGCCGGGCCGGTACGGGGTCCTGCGCGGGGCCTCCTCGCCAAGCCACGGCGGGCGCGGAGCGCGCGCCGGTAGACTTTGTGCCGGTCCGCCCGGCCCACACAGGCGGCTCAACCCGCGACCGGAGGAGTGCAGTGGCAGCCAAGGACGGGGCAGCAGCATCCGGGAAGTCGGGCGCGAGCTCCAGGCAGGAGTCCATGATGCGTGCCTCGCTGAGCGCGGTCGCACCTGGTCAGCCCCTGCGCGACGGCCTGGAGCGGATCGTCCGCGGCAACACCGGCGGGCTCATCGTCCTCGGGATGGACAAGACCGTCGAGGCGATGTGCACGGGCGGTTTCGTACTGGACGTGGAGTTCACCGCGACCCGGCTGCGGGAGCTGTGCAAGCTGGACGGCGCGCTCATCCTCGACAAGGACCTGACGAAGATCCTGCGGGCCGGCGTGCAGCTGGTTCCGGACGCGTCGATCCCGACGGAGGAGACCGGTACCCGGCACCGGACGGCGGACCGCGTCTCGAAGCAGTGCGGCTTCCCCGTCGTGTCCGTCTCCCAGTCGATGCGGCTGATCGCGCTGTACGTGAACGGGGAGCGCCGCGTCCTGGAGGAGTCGGGCGCCATCCTGTCCCGGGCGAACCAGGCGCTGGCCACGCTGGAGCGGTACAAGCTGCGCCTCGACGAGGTCGCCGGGACGCTGTCGGCGCTGGAGATCGAGGATCTGGTCACGGTGCGCGACGTGACAGCTGTGGCCCAGCGGCTGGAAATGGTTCGCCGGATTGCGACGGAGATCGCGGAATACGTGGTCGAGCTGGGCACGGACGGACGGCTGCTGTCGCTGCAGCTGGACGAGCTGACGGTCGGGATCGAGCAGGAGCGCGAGCTCGTGATCCGCGACTACGTGCCGGAGCCGACGGCCAAGCGGTCGCGGACGGTGGAGGAGGCGCTGCCGGCGCTGGACGCCCTGACCCACCCGGAGCTGCTGGAGCTGGGCAACGTGGCGAGGGCGCTGGGGTACACGGGCTCGCCCGAGACCCTCGACTCGGCGGTGTCGCCGCGGGGCTACCGGCTGCTGGCGAAGGTGCCGCGGCTGCCGGGGGCGATCATCGAGCGGCTGGTGGAGCACTTCGGCGGGCTGCAGAAGCTGCTGGCGGCCGGCGTCGACGACCTGCAGACGGTGGACGGGGTCGGCGAGGCCCGCGCCCGGAGCGTCCGCGAGGGCCTGTCCCGGCTGGCGGAGTCCTCGATCCTGGAGCGGTACGTCTGAGGCCGCGGAGAAGACGGAGCAGGGAGAAGGGGTGGGCCGGAGCCGAGGCGTCCGGCCCGCCCCTTCCGCTTCCGGTCGCTCCCGGCCCCGGCCGCGGGCTGCTCCTGGCGGGGGCTACTCCGGCTTGAGGACGAACGAGGTGCGGGCCACGGGCAGGCCCGGGAACTTGGCCTCCACCACGTAGGTGTCGGGGACGGCGCTGCCCGCCGGGGGCGTCTGGCACTGGTCGGCGGCGCTGAACCTGCGGTCCCACTCGACGACCTGCTTGGTCTCGCCCTGCGCCGGTACGCGGTAGAAGGCGCTGCCGGGGCCGGTGGGGCAGTCGCCCGAGGACCAGACGGCTTTGCTGGTGCTCGCCTGCAGGATGGTCAGCACCGCCTGCTTCGGGCCGAGGTCGGCCTTGCAGGTCGATCCGGTGATGTTGCGGGCGATCAGTTCGAGGCGGGGCTTCTCGCCCGCCTCGTAGTCGTTCTTGACGCTCTTGACATCCCACTGCAGGGAGCTGGAGGAGCAGGTCGGCAGCTGGGAGTCGGCCGGGACGGCCGCCGCGCCGCCGCCGCCCGCACCCGCACCGGCGCTGCCAGCGCCGGCGCCGCCCGCGCCGGCAGCGGCCGAACCGGAGCCTGTGCCGCCGCCCGAAGCGGAACCGGCGCCCGGGTCACCGTTCTTGCCCGTGCCACCGCCCGACTCGGTGCGCCCGCCCGGCGCCTGGCTGATCGCCGGACCGGTCCCGGACGGTCCCGGGGTGATCGAGGTGACGGGGTCGGGCCCCTTCTGGCCCTTGCTGTTCGTACTCGACCTGCCCCCTGCGGAACTGACGGCCCATACGGCGAGGAGCGCGAGGAGCGCGACAACGGACGCCAGCACGGCCCTCCGTCGCCAGTAGATGGAGGAGGGGAGCGGCCCGACCGGATTGCGCATAGATCCCACGGACGGAACTTTACGAGAGTCCGGGGCCCGATCCGCGCCCCACATGCCGCGTATCCGGCAGGTTTTGCCGATGATCGGCCTACTGCGGGCATCCGATCGAAACGAATCGGCCAGGGGCCGTGCACGGGCGTCTCCGCCGGTTGAGTACGGTCGGTGACCATGGACACTTCCGACCTCTACCGCGACATCACCGACTCCGCCCACTCAGCGCCCGGTTGGGTGCAGTCGGCTTTCGAGGTGTGGACCGAATACGGACTGCTGTTGTTCGGCGTGCTGTTCATATCCGTGTGGTGGCGCGCGCGCGGGCAGCGCAACCCGCAGGCGATGGCGCTCGCCGTCCTCGCCCCGCTCGCCACCGCCGTGGCGTACGTGGCCTCGGAGAGCGTGAAGCTGGTCGTGACGGAGGAACGTCCCTGCCGGGCGGTGGCCGGTGCCGTCGCCTCGCTCGCGGAGTGCCCGGCCCCGGGCGACTGGTCCTTCCCGAGCAACCACTCCGCGATCGCGGGTGCGGCCGCCGTGGCGCTGGCCCTCGCCCTGCGCCGGCTGGTGCTGCTGACGGTGCCGATGGCCCTGCTGATGGCGTACTCGCGGGTGTTCGTCGGCGTGCACTACCCGCACGACGTGGCCGTGGGCGCGGTCGCCGGCGGCATCGTCGCCGCGCTCTTCGTCCTCGCGCTGACCGGTCCGATCAGTAGGATCACCGCCGCCGTGCGGACGAGCGGCAACCCGGCGGCGCTCTGGTTCACCGGTCCGGGCTCCGCGCGACGGCGGTGAAACGTGCCAGGATGCCGTATGTCATGACTGCATCCCGGACAACCTCCTCCCCCGCCGAGACCTCAGTCGCCGTGCCCCCGGCCGCCGAAGCCGCCGAAGCCGCCGAGGCGGTCCACGCACTGCACTCCCCGGTCATCGCCTGGTTCGACGAGCACGCCCGCGACCTGCCCTGGCGCCGCCCCGAAGCCGGCGCCTGGGGGGTCATGGTCAGCGAGTTCATGCTCCAGCAGACCCCCGTCAGCCGGGTCCTGCCCGTGTACGAGCAGTGGCTGGCCCGCTGGCCCCGGCCCGCCGACCTGGCCGCCGAGGCCCCCGGCGAGGCCGTACGGGCCTGGGGCCGGCTCGGCTACCCGCGCCGGGCCCTGCGGCTGCACGGCGCGGCCGTGGCGATAACGGAGCGGCACGGCGGCGACGTTCCCCGCGAGCACGCGCAGCTGCTGGCGCTGCCCGGCATCGGCGAGTACACCGCGGCCGCCGTGGCCTCCTTCGCGTACGGGCAGCGGCATGCGGTGCTCGACACCAACGTGCGCCGGGTCTTCGCCCGCACCACGACCGGCGTCGAGTATCCGCCGAATGCCACCACCGCCGCCGAGCGGCGCCTGGCCCGGGCCCTGCTGCCCGGCGACGAGGCCACGGCGGCCCGCTGGGCGGCGGCCTCCATGGAGCTCGGGGCGCTGGTGTGCACGGCCAAGAGCCCGGACTGCGCCCGCTGCCCGGTGGCCGGGCTGTGCGCGTGGCGGCTCGCCGGGAAGCCGGCGCACGACGGGCCGCCGCGGCGCGGGCAGACGTACGCGGGGACGGACCGGCAGGTCCGCGGCAAGCTGCTGGCCGTGCTGCGGGAGGCGGTCGGGCCGGTTCCCCGGAGCGTGCTCGACACCGTGTGGAACGAGCCCGTGCAGCGGGCCCGCGCCCTGGACGGGCTGGTCTCGGACGGGCTGGTCGAGCCGCTCGCCGGGGGCATGTACCGGCTGCCGCAGACCCGCGCCACAAGCTGACTGATCCATTCCGTTTTTTGCGGGGAAACCCCAGCTCACAGCCGTTGTTACACAACCTATGGGTGTCCGTGCGCCCACCGCAGGCTGGCCCGCACAGGCTCGTGACAACGCCTCCGTACCGTCGTCTGTCGTTGGGCAGCGGATGAGCGGTTGGTCGGAACGGAGGCGGTCAGAGATGGCGCACGGCGAGGTACTCGGCTTCGAGGAGTACGTACGCACTCGGCAGGACGCGCTGCTGCGCAGCGCCCGGCGCCTCGTTCCGGACCCCACCGACGCCCAGGACCTCCTGCAGACCGCCCTGGTGCGCACCTACGGCCGCTGGGACGGCATCGCCGACAAGGCCCTGGCCGACGCCTACCTGCGCCGCGTCATGATCAACACCCGTACGGAGTGGTGGCGCGCCCGCAAGCTCGAAGAGGTCCCCACCGAGCAGCTCCCGGACGCCTCCGTCGAGGACGGCACCGAGCAGCGCGCCGACCGGGCCCTGCTGATGGACATCCTCAAGGTGCTCGCCCCCAAGCAGCGCAGCGTGGTCGTCCTGCGGCACTGGGAGCAGATGAGCACGGAAGAGACGGCTGCCGCACTCGGCATGTCTACCGGTACCGTGAAGAGCACCCTGCACCGCGCACTGGCCCGCCTCCGGCAGGAACTGGAGAGCCGGGACCTGGACATGCGCGCGCTGGAGCGCGGTGATCACCGCGGGGACCACACCATCCGGTACGAGAGGCGTGAGCGGTGCGCGGCCTGAATGGCCAAAGCTTGAGCGGTAGAAGTCCGCTGGTGTTGATGTCGGCGGGGACGGTCGTCCTCGTCGGCACTGTGCTGTTCGCGGCCGGTTGCTCCACGACCGGGACCGGGCTGCGCGACGGCGGGCCCGCCCGCAGCGAGACGGCGGCCAGGAGCGGGGCGACGTCCCCCCCGGCCGAACCCGCCCCGAGCCGGACGGCCCCCTCGGGCAAGCCGGAGCGGAGGATCGACCCGGTCGCGCTGCTGAAGGCGGACCCGCGGGTCAGTGCCGAGGTCAAGCGGGACCTCAAGCCGTGCTCGGGCAAGGAGTACCCGGTCGACGTGAGCTACGGGAGGATCACGGGCGGCTCGGTGGCCGACATCGTGATCAACGTGCTGTCCTGCGCGGATGCGCTGGGACGGGGTTCGTACGTGTACCGGGCCGAGGGCGGCACGTACGAGAATGTGTTCTCGGACGAGCAGCCGCCCGTCTACGCGGAGATCGACCGGGGCGACCTGGTCGTCACCAAGCCCGTCTACGGCAAGAGCGACACCCTCGCCTACCCGTCGGGCGAGGACGTGGTCACGTACCGGTGGAACGGCGGGAAGTTCACCGAGCAGGACCGCGTCCACACCGACTACAGCAACATCGACGGCGGGGGCCAGCCCGCGCCGGCGATCAGCCAGAAGAACTGACCCACCCGCAGCGAAGGAACCGAGGCGAGGCTTGCGCATGGCCGAGACCCATGTCCTGTTCGTGGAGGACGACGACGTCATCCGCGAGGCCACCACCCTGGCGCTGGAACGCGACGGGTTCACGGTCACGGCCATGCCCGACGGCCTGTCCGGCCTGGAGTCCTTCCGGGCCGACCGGCCCGACATCGCCCTGCTCGACGTGATGGTGCCCGGCATGGACGGCGTGAGCCTGTGCCGACGGATCCGTGACGAGTCCACCGTCCCGGTGATCATGCTGTCGGCGCGCGCCGACAGCATCGACGTGGTCCTGGGCCTGGAGGCGGGCGCCGACGACTACGTCACCAAGCCCTTCGACGGCGCCGTCCTCGTCGCCCGGATCCGTGCCGTGCTGCGCCGCTTCGGCCACGCCGGCGGCGCCAACGGCGCCGGGGCGGGCGGGGACGGATCCGCCGAGCGCGGCCTGCTGGCCTTCGGCGACCTGGAGGTCGACACCGAGGGCATGGAGGTGCGCAGGGCCGGGTCGCCGGTGGCGCTGACGCCGACCGAGATGCGCCTGCTGCTGGAGTTCTCCTCGGCGCCGGGCACCGTCCTCTCGCGCGACCGCCTGCTGGAGCGCGTCTGGGACTACGACTGGGGCGGTGACACCCGCGTCGTGGACGTCCACGTGCAGCGGCTGCGCACCAAGATCGGGCAGGACCGGATCGAAACGGTCCGCGGCTTCGGATACAAGCTCAAGGGATGAGACGCTTCACCTTCCGTACGGGGATCCGCTGGAAGATCGCCACCGCCATCGCCGCCGTCGCCGCGCTCGTCGTGGTCGCGCTGAGCCTGGTGGTGCACAGCGGTGCCCGCACCTCGATGCTGGACAGCGCCCGCGAGGTCCAGCTCGACCGGGTGCAGTTCATCTCCCGCAACGTCGACGTCGGGCGCAAGCCGGCCATGGGGGCGAAGGTCAACGACCCCGACCTGCCCGCCGAGCTCCGGGAGAAGGCCCGGTCGGGGCGGCGCGGCACCTACATCCAGGAATCCCCGAAGGGGCCCGAGGTGTGGGCCGCGGTACCGCTGGGCAACGGGCAGGTGCTGTCCCTGCACACCACGTTCAAGGAGAGCGCCAAACTGGTGCGCGACCTGGACCGGGCCCTGGTCGTCGGGTCGCTGACCGCCGTCGTCGCCGGCGCGGCCCTCGGCGTCCTCATCGGCGGGCAGATCTCCAGCCGGCTGCGGAAGGCCGCGGCCGCCGCCCAGCGGGTGGCGCACGGGGACCCGGACGTACGGGTCCGGGACGCGGTCGGCGGTGTCGTACGGGACGAGACCGACGACCTCGCGCGGGCCGTCGACGCCATGGCCGACGCGCTCCAGCAGCGGCTGGAGGCCGAGCGGCGGGTCACCGCGGACATCGCGCACGAGCTGCGGACCCCGGTGACGGGCCTGCTCACCGCGGCGGAGCTGCTGCCGCCGGGGCGGCCGACGGAGCTGGTGCGCGACCGGGCCCAGGCCATGCGGGCGCTGGTCGAGGACGTGCTGGAGGTGGCCCGGCTCGACAGCGCGTCGGAGCGGGCCGAACTGCAGGACGTGGCGCTGGGCGAGTTCGTGAGCCGCCGGGTGACGGCGCTGATGCCGGAGGCGTCGGTCCGCGTCGTCGCGGACGAGATCGTCAGCACCGACCCGCGGCGGCTGGAGCGGATCCTGGGCAACCTGCTGGCGAACGCCGCCCGCTACGGTCAGCCGCCGGTCCAGGTCGACATCGAGGGCCGCGTCGTCCGGGTCCGGGACCACGGGCCGGGCTTCCCCGAAGACCTGCTGCGGGAGGGACCGAGCCGGTTCCGGACCGGGTCCACGGACCGGGCCGGGGTGGGCCACGGGCTCGGGCTGACCATCGCGGAGGGCCAGGCGCGGGTCCTGGGGGCCCGGCTGACCTTCCGCAACGTGGCCGCGCCGGGCGGCGTGGACCGCGAGGGGGCGGCGGCCGGCGCGGTGGCCGTGCTGTGGCTGCCGGAGCACGCGCCGACGGCCACGGGCAGCTTTCCGATCATCCAGCTGCCGGGCTGAGCGAGGCGCTCCGCGGGGGGTGCGGTGAGGGGCCGGTGGTCGCCTGCGGGCCCGCTGTGGCCGGTCGCGCAGTTCCCCGCGCCCCTGAGCAGGAGCCGCTCGCTCGGCGTGTCGCCGACCGGGCGGGACCACCCGGGTGCGCGGTCGACCAGGTCCCCAAGTACCTGCCTGGCCGCCATCCGCCGACCGGGCAGGGCCACCCCAGGGGCGCGGGGAACTGCGCGATCGGCCACCACGGGCCCGCACCCGTCCGGCGGGGGGGGGGACGGTGTCGCGCGGCCGTGCGG
>NZ_JACBGN010000286.1 GCF_013401435.1 Streptomyces sp. BR123
CCCCCGCCCGCACCCCCGGGCCGGCTCTGCCGCACCGGTACACCCACGGGCGCCCGTACAGGCACACGCTTCCCTTCCGCCTCGGCAGAACCGCCGAGCGGCCACCCGTATGTGTGAAGCACCGGGGGTCGCGTTGTCCGCCTGCAACGCGAAAACTAGCTTCCTCACCGGAGGTGACGCACGGATGACTGTCTGTGCCATCGAGATCACGACGGCTGCCCCGTTCACCATCGCCGCGGACGGGTCGTACGCTGCCAGGCTGGCCGGCACCGGCGAGGCGCGCTACCCGGAGCGCTGGACCCTCGGGGGGCCCGAGCCGTACGCGGTGCCGCTGCCGCTGGCCCAGCCCGAGGAGGCGGACAGCGAGGTCCTGCCGCTGGCCGACGGGCGGGTGCTGATCCACCGCCGGGTCGCGCGGCGGCACGCCTTCGCCCTGCTGTACCCGACCGGCAGCACCAGGGCCGGCTGGCGGACCGGGGAGCTCCCGCTGGGCTCGGTGGAGCCCGCCGGGGAGGGCGTACGGGTGTCACTGCTGCCCCCGTCGCCGGACGGGGGCAGCGCCTTCGCCCTGGCCGCCTCGGACACCGAGACCACCGTCTGGCGGGTGGCCGGGGGCCCGTTCGGGCAGGCCGCGAGGATCCCGGGCCGGTGCACGGGCGGCGTCTGGCTGGACCGCGGCGGCCGCATGCTGGCCCTGGACCGGGAACTGGGCGGCATCGTCAAGGCCGTCGCGGTGGACCTGGCCGGGAGCGGCGCGTTCTCCCCGCTGCTGCAGATCGCGGACGGCAGCAACGACCGGCTGCTGCTGGCCGACCCCGGCAGCGGGCTGCTGCTGATCCGCTCGGACGCCCCCGGCACGTCCCGCCTCGGCTGGGGCGTCCTGGGCAGCTCCCTGCCGGTGCGCTTCCCGGAGTGCCTGCGCGGCGAGGGCGGGGTCCCGTTCGCGGTCCAGCCGGGGCAGGCCCTGACGCCGGAGACCTGCGCGGTCGCGCTCCGGCTGGAGGACGGCGGCCTCGGCCTGTGGCGGCCCGCCGACCGGCGCGTCTTCCGCCTTCCCGCGCCCGCCGGCTGGCTCGGCGCCGGGCTGTGGAGCCCCGAGGGCCGGCTGCGCCTGCCGTACTCCACCGCGGAGATGCCGTGCGGGATCGCGGGGCTGACCATGCCTGCGGCGCCGCCGCCGGTCCGGCTCGAACCGCCGCCTGCGGCGGCCGCGCCCCGCCCGGTCCCGCTGCAGCAGGCGCCCCTCCAGCAGGCACCGCCGCCGCAGGCGCCCGCGCAGCAGGCACCGCCCCCGCAGAGGCCCGTACCGCAGGTGCCCGTACCGCAGAGGCCCCTACCGCAGGGGCCCGTACCGCAGGAGCCCGCGCAGCAGGCGCCCCTCCCGCAGCCCGCTCGGGTCTGACCCGGGTCCCGGGCGGGCCGCGGGGGCGGGCCCGCCCGGGGTGCACGCTGAGCGGCCGCCGCGAAGTCGGCCGCGGTTCGCCAGCGCCCCGAAGCGGCGCGGGAACTGCGCGACCGGCCACGACGGGCCCGCAGGCGATCGCCGGCCCGTCACGGCACCGCCCCCGGAGCGCCTGCCTGGCCGCGCGCCAGGCCCAGCACCTCGGCCGCCGCGAAGGTCTCGTCCGCCGGGCGTGCCGCGTAGTGCGGGGTGAGGAGGGCGTCCAGCTCCTCGTACGAGAAGGCCTCCTTGGCGGCGTCGAACCGGGCGGCCACCTTGGGACGTTCCATCACGGCCACCATCCCGCCGTGCACGACGAACAACTGCCCGTTGACCCCGGCCGCGGCCGGCGAGGCCAGGTAGCCGACCAGCGGGGAGACGTGCTCGGGGGCGAGCGGGTCGAGCCCGCCGTCCACCGGCTCCCGGAAGCCGGCGAAGACGTCCTCGGTCATCCGGGTACGGGCTCGCGGGCAGATGGCGTTGGCCGTCACCCCGTACTTGGCCAGGGCCAGCGCCGTCGAGGTGGTCAGGCCCACGATGCCGCCCTTGGCCGCCGCGTAGTTCGGCTGCCCGGCCGAGCCGCCGAGGAAGGCCTCGGAGGAGGTGTTGACGATCCGGCCGTGGACCGGGCCGCCCGCCGCCTTCGACCGCTCTCGCCAGTGCACGGCGGCGAAGTGGGTGGTGTTGAAGTGCCCCTTGAGGTGGACCCGGATCACCGAGTCCCACTCCTCCTCGGACATCGAGAACACCATCCGGTCGCGCAGGATGCCCGCGTTGTTGACCAGGATGTCGAGCTTGCCGAAGCTGCTCACCGCCAGCTCGACGAGACCGCGCGCCTGCCCGAAGTCGGCGACGTCGCCGCCGTGCGCGACCGCCTGCCCTCCTGCGGCCCGGATCTCCTCGGCCACCTCCTGCGCCGGCCCGGCGGAGGCCTCGCCGGACCCGTCGCGGCCGGGCCGGCCGAAGTCGTTGACGACCACGCTCGCGCCGAGCCGGGCCAGCTCGACCGCCTCGGCCCGGCCGAGCCCGCGGCCGGCGCCCGTGACGATGGCGGACAGTCCCTCCAGTGGGAGCGTCATGTGCGGGGCTCCTCTCAGATGTCGATGCAGGTGCGCAGGGCGGTACCGGTGCGCATCTGGTCCAGGGCGTCGTTGATCTCGCCGAGCTGCACCCGGTGCGTGATCAGGCCTGCCAGGTCCACCCGCCCGGCCCGCCACAGGGCGATGGTCCGCTCGTACGACCGCAGCACGTCCCCGCCCCCGTACATCGACGGCAGGATCTTCTTCTCGTCGAAGAACAGCGAGAACATGTTGACCGAGTAGTTGTCGTCGAGGGCCCCCGCACCGACCACGACGACCGAGCCGCCGCGCCGGGTCATCCCGTACGCGGTCTGCACGGTGACGGACTTGCCGACGACCTCGAAGACGTAGTCGAAGCCCTCGCCGGCCGTGATCCGGTTCCGGGCGTCGGCGAAGGCCTCCGGCGCCACCGCCTCGGTCGCCCCGAACCGCAGCGCCGCCTCGCGCCGCGACTCCACCGGGTCGACGGCGACGATCTGCGCCGCGCCCTGCACCTTGGCGCCCTGGACGACGGAGACGCCGACGCCGCCGCAGCCGATGACCGCGACCGAGGAGCCGGCCTCCACCCCGGCGGTGTTGATGGCGGCGCCGAGCCCGGTGGTGACTCCGCAGCCGATCAGGGCGGCGATGTCGTACGGCAGGTCGTCGGGGATCTTCACGGCGCAGGCGGCCGGGACGACCGTCTCCTCGGCGAAGGTCCCGGTCCCGGCGAAGCCGAAGACGTCCCCGCCGCCCGCGCGGCGGAAGTTCGGGGTGGCGACGTTCCCGAAGGCCTCCAGGCACAGGTGCCCCTGGCCGCGCCTGCAGGCCGGGCAGTGCCCGCACGGCGGCAGCCAGCAGACCAGGACCCGGTCGCCGACGGCGTGGGTGGTGACGCCGTCGCCGACGTCGACGATCTCGCCGGAGCCCTCGTGGCCCGGGACGAAGGGGGCGGGCTGCGGCAGGACGCCGCTCATCGCGGAGAGGTCGGAGTGGCACAGTCCGGTGGCCCTGATCCGGATCCGGACCTTCCCGGGGCCGAAGCCCGCGGCCTCCATGTCGTCGACGACTTCCAGCTTGTCCTGGCCTATCTCGCTCTGCAGCGCTGCGCGCACGGTGCGGCTCCTCGGCTTCGGGCTTCGCGGGCTTGGTACTGGGCGTGGTTCGCGGCGGTCAGGCGTGTTCGACGACCGTGTCGGCGAGGACCGGCGCGCCGTCCCGTTCCACGGCGCCCACCTCGGCCCGGATCCGGCCCGGTTCCCGCCACATCCGGATCCGCAGGGTCTCGCCGGGGAAGACGATCCCGGCGAAGCGGGTGCGGTAGGCGCGGACCAGGGACACGTCCCCGCCGAGCAGGGTGTCGACGACCGCCTTGAGGGTCATCCCGTACGAGCAGAGGCCGTGCAGGATGGGCCGGTCGAAGCCGGCCGTCCTGGCGAACTCGGGGTCGGCGTGCAGCGGGTTCCAGTCGCCGGAGAGCCGGTACAGCAGCGCCTGCTCCTCGCGGATGAATCGCTCCTCGACCCGGTCGGGCTCGCGCTCGGGGGTCTCGGAGCGGGCGGAGGGCCCGCGGTCGCCGCCGAAGCCGCCCTCGCCGCGGACGAAGATCTGCGCGTCGCTGGTCCACAGCGGGCCGTCGGTGTCGGCGACCTCGGAGCGCAGCACGATGACGGCGGCCTTGCCCTTGTCGTACACGGCGGCGACCTTGCTGCTGGACCGGGCCCGCCCCTCGACCGGGATGGGCCGGTGCAGCTCGATGGAGTGGCCGCCGTGCAGGACGGCGGCGAGGTCCACGTCGATCCCCGGTGCGGCGAGGCCGCCCAGCATGGCCATGCGGGCGCCGGCGACGGTCGCGAAGCTGGGCAGGACGTGCAGCCGGGACTCCAGGGTGTAGCGCAGCTCGTCCGGGTCGGCGGCCGGGATCCCGGCCCCGAGGCCGAGGTGGTAGAGCTGGATGTCCTTGTGGTCCCAGGCGATGTCCCCGAGGCGGGGTTCGGCGGCCAGGGCCTTGGCGGCGTCGATCGGCATGAGGGTGCTGCTCCCTTGTCCGTGGAAGACCTCGGCGCGGTCGTCCGCACCGTCGGCCGCACCGAGGTCGCGTGCGGACCGGTCCGGGACGCTCCGGGACGCTCCGGCCGGCCTCGGGGCCGCCGCCCCGGACCGGGCGTTCTAGAACGCGTTCCAGAAACCGGTGAGGGAATGTATAACGCACGGCCCAGCACTTGGGAAGGCCGCTGACGCCATGTCAGATCCCTTCGGGTGAAGCGTCCTGCCGGGTTTCCGGCCGCCCCGCCCCTACCCTGGCCGGGTGGACGAAACACCCCGCTCGCACCGCCCGCCCCATTCCCTGCGGGTCCTCCTCTGGCCGCCGGACCCGGCCCTCGCGGTCCTGCTGGGGCTCCAGCCGGACATCGAGGTGGTGTCCTCCCCGCTGGAGCGCCCCGCGGTGGCCGTGGTGGACGACGTCCCGGCGGTGGCCGAGGTGATGGCGGACGACCCCGAGTGCCGCGTCCTGGTCACCACCGGCTCCGCCCACCCCGGCCTGCTGGACGCGGTCCTCGCCTCCGGCGCCTCAGGCCTGGTCCTGCGCGACGGCCCGCCGGACGACCTGGCGGACGCGATCCGCCGGGCGGCGCAGGGCGAGACGGTGGTCGACCCGGCCCTGCGCACCGGCTCCTGACACCGCGCCCCGTCAGGGGAGCGGCCCGACCAGCCGCAGACGGCCCGCAGGTCGGGCAGCGCCCGTCCGGCGGAGCGCTCAGGCGTCGCGGCGCAGGAGCGTCACCACCGCCGCCCCGCCCAGGCCGATGTTGTGGGCCAGGCCCACCCGCGCCCCGCCGACCTGGCGGGGGCCGGCCTCGCCGCGCAGCTGCCAGACCAGTTCCGCGGCCTGCGCGAGGCCCGTCGCGCCCAGCGGGTGCCCCTTGGAGATCAGGCCGCCGGACGGGTTGACCACCCACCGGCCGCCGTACGTCGTCGCCCCGGACTCGACGAGCTTCCCGGACGCGCCGTCCGCGCACATGCCGAGCGCCTCGTACGTCAGGAGCTCGTTGACGGAGAAGCAGTCGTGCAGCTCGATCACGTCGACGTCCTCGATGCCGAGGCCGGAGGCCCCGTACGCCTGCCGGGCCGCGGCCGCGCTCATCGGCTTGCCGACGACGTCGATGCAGGAGCCGGAGGCGAAGGACTCCGCGGTGTCCGTCGCCATCGCCTGGCCGGCGATCTCCACCGCCCTGCCGTGCAGCCCGTGCCGGACGAGGAACCGCTCCGAGACGACCACCGCCGCCGCGGCCCCGTCCGAGGTCGGCGAGCACTGCAGCCGGGTGAGCGGCGGGTGGATCGGCTTCGCGGCGAGGACCTCCTCGACCGTGTACACGTCCTGGAACTGGGCGTTCGGGTTGTGCGCCGAGTGCCGGTGGTTCTTCGCGCCGACCGCGGCGAGCTGCGCGGGGGTGGTCCCGTACCGCTCCATGTGCTCGCGTGCGGCGTTGCCGAAGATCTGGGCGGTGGGCGGGGACGTGGCGAAGCCGTGCCGGGCGGCCATGATCCCGTAGTGGCGGGCCACCGGGGAGGTGGCGAAGTCGCCGCCGTCGGCCCCGCCGCCGAGGGCGCCCTTCCTCATCTTCTCGAAGCCGAGCGCGAGCACGCAGTCGGCGAGGCCGCCCGCCACGAACTGCCGGGCCATCATCAGCGCGGTCGCGCCCGTCGCGCAGTTGTTGTTCACGTTGTAGACGGGGACCCCCGTCAGCCCCAGCCCGTACGCGGCCCGCTGGCCGGCCGTGGAGGCCTGGAAGCAGTAGCCGACCGGCACCTGCTCGACCAGTCCGTAGCCGATGCCCGCGTCCGCGAGGGCCGCCTCGCCGGCCTCCTTCGCCATGTCCCAGTACTGCCGGTCGCGCGATTCCGGCTTCTCGAACCGCGTCATGCCGACGCCCACGATGTACGACTTCATGCCTCTCGACTCCTTCGATTCCCGTCAGTCCCTGGGGAGGCCGAGGATCCGCTCGGCGACGACGTTGAGCTGGACCTGCGTCGTGCCGCCGGCGATGGTCAGGCAGCGGGACATCAGCAGCCCGTGCACCGCCCGCTCCCCCGCCCCCTCCCGTACGGCGCCGGCCGGGCCGAGCAGTTCGAGGGCGAGCTCCGCGGTCCGCTGCTGGTGCGGGGTCTGCACGAGCTTGCGTACGGACGCGCCCGCACCGGGCTCCAGCCCGGACACCTGCCGGAGCGTGGTGCGCAGCCCCATGCAGGCGAGGGCGTGCGCCTCGGCGGCGAGCGCGCCGATGCGGGCGCGCTGGGCCTCGCCGAGGCCGGCGGCCCGGTCGAGGAGGGCTTCGACGCCGGAGGCGAAGGCCAGTTGGTCGGCCATGTGGACGCGCTCGTTGCCGAGGGTGTTGCGGGCGACCTTCCAGCCGTCGCCGGGGGCGCCGACCAAGGCGTCGGCGGGCAGGACGGCGTCGTCGAACCAGACCTCGTTGAAGAGGGCCTCGCCGGTGATCTCCCGCAGCGGGCGCACGTCGATGCCGGGGGTGCGGCGCATGTCGACGACGAAGTAGCCGAGGCCGCGGTGCCTGGGGGCGTCCGGGTCGGTGCGGGCCAGCAGGATCCCGAAGTCGGCGGTGTGCGCGGAACTCGTCCACACCTTCTGCCCGTTGATCCTCCAGGTGCCGTCCTCCCCGGACCGCTCGGCCCTGGTCCGCAGGCCGGCCAGGTCCGAGCCCGCGCCCGGTTCGGAGAAGAGCTGGCACCAGGCGGTGTCCCCGCGCAGCGCCGGCAGCAGGTACCGCTCCTGCTGCTCGGGGGTCCCGTAGGCGAGCAGCGAGGGCACGACCCAGGTGGCGATCCCGAGGTCGGCGAGCCGCACGCCGGCCCGGGCCAGCTCCTGCTGGACGACGAGCTGTTCGACGGGGCCGGCGCCGAGGCCGTACGGGCGCGGCAGGTGCGGGGCCGCGTAGCCGGTCGGCGCCAGCGTGCGGCGGGCCGCGGCCGGGTCCTGGCCCCGCGCGGCCTCGGCGGCGCGACGGGCGGCGGGCCGGTACGCCTCGGCCTGCTCCGGCAGCTCCAGCCTGAGCTCGCGCCGGACCCCGCGGGACGCCAGCCGCACGGCCCGCAGCCGGTGCTCGTCGCCGGGGCCGAGGAGCTGCCGGGCGACGAGGGCCCGCCGCAGGTGGATGTGCGCCTCGTGGTCCCAGGTGAAGCCGATCCCGCCGAGGATCTGGATGCAGTCCTTGGCGCACGACCAGGCGGCGTCCAGTGCGGTCCCGGCGGCGAGGGCGGCGGCGAGGGAGCGCGGCCCGGCGGGCCCGTCCGAGGCCCGGGCGGCGTCCCAGGCGAGGGCCCGGGCCTGCTCCAGGCGGACCAGCATGTCGGCGCACAGGTGCTTGACCGCCTGGAACTGCCCGATGGGCCGGCCGAACTGCACCCGGACCTTCGCGTACGCGCTGGCCGTGTGCAGGGCCCAGGCGGCGGTGCCGCAGGCGTCGGCGGCGAACAGCGCGCAGGCGAGGTCCCTGACCAGCTCCCCGTCCAGGGCCAGCCGGCGGCCGGGCGGTACGGCGACGGCGCGCGCCCGGACCTCGGCGGTGGGCCGGGTCGGGTCGGCGGCGGCGTGCGGGCGGATCTCCAGGTCGGCGGCGTCCACGGCGTACCAGGAGGTCCCGCCGCCGGGGACGCGGTCCGCGCCCTGGGCGGCGAGCAGTACCAGGTCGGCCTCCCCGGCGCCGAGGACGGGCGGGGCGAGCCCGTCGAGCAGGTGCCCGCCGCCGGGGACGGGGGTGGCGGTCAGGCCGCCGGGTCCGAGGGCGACGGCCCCGGTCCGGGTGCCGTCGGCGAGCGCGCCGGCGAGTCCGGCGGCTCCGGCCCGCTGCAGCAGCGCGGAGGCGAGGACGCCGGGCAGGTACGGCCCGGGCACCGCGGCCCGGGCCGCTTCCTCGACCGCGACGGCGAGGTCGAGGAGGCCGCCGCCGTCCAGGTGGGGCGCGAGGAGCCCGGAGGCGGCGAGCGCGTCCCACCAGTCGGGTCGGACCCCGGTCCGGGGCGGGCTGTCGAGGAGCTTGCGGACGTCCTCGGGCGGCACGGTCCGGGCTGCCCAGCCGCGCACGGCTTCGGCGAGGTCCCGCTGCTCCTGTGTGATGGCGATGCCCATACGGATTCCTGCCGCCTCTCCACGTCCCCTGCCGGCGCCGGACCGGGCGTGGGTGCCCGGCGGTCCTGACCGCGGGCAGAGTAGAACACGTTCCATTCTGACGGAAGGTCAGACGGGAGGACATCCGGGCGACACGAATCGGCCACGGCCGAAAAACGCTCTAGCTGACCTCCGTCCCGAATGATCGAATCTGGGGCGTTCACGCCACCCCTACAATTCGACTCCAGAACGGAAATCGCCCGTGAATTCCATGACGTACGTGGATCTGCACCGCCGGGTATCACTGGACATCGAGGCGGAAATACAGGCCGCCGTCGCGGGACTCGTCCCCACGTCCGGAGCGGGCACGGCGAAGAGCGCGGCCAAGGGCGCGGTCACCGGACTCCTGCGCCATCAAAAGCTGAGGCATCCGCTCTCCGTGCTCCCGATGCTGGTGCACGGAATCGAGACGGGGAATACCGCGCCCGCCGTCCCGCTGTCCGCCCTGCACGTGCTGTGGTGGACCTCGGCCTGCTATCTCGACGACCTGGCCGACGCCCACGCCCCGAAGGC
>NZ_JACBGN010000287.1 GCF_013401435.1 Streptomyces sp. BR123
GGGTGGGCGCGGCGGTGGCCGAGGCGGGCCACGATCCGGCGGGCCTGGCGGATGGCGTCGTGTTCGTCGACGGCGTGGTGGTCGGCGAGGCCGGAGGTGCGGGCGTGCATGTCGGCGCCGCCGAGGGACTCGTCGTCGCTCTCCTCCCCGGTGGCCATTTTGACCAGCGGCGGGCCGCCGAGGAAGACCTTCGAACGGTCCTTGATCATGACGGTGTGGTCGGACATCCCCGGGATGTACGCGCCTCCGGCGGTGGAGTTGCCGAAGACGACGGCGACGGTCGGGATGCCGGCGGCCGAGAGCCGGGTGAGGTCGCGGAAGATCGCGCCGCCCGGGATGAAGATCTCCTTCTGCGAGGGCAGGTCGGCGCCGCCGGACTCGACGAGGCTGATGACGGGCAGCCGGTTCTGCCGGGCGATCTCGTTGGCCCGCAGGGCCTTCTTCAGGGTCCAGGGGTTGGAGGCGCCGCCGCGGACGGTCGGGTCGTTGGCCGTGATCACGCACTCGACGCCCTCGACGGTGCCGATGCCGGTGACGATCGACGCGCCGACGGGGTGGTCGCTGCCCCAGGCGGCGAGCGGGGACAGCTCCAGGAACGGGGTGTCCGGGTCGAGGAGCAGCTCGACCCGCTCGCGGGCGAGGAGCTTGCCGCGGGCGCGGTGGCGGGCGGTGTACTTCTCGCCGCCGCCGAGGAGGGCCTTGCCGTGCTCCGCGTCGAGGGCGTCGAGGCGTTCGAGGGCCGCCGTGCGGGCGGCCGCGTACTCGGGGGAACGGGGGTCGAGGGCGGTGCCGAGACGGGTCATGGGCCGGTCTCCTCCGGGGCGGGCAGGAGGTGGGCGGGGATGTCGAGGTGCCGGGCGCGCAGCCATTCGCCGAGGGCCTTGGCCTGGGGGTCGAAGCGGTGGGCGGAGGCGACGCCGGCGCCGAGGATGCCGGTGACGGTGAAGTTGAGGGCGCGGAGGTTCGGCAGTACGTGCCGGGCGACGGGGAGGCGGCGGGTCTCGGGGAGCAGCTCCCGGAACCGCTCCACGGTGAGGGTGGCGTGCAGCCAGTCCCAGGCCGCGTCGGACTCCGTCCAGACGCCGACGTTGGCGTCGCCGCCCTTGTCGCCGCTGCGGGCCCCGGCCACCAGGCCGAGCGGAGCCCGGCGGGCGGGCCCGGCGGGACCGCCGACCACCCCGCCGTTTCCGGAATCGGGTGGGCCCGGGTCGCGGGCTGCGGCGGCCTGGGCTCCTGTGCCCGGGGCTTCCGCGGCCCGGGCTGCCGGGGCCGTGGCTCCTGTTCCGGCTGCTGTGTCCGGGGCCGGCGGCCGGACCGCCGCGTCCGGGTTCGGCGCCCCGGCTCCCGGGACAGCGGCCGCGGGGCCGCTCGGGGTGACCGGGGTGCGGGTGCCGTCCGGGAGGACGGCGACCGCGGTCACCGCGGCCGCCGGTACGGTCGCGGACTCGAAGATCCCGTACGGCTGGGCCGGGCCCGGCGGGGCGGTGACGTGGAAGCCGGGATAGCTGGCGAGGGCGAGTTGGACGGCCTGCCCGGTCAGGGCCCGGCCGACCCGGTCGGCGGACGGGTCGCGCACCACCAGCCGCAGCAGCGCACTGGCCGTCTCCTCCGTGCCGGCGTCCGCATGGTCGGTGCGGGCCAGGGTCCACTCAGCGGCCGCCACGCCGGCGAGGGCTTCGGCCATCTGCGCCCGGACCAGGGCGGCCTTCGCCTCGATGTCCAGGCCGGTGAGGACGAACACCACCTCGTTGCGCCAGCCGCCGATCCGGGTGACGCCCGCCTTGAGGGTGCCCGGCGGCGGCTCGCCCACGACCCCGCTGACGGCGACCCGGTCGGGGCCGGCGTCGGCCAGGCGGACGGTGTCCAGGCGGGCGGTCACGTCGGGGCCGAGGTAGCGCGCGCCCTGCGTCTCGTACAGCAGCTGGGCCGTGACCGTGCCCACGGTGACGGCGCCGCCCGTCCCCGGATGCTTGGTGATCACCGACGAGCCGTCCTCCGCCACTTCCGCCAGGGGGAAGCCGGGGCGGCGGACGTCGTGCGCGGTGAAGAAGGCGTAGTTGCCGCCGGTGGCCTGGGCGCCGCACTCCAGGACGTGGCCCGCGACGACGGCCCCCGCCAGCCGGTCCCAGTCGTCGGGTGCCCAGTCGAACCACCAGGCGGCCGGCCCGCTGACCAGGGCTGCGTCCGTCACCCGGCCGGTGACCACCACGTCCGCGCCCGCCCGCAGGCAGGCCGTGATGCCGGCGCCGCCGAGGTAGGCGTTCGCCGTGAGGGCCGCGGCCGTCCCCTCGCCGTACGGCATGAGGTCGTCGCCCTCGACATGGGCGACCGAGACCGGCAGGCCTGCCTTCGCGGCCAGTTCGCGGATCGCGTCGGCCAGGCCCGCCGGGTTCAGGCCGCCGGCGTTCGCGACGATCCGCACGCCCTTCTCGTGGGCGAGGCCGAGGCCGTCCTCCAACTGCCGCAGGAAGGTCCTGGCGTACCCGGCGGACGGGTCCTTCAGCCGGTCGCGGCCGAGGATCAGCATGGTCAGCTCGGCCAGGTAGTCGCCGGTCAGGACGTCCAGCGGGCCGCCGGTCAGCATCTCCCGCACGGCGTCGAAGCGGTCCCCGTAGAACCCGGACGCGTTGCCGATGCGCAGCGGCCGACGTGCCGCCGCCCCGCCCGCCCCGACCGGCGCGTCGGCGTTCACCGCGCGGTCCCGGGGGCGCGGCCGGGCCCCGCCGGGCCCGCGAAGGCCTGGGCGATGTCCAGCCAGCGGTCGGCGTCCGGGCCGACGGCCGTGAGGGCCAGGTCGGCGCGGTGGGCGCGCCGGGTGACCAGGAGGCAGAAGTCGAGGGCCCGGCCGGTGACCCGCTGTGCCGCGTCCGGCGGCCCGTACGCCCACGGCTCCCCGCCGTCCGGTGGCTCCAGCTCGACCCTGAACTCCGCGGCGGGCGCGGGCAGTCCCCGTACCCCGAACGCGTAGTCGCGGGCGCGTACGCCGATCCGGGCCACGTGCCGCAGCCGGGCGCTCGGGGTGCGGCGAACACCCAGCGCGTCGGCGACGTCCTGGCCGTGGGCCCAGGTCTCCATCAGCCGGGCGCTCGCCATGGAGGCGGCCTTCATCGGCGGCCCGTACCAGGGGAACTTCGCGTCGGGCGCGGCCTCGGCGAGCGCGGCGTCGAGTGCGGCACGGCCGGCCCGCCAGCGGGCCAGCAGTTCGGCGGGCGGCAGGACCGCGCCCTGCTCGGCTCCCTCGTCGACGAAGGAGCCGGGGGCCTTGACGGCCTCCTCCGCCATGCGGGCGAAGCCGGGGGCGTCGGTGAGGGAGAGCAGGGCGGCCCGGTCGGTCCAGTGCAGGTGGGCGATCTGGTGGGCGACGGTCCACCGGGGCGCGGGCGTGGGCTTGGCCCAGGCGGGGGCAGGCAGTTCGGACACCAGCGATTCGAGATCCGCTCCCTCCTCCCGCAGGTCGGAGAAGACGGCGGACACGGCGGACGGATCGAGCACGGCGGGGCTCCCCTCTCGGCGTGGGGGGAAGACTGGCAGCCCCGCCCAAAACAATCAAGCATGCTTGCATCATTTGGCCGAGGAGCACCGCCTTTCCCGCCATACGCACCAACCAGCATGCAGCGCACGGCACTTGGGGCGGCACGGCCGACCCGGCAGGTACGGACCTGCGCGGCCCGCCGCCCGGGGGCGCGGCGAGGACGCGGTTCAGGCCGTACCCGGCGAACCGGCGCACGCCGGCGGGGACCGCGCCGATACTGAACGCTTCGGCCCCCCGCTCCGGGCCCCGGCCGGGGTCCCGGCACCGCACTGCACCGACGTCCGGATCACGTGACGCACGCACCGCCCCGACGTCATCGACCTACTCGACGCAGAGGATGAACTGCCGTGGACCCAGCCGCCTTCTCCCTCTATCCCGAACTCGACGCGCCCGCCCTCACCGCCTTCGTCGCCGCCCTGGAGAGCGGCGACACCGGCCTCCTCGCCCCGGCCCGCGCCGCCCAGGTCGCCGAAGCCCGCTCCGTCGCCGTCTTCTCCCGCACCAAGGTCGCCGGCGCCGAGGGGGACCTCATCGACGCCGCGCTGTGGCGGCACACCCGCCCCGACCCGCGGCCGGTGATCGTGATGCCCTCGCCGTGGACGGACTTCGGCTGGCTCCCGTACGCCGTCCAGGGCAGCGTCTTCGCCGCCCGCGGCTACAACGTCCTCGCCTACAGCGCCCGCGGGTTCGGCGACTCCGAGGGCGAGGTCGACGTGGCCGGCCCGCTCGACGTCGCCGACGGAAGCCGGGCCCTGGACCACCTCATCGAGCGGACGGCCGGCCCGGTGACCCGGATCGGCTTCCTCGGGGACAGCTACGGATCCGGCATCGCCCAGCTCGTCGCCGCGCACGACGCCCGCGTGGACGCGGTGGTCGCGCTCAGCACCTGGGGAGACCTCGGGGAGGCCTTCCTGGAGAACCGCACCCGGCACGTCGCCGCCGTCGAGGCCCTGTTCAGGGCTGCCGGCCGGGCACGGCTGAGCCCGCAGACGCAGAGCGTCTTCGAGAACGTCCTGGCGAACCGCGACATCGAGGCGGCCCTGCGGTGGGCCGCCTCGCGGTCGCCGTTCACGCACGTCAAGGAGCTCAGCCGGCGGCAGGTGCCGGTGTACTTCTCGCACGCCTGGCACGAGACGCTGTTCCCGGCCAACCAGACGCTGAAGATGTTCAACGAGCTCGCCGGGCCCAAACGGCTCGACCTGTCCGTCGGCGACCACTCCGGCCCCGAGATGTCGGGCATGACCGGCCTGCCCAACCGGATCTGGACCACCGCCCACCGCTGGTTCGACCACCACCTGGGGGGCGTCGACAACGGCATCGCCGACGAGGGCCAGGTCCTCGCCGAGGTCATGTGGAGCCGCACCCTGGAACCCCGGCCCAACTGGCAGTCCGTCACCGAGCACGTCCGCCGGCTGTACCTGGTGGACGGCGGCGAGCTGGCCGACACGCCCGAGGCCGGCTGGAGCACGCGCGTGCTGTGCGGGGTGGACACCCCGGCGACCGTCGCCGACGCCGTCGTGCGCTCCGGGTACGACGAGATGGCGGGCCGCCCGAAGGCCTACCGGACCGGCGACATCGACCGCACCGTGGCCGCCGTGTGGGTCGCGGACCCGGAGCCGGAGACCGCCCGGCTGCGGGGCGTTCCGCGGCTGCGGGTCACGTACCGGGCGGCCAACCCGAAGTCCACGTTCGTCGCGTACCTGCTGGACGTGGCGCCCGACGGGACGGGGCGGATCATCACGCACGCCCCGTACACCGACCTCGCCTCGCCGCCGGACAGCCTGGTGAAGGCGGACATCGAGCTGCAGGCCACCGCGTACGACGTGCCGCGGGGGCACCGGGTGATGCTGGTGGTCGACGGGCGCGACCCGTTCTACGGGGATGCGAATCTGCCGCGGGCCACGCTGGGCTTCACCTCTCCCGAGGCCACGCCGTCCTGCCTGGACCTGCCGCTGGGCTGACCCGCCGCCTGTCCGGCCCCGCCGCCCGGCCGACCACCCCCCGGCCGGGCGGCACCCCGGGCCCGGCGGCACCGCAGAGCAGGGCATGGCACGGCCGGGGGGCGGGGGCCGAGGCCGGGCGGCACCTCGGGAACCCGGCTCCGCCGGGCACCGGGCTCTGCCCGGACCCGCGCCTCAAACGCCGGCGGGGCTGGATTTCGCCGGGACCCGGCTCCGAACGTGCGCCCCAGCCGGAATTGCCCGACCCCGGCTCCGGGCTGTGGGCGTCAGGACGGCTCGGGCCGGGAGTGGGGTGGGCGGCAGGGGGCGTCAGGCGGGCTGGGGCTTGGTCTGGGAGCGGACCGCGCCCATGCTGGCCGCGATCACCAGGGCGATGGCCAGGGCGTCCTGTGCCGACATTGCCTGGCCGAGGACGAGGAAGCCCGCCGTGGCCGCGATCGCCGGCTCCAGGCTCATCAGGATCGCGAAGGTGGGCGCGGGAAGCCTGCGCAGCGCCAGCAGTTCCAGGGTGTACGGCAGCACGGAGGACAGGACCGCCACGGCCGCGCCGAGCGCGAGTGTCCCGGGGACCAGCAGCGCGGAGCCGGCCTCGGCCACACCCAGCGGCAGCGAGACGACCGCGGCAACCGCCATGGCGAGGGCCAGTCCGTCCGCCTGGGGGAAGCGGCGGCCGGTCCGGGCGCTGAAGACGATGTACGCCGCCCACATCGCGCCCGCTCCGAGCGCGAAGGCCGCGCCCAGCGGGTCGAGGCCGCCGAAGCCGGCCCCGCCGTGTCCGGCCAGGAGGGCGACTCCGGCCAGGGCGAGGGCCGCCCACAGCAGGTTCACCAGCCGGCGCGAGACGACGACCGACAGCACGAGCGGGCCGAGCACCTCCAAGGTGACGGCCGGGCCGAGCGGGATCCGGTCGACGGCCTGGTAGAAGAGCCCGTTCATGCCGGCCATGGCCACGCCGAAGGCCACGACGGTGCCCCAGTCGCTCCGCGAGTGGCCGCGGATCCGCGGGCGGCACAGGAGCAGCAACACGAGCGCGGCTGCCGCCAGCCGCAGCGTGACCACGCCCGCCGCGCCCGCCCTCGGCATGATCATGACCGCGAGGGCGGCCCCGAACTGCACCGAGATGCCCGCCGTGATCACCAGCGCGACCGGGCCGAGGCGCCCACCGCGGCCGACGGCTCCCGAGCCGGGGGCGGCGCCGGCTTCGAAGGCGGCTTCGGAGGCGGTTCCGTTTCCGGCGGGCGGTGTCGTGGCCGCCGTCGCGGCGGACCCGGGGCCGGGAGCGGGGACGGCCGGGGGCGTGGGCGTGGGCTTGCTGGCGGATGGTGCGGGCATCTCTCCAGACTAAGGCGTGCGTAAGGACCGTCGCAGCATGTACTGCCTTACAGTCGCATACGGCCCCTCGGGCCGGCTACCGCTGCTCCCGCAGGGCCTCGGCCAGCACTTCCGCCAGGTGCCGCGCCCTGACACCGGCCAGCTCCGCGATCTGTGTCCGGCACGAGAACCCGTCCGCCAGGACCACCGTCCGCTCCGGGGCCCGGCGCAGCGACGGCAGCAGCTGCTCCTCGGCACACGCCGCGGACACCTCGTAGTGGCCCGGCTCGAAGCCGAAGTTCCCGGCGAGGCCGCAGCAGCCGCCGCTGAGCCCGCCGGTCAGCCCGGCCCGCTCGCGCAGCCGCCGGTCGGCCGTGTCGCCGAGGACCGCGTGCTGGTGGCAGTGGGTCTGCCCGGCCGCCGGGCGGTCCAGGCGGGGCGGCCGCCAGTGCGGGGCGTACTCCTCCAGGGCCTCGGCGAAGGTGCGGACGGCGGCGGCGAGGCGGGCCGCGCGCGGGTCGTCGGGCAGCAGGGCGGGCAGGTCGGTGCGCAGGGCCGCGGCGCAGCTGGGTTCGAGGACGACGACGGGGTCCCCGGTGTCGCCCACCGCGTCGAGGGTGCGGCGCAGGACGGCGCGGGCCCGGTCCAGGCGGCCGGTGGACAGGTACGTCAGTCCGCAGCACACCCCCCGCCCGGTCCGTGCTCCCCGCCCGTCTCCCGGGCCCGCCGTGCCCGTGCCCGTACTCGTGCCCGTGCCCGTACCGGCCAGGTTCACCCGGAGTCCTGCCTCCTCCAGCACCTCGACCGCCGCCCGCCCGGCCCCGGGTGCCAGGTACTCGGTGAACGTGTCGGGCCACAGCAGCACCCGGGCCGCCGCCCCGTCCCGTGGCGGGGCCGCGGCCGGGCGGCCCCGCCACCAGCGGGTGAACGGCTGCGCGGCCGGGGCCGGGAGGCGGCGGCGCGGGTCGAGTCCGGCCAGGCGGGCAGCGCCGGGGAGCCGGGCGAGGCCGCCGGCCGCGCGGGTCAGGCCCAGCCGGTCGAGGATCCGGAGCCAGTCCGGCAGGCCGCCCAGCGTGTAGTGGGCCAGGGGCCGGATGCGGCCCGCCCAGTGGCGGTGCAGGAACTCCGCCTTGTACGTGGCCATGTCCACGCCCACCGGGCAGTCGCTGCGGCAGCCCTTGCAGCCCAGGCACAGGTCCAGCGCCTCGGCGACCTCCGCGGAGCGCCAGCCGTCGGTCAGCAGTTCCCCGGCCAGCATCTCGTGCAGCAGCCGGGCCCGGCCGCGGGTGGAGTGCCGTTCCTCGCCCGTGACCCGGTACGAGGGGCACATCACCGCCGGGCCGCCCGGCCGGTCCGTCCGGCACTTGGCGACGCCGATGCAGCGGGCGACCTCCGCGGCGAACTCCCCCGCCGGCCCGGTCCGGGGCAGCACCTCGAAGCGCAGGTTCTGGTCCAGGCGGGCCGGGCGGACCAGGATCCCCGGGTTCATGCCGCCCCGCGGGTCCCACACGTCCTTGTACGCGCCGAACAGGTCGATCACCCGCGGCCCGTACATCCTCGGCAGCAGCTCCGCCCGCGCCTGCCCGTCCCCGTGCTCGCCGGACAGCGAGCCGCCGTGCGCGACCACCAGGTCGGCGAGCTCGGCCGAGAAGGCCCGAAAGCGTCCCACGCCCGCCGGGGTGACCAGGTCGAAGTCGATCCGCACGTGCACGCAGCCCTCGCCGAAGTGCCCGTACGGGGTGCCGCGCAGCCCGTGCGCGGCGAGCAGGGCGCGGAACTCCCGCAGGTACGCGCCCAGGCGGCGCGGCGGCACCGCGCAGTCCTCCCATCCGGGCCAGGCCATCGCGCCGCCGGGCATCCGGGTCGCGGTGCCGGCCGCGTCCTCCCGGATCCGCCACAGGGCCCGCTGCGCCGCCGGGTCGGTGACGACCGCCGCGTCCAGCGCGTCGGCCGCCCGTACGAGCGACCGGGCCGCCCCCTCGTCCTTGGCCTCCGCGAACAGCCAGGCCCGGCCGCGCGGCAGGCCGGCCGCTGCCGGGCCGGGCACCAGGTCCTCGGCCATGCCCTCGACCGTCAGCGGCCCGTGCGGCAGCAGGCCGGCCGCGGCGTCGGCGGCCGCGCCCTCGTCGGCGTAGCCGAGGACCGCGAGTGCGGGCGCGGGCGGCAGCTCCACGAGGCGGACCACCGCTTCGGTGACCACGCCGAGGGTGCCCTCGCTCCCGCAGAAGGCCCGGGCGAGCTGCACGCCGCGCTCGGGCAGGAGCGCGTCGAGGCCCCCGTAGCCGGAGATCCGCCGCGTGAAGCCGGGGCCGCCGGAACCGCCAAGCCCGCCAGGAACCCCGGGGCCGCCAGGAACCCCGGAAC
>NZ_JACBGN010000288.1 GCF_013401435.1 Streptomyces sp. BR123
GGTGGTCGGAGTCCGTTACCTCGGGGCGCCGAAGTTCTGGGTCCACCACGGGCCGCCGTCGCCCTTGTGGAGACCTATGCCGATCTCCTTGAAGGCGCAGTTGAGTATGTTGGCCCGGTGGCCGGAGCTGTTCATCCACGCCTTCATGACCGCATCGGCGTCGGCCTGGCCGCGGGCTATGTTCTCGCCCAGGTTGGACCACTTGTAGCCGGCGGCCTCCACCCGGCTGGTCATGGTGGACCCGTCCGGTCCGATGTGCGACATGACACCGGCGCGGGCCATCGTGTCACTGTAGCCCCGGGCGGCGGCGCTCAGCTTGGCGTTCGTGCTGAGCGGGCTGCAACCGGCGGCGGACCGCTCCTTGTTGACGATGGCGAGGACGGCGGACTCGGCGTCGGCGTTCACGGTGCCGCCGGAGCTCCCGGACCCGCCGGACCCGCCGGACCCGCCCGAACCTCCGGAGCCGCCGCCCGAGCCCGAGGCGGGCTTGCTCGCGGGCTTGCTGCCCTGGTCGGGCGTCGACTTGGCCGCGGAGTCCTTCTCCTCGGCGGCCGGACCGGAGGGGGTGGCGGATGCCGAGGCGCCGGCCTCGGGCGAGCCGGAAGGACTCGGGCTCGCCGAGGCCGAGGGCTCGGTGGTGGGGGCGGAGGCGGTCGGGATGGCGGTCGCGGACCTGTCGGCGGCGCTCGCCGAGGTCGTCTTGCCGGCGGCCCCGCCGGCCCGCTCGTCCACGCGGGCGTCGCCGTCGGAGTCGGCCACGGCGACCCCGACCGCCACCGCCGCGGCCGCCGCGGTGACGGACAGGACGATGCGGGTACGCGCCGTCTTCCTCCGTCGGGCCTCGACGCGGGACGGGGTTCCGGTGGTTCGGCTGCGGCTCATGCCGGTGACACCTCACTAGGGCAGGGGGAGTGGAACTCCGTCCGAGCCTAGGGCGGTGACCAGCGGAAAAACCCGTCCGGAGGGGTTCTTCAGGTTCCCTTAAGGAAGCCCGAAGGGTCGGCTCAGGAACGAGTCGGGCAAACCTGCTGATTCGGAACTCGCGGCAGGAGCGGAGGGGTTGGCGGTCGGAGCGGGTGCACCCGCCGGCGAAGGAAGCCCCTACGACGAGCGCGTCTCCGCCAGGTACGACCGCAGCTGTTCCGTCAGGGGTGCGACGGATGCGGGGTCGCACGACAGGACCAGCACGAGCCTGCCGAGTTCGATGCCCTCGGGCTTCCCCGTGTACGACCACCGCCGCCCGGCCCGCAGCAAGCAGGTGAAGAGCGCATGCTGTCCGGAGGCGTCGCCCGGCAGTACCTCGTCCGCGGCCTCGATGACCAGTACGTGGCGGTCCGCAGGCAGCCAGTGCAGATCGCGCAGACAGTCGGAGAGGGCGTTCCAGTTCCAGCCGAACCAATCGGGCAGCCGCAAAGCGTCGTAGAACTGCAGGAAGACGGCATCCGTGTCGCGCATCTCGCGGCCGTCGAGCCGCGCCGCGTACGTCCTGCCCGTCACGGGGAACAGCAGGTCGACGGGCACCGCCCCGTGCTGCGGAACCACGTGCAACCAGGGCGCGATGTGCACCGCCGCCCTCCCTCCCGTGAACCCGGCGTCGACCACCGCCGGTGCCGGCAGCGCAGTGGCACAGTCTACTTCGGGGCGAAAGCTAGTGCTGTGACCGCATAGGTTCACCGGATTGGCGGGTGGCGCGGTTGGATGGGTGGTGACGTCCATTCCGATTGCTGGAGGTGGGGTGGCCGAGCCTGTGCGGGTCCGCAGACTGACCGATCAGGAAGGACAGAAGCTGCAGCAGATCGTCCGCCGGGGCAGCACCAGCTCGGTGCGCTACCGGCGGGCAATGATGTTGTTGGCGTCCGCCGGCGGGAACCGGGTGCCGGTTATCGCCCGGTTGGTCCACGCCGACGAGGACACTGTGCGGGATGTGATCCACCGGTGCAACGAGATCGGTCTGGCCTGCCTGGACCCTCGATGGGCGGGAGGCCGTCCCCGCCTGCTCACCCCTGACGACGAGGACTTCGTCGTCCAGACGGCCACCACCCGCCCCGCCAAGCTCAGCCAGCCCTTCACCCGCTGGTCGGTACGCAAACTCGCCGACTACCTGCGGAAAGTACACGGACGCATCATCCGTATCGGCCGGGAGGCCTTACGCTGCCTGCTCCGGCGCCGCGGCATCACCTTCCAGCGCACCAAGACCTGGAAGGAGTCCCCCGACCCCGACCGCAACGCCAAGCTCGACCGGATCGAGCATGTTGTGGAACGCTTCCCGGACCGGGTCTTTGCCTTCGACGAGTTCGGACCGCTGGGGATCCGGCCCACCGCGGGCTCCTGCTGGGCGAAGCAGGGCAGGCCCGACCGGCTGCCGGCGACCTTCCGCCGCACCCACGGCATCACCTACTTCCACGGCTGCTACTCCGTGGGCGACGACACACTGTGGGGCGTCAACCGCCGCCGCAAGGGCACCGCCAACAGCCTGGCCGCACTGAAGTCGATCCGCGCCGCCCGGCCCGACGGCGCCCCGATCTACATCATTCTGGACAACCTCTCCGCCCACACCGGCGCGGACATCCGCCGCTGGGCGAAGAAGAACAAGGTCGAACTGTGCTTCACCCCGACCTACGCCTCCTGGGCCAACCCGATCGAGGCCCACTTCGGACCGCTGCGGCAGTTCACCATCGCCAACTCCCACCACCCCAACCACACGGTCCAGACCCGGGCCCTGCATGCCTACCTCCGCTGGCACAACGCCAACGCCCGCCACCGCGACGTCCTGGCCGCCGAACGTAAGGAACGCGCTCGCATCCGCAGCGAGAGAGGCATCCGCTGGGGCGGACGCCCACTCGCCACTGCGGCCTGAGCGAACCGGTGAACCTATGCGGTCAGAACAACTAGCGCTGACTGGGCATCGGCTCGGCAACCTCCGAGAAGGCGCCTGATAGGTGGTCCCGGTCAGCCAAAGTGACCTATCCATAGGGTATTTTGACTGGCCTTCTATCTCAAACCGACTATCCAGGACGAATGAAAGGAGAGCACCATGAGCATCACCAGGACCGCACGTAGGACGCGGGCCAAGATGACCGTGTCCATCGCGGCCCTGGCCGCGGGCTCACTCATACTCACCGCCTGCAGCGGAAGCAGCGGCAGCGCCAGCAAGCTCGACGGTACCTACTACGTCAAGGACGTCAACGGCACGTCCGACCTCGGCCAGCTGGTCGTCAAGGGCAACAGTGTCTCGCATCATGAGTACAGCTGCGACGGTGTCTACGAGAAGCCGGGCGTGACCAGCACCGGCGAGTTCAACAAGGATCAGTCGCAGATCATCTGGACGGTCGCCGGAGACGACAGCCGCAACAAGCGGACCGGCAGCGAGTCGATCTCAACCAGCACCACCTCGATCAGCATCAGCGGTAGCGCGTACGTGCGGGACAACTCCGATGCGGGCAAGGCTCTTTTGGACGGCTTCAAGACCAAGTGCGGGAAGTAGCGTCGACGTCCCGCTCGGCCGGCCAAGCAGCGCAGAACCCCGTGGGCATCGCGTCCACGGGGTTTTGTCCTTCCTCGGCTGGTCAAGCCTCTGACGTCTACTCCTGAAGCTGCAGCGCCCGGTATTCCTCGATCGTCTCCGGCGGCTGGCCGTATTTCGGGGATGTCGCTCGACGAAATCGAGTTCGGCCCATGCCTCTGGCCTCCGAATCCTCGACTGGGCCACCACGACGAACATCACGGCGCTGACGCCGATGTTGGACAGACACCACCCCGTCAGCAGCACCATCAGCACCACAGGCAGATCATTCTCGATCTCCATGGTGCCCAAAACGCCCAAGCCTGCGCCGTTGACCAGAAGGTCCGCCACGTACCCCTCGAACGAGCCGACCAGACGCGCCAGGATCCTCGGCTCGTCACGATGCCGCACGGCGCGCACCATCTCGCCGACGAACACCACGGTAGCCACAGCCGCCGCAGTGCTCAGTGCCAGCTCACGGATCCCGGTGATCCACCATCGCGCCGAGATCCACCAGCCACGCGGGAACTCGCCGCGAAGCCTTGATCCGGGCCTCATGCTCCCCTCCTCCTCACGCTCCTCAAAGGACGACGCACCGGGTGAGGGTGATCGTTCTCACCGGGTGCGTCAGCCCTCCACGCTCGCCGTCGATCGGACGATCAGTCTCCCTCGCGCCGGCCTCGGCGGAGGCCACCGGCTGGCTGCTGCTGCGGCTTTGGGGGCCAACTCCCACCACCCCAACCACACGGTCCAGACCCGGGCCCTGCATGCCTACCTCCGCTGGCGCAACGCCAACGCCCGCCACCGCGACGTCCTGGCCGCCGAACGTAAGGAACGCGCTCGCATCCGCAGCGAGAGAGGCATCCGCTGGGGCGGACGCCCACTCGCCACTGCGGCCCGAGCGAACCGGTGAACCTATGCGGCCAGAGCACTAGGCGTTGAAGTCGGGGAGGATCAGGGAGCCGTCCTCGGCGAGGGTGAAGCCGGGGTTGTGGGCGATCTCCCAGGCGTGGCCGTCGGGGTCGGTGAAGACGCCCGAGTAGAAGCCGATGGCGTTGACGGCGGCAGGCCGGGTGACCGTGCCGCCGGCCCGGGCGGCGGCGTCGAGGACGGCGTCCACCTCGGCGTCCGTACGCACGTTGTGAGCCAGGGCGATGCCGCCGAAGCCGGGCGGCGGCGGGGTGCCGGGGAGACCGCAGTCGGCGGCCAGTTTCCCGCGGTCCCACAGCACCAGGGCCAGGCCGCCCGCCTGGTGGAAGACCGTTTCCTGGACTTCCGTACCGCGCCAACCCAGCTCCGCGTAGAAGCGCTTGGCGCGGGCGAGGTCCGTCACGCCCAGGGTGATCAGGCTGATCCGCTGTTCCATCCCGCCACCGTAGCGGCCGGGCACCGCCGCGCCCGGGAGGCGCCGGCCGGCCCGGGCGGGCGGGTCAGGGCAGGAGCTGGCGGGCGAGTGCATCCGCGGCCCACTCCTCCCAGCGGGCGGGGGTCCAACCGCGCCGGGTGACGAGCAGGTCATAGGTTTCCGGGCCGAGCACGGTCAGTGCGATATCGGCCGCCGCCGCACTGTCGTGGCCGTGCCGCAGGGACCCGGAGGCCTTCTCGTGCAGCGCCTGCGCGAAGCGGAGTTGGACGGCGTGGCGCTGCTCGTGGTTGAGCCGCCACAGCTCGGCCAGCTCCGGATCGGCGGTCGCCGCTCCCCGTACGACCTCCAGGACCGGCGCGGCCCGCTCCAGGATGCGCCGGGCGCCCGCGGCCTGGAGGGCGAGCTGGGCGGCGGGGTCGGGCTCGTCGAGGACCTCGCGGGCCCAGGGTCGGTCCAGGGTGGCGACGGGGTCGGCGTCACCGGCGACGGCCGTGTCGAGGAGCTCCTTCAGCAGTGCCCGCTTGCTGCCGAACGTGAAGTACACGGTCTGCACCCCGACCTCCGCGGTGCGGGCGATGTCCTCGACGGTCGTCCCGGTCCAGCCCTTCTCCGCGAACAGACGGGCGGCGGCGTCGCGCATCCGCTGGCGGGTGCGGCGTGCCTTCTCCGCGCGGGTCACGGGTGCTGCCACCGGCTCTCCTCGGATCCCGGGAACTTTGACTGTAGTGAGACTACAGTGTATTTCACTGGAGTATGACTACAGTGAAATTGGGTCGCGTCCTGGTGGTCGGCGGTTACGGCGCCGTGGGCGCGACGGTGGCCGGCTCGCTCGGCGACTGGTTCCCCGGGCGGGTCGTCGTGGCCGGACGCGACGAGGCGAAGGCGCTGCGGCTCGGCGGCGTCCGCGCCGACGTCACCGATCCCGACGGCTTCCGGCGGACGCTCGACGGCCTCGGCGACGTCGCGGCGGTCGTGATGTGCGTGGAGCCGCCCGACGCGGGGATCGCGCACGCCTGCCTCGAACGCGGCGTCCACCTGGTCGACATCGGCGCCACCCGGCGGCTCCTCGACGGCGTCGGGGAGCTGGACGGCCTCGCCGCGGCCAGTGGAGCCTCGGCCGTGCTGAGTGTGGGCGTCGCCCCCGGGCTGACGAACCTCCTCGCCCGCCGGGCGGACGAGGCCGTCGGCGGCGCGGAGCGCATCGACCTCACGGTGCTGCTGGGCGCGGGCGAGCGGCACGGCGCCGACGCGGTCCGCTGGACCGTCGAGCACCTGGCCGAATCCGCGGCCGTCCGCCCGCTGCGGGTCGAGCTGCCCGGATACGGCCCGCGCACCGCGTACGCCTTCCCCTTCTCCGACCAGTACACGCTGCCCCGCACCCTCGGAACCGCACAGGTCGCCACCCGCCTGTGCCTGGACTCCAGGGCGCTGACCTCCACGCTCTTCGCGCTGCGGCGGGCCGCCCGCCGGCCGGCGGTGCGGCAGGCCCTGACCGCCGTCCTCCGCAGGGTCCACGCCGGGGGCGACGGCTTCGCCGTACGGGCCGACGCCCGGCGCGGCGACCGCCGCGCGGCGTACGCGCTCACCGGGCGCGCGCAGAGCCGCGTCACCGGACTGGTCGCGGCTTACGTCACCCGCGAGTTGCTCGCCGGCTCCCTGCCCGCCGGGGTCCGCCACATCGAGCAGCTTCCGGCCCTGGCCCGCCTCCCGGAGGAACTCGCGGAGCACGGAGTCGGCCTGCAGCGCCTCGACGGACCGCCGGAAGGATGAAGGCGGGCTCCGGCCGGCCAACCCCCTGCAAGGGGAAAACGCTTGGACGGCTCGGGCGGCCCTGCGGGACACTGCGGATCCTGTCCTGCCGGTCCAACAGCACAGGGTTGCGATGGGATCGTCTGAAACACCCCACAGTCCACCGCGCAGGGGCTCGGTGCTCCTCGCGCTCCGCTTCTACTCGAGGGAGCTGGCCCGGCTGCGTCGGTTGACGGCGCCGGCGATGCTGGCCCCGGCCCTCGGCAACATCGGCATCAACTACATTGCGCCGCTGATCGTCGCCAAGCTCGTCGGCCGCATGGCCTCGGACGAGGACATCGGCACCGGGGCGGTGCTGCCCTACGTCCTCGGCTTCGGCGGCGTCCTGCTGCTCGCCGAGACGCTGTGGCGCATCGGCCTGCACTGCCTGAACCGCCTCGACGCCCTCGGCATCGAGCACCTGTACGTGATCGGGATGGACGAGCTGTTCGCCAAGGACGCCGCGTTCTTCCACGACAACTTCGCCGGCTCGCTGACGAAGCGGGTCCTCAGCTTCGCCTCCCGCTTCGAGGAGTTCGTCGACACCCTGACCTTCTCGGTCCTGGGCAGCTTCGTACCGCTGGCCTTCGCCTCCGTCGTGCTGTGGTTCTACGAGCCGCTGCTCGTCGTGGGGCTCCTGGTGATGATCGCCGTGACGGCTCTGGGCGTGGCACCGCTGATCCGCCGCCGACAGGCCCTCGTCGACGAGCGCGAGGAGGCCATCGCCCGGGTGTCCGGCCACGTCGCCGACAGCCTGATGAACATGGACACGGTCCGGGCGTTCGCCGCCGAGGAACGCGAGGCCGCCGAGCACCGGTCCCGCGTGGCGGAGTCCCGGCGGCTCATGCTCCGTTCGTGGGACTACGGCAACCTGCGCATCGACACGCTGGTGGCGCCCATGTCCGTCCTGACCAACGCGCTGGGCCTGCTGGTCGCCGTGGCACTCGGCGCGGGGGAGCACGGGGTCGAGGCGGTCATCGTCGCCTTCGCCTACTACTCCAGCGCCACCCGGATCATGTTCGAGTTCAACCAGATCTACCGCCGTCTGGAGAGCTCGATGACGGAGGCCGCACAGTTCACCGAACTGCTGCTGACACCGCCGACCGTGCTCGACCCGCCGGCACCGGAGCCGCTGCGGTCCCCGGCCTCCGCCGACGTCCGCTTCGATCGGGTGACCTTCGCCCACGGCGGAGGGAAGCCGCTCTTCCAGGGTCTCGACCTGGACGTGCCCAGCGGGGCGAAGATCGGCCTGGTCGGCCGGTCCGGCGGGGGCAAGACCACGCTCACGCGGCTGCTGCTGCGGATGACGGACATCGAAGCCGGCCGGATCCTGATCGGCGGCCAGGACATCAGCCGGCTGGCCCAGGCCGACCTGCGGAGCCTGATCGCCTACGTGCCGCAGGACCCGGCGATGTTCCACCGCACCCTGCGGGAGAACATCGCGTTCGCCCGGCCGGAGGCCACCGACGCCGAGATCCGCCGCGCGGCCGACGCGGCGCACGTCACCGAGTTCGCCGATGGCCTCCCGCACGGCTTCGACACCATGGTCGGCGAACGCGGCGTCAAACTGTCCGGCGGGCAGCGCCAGCGGGTCGCCCTCGCCCGGGCGATCCTGCGCGACGCCCCGATCCTCCTGCTCGACGAGGCCACCAGTGCCCTGGACTCCGAGAGCGAGGTCCTCGTCCAGGAGGCGCTGTGGCGGCTCATGGACGGGCGGACGGCGCTCGTCGTGGCCCACCGGCTGAGCACGGTCGCGAACATGGACCGGCTCGTCGTCCTCGACCGCGGACGCATCATCGAGCAGGGCACGCACGACGAACTCCTCACCTCGGGCGGCGCTTACGCGCGCCTGTGGCAGCACCAGTCCGGCGGCTTCCTCCACGACACCCCGACCTCCACCACCATCCCCGCCCCGGGCAGCGTCCCCTGACCCCACGTCCGGCTCCGCGTCCACTCCCACTCCCGCTCCCCGAGCCCGCACTCCGCGTCACACGCGGGGTGCGGGCTCACCGGCGTGGTGAGAGGGGATTGCGTCTTCCGTATGGCACTCGGGCGTATGGCACTCGGGCGAGAGGCGAAGGCCCGGCTCGGCCTCGCCTCCGGCCGTCCGCCGTGTGCCGGACGGCCGAGGTCATCCTCGCCTCTTCCTCGGCCGGACCGCGCTCGTGCTGATCAACGGGGAGTGCGCACCGCTGCTCGCGCTCGGCCTCCCGGCCCGACGTCCCGTACCCGTACCCGTACGCACCCCCTCACCGCGTGTACCGGCCGCGACGACGCCCCCGTGGTCATGCCGGGTACGCCAACACCGTCCGGCTGATCATCAACCGTCTCGCCGCCCTCCTCACCCACCCTGACCGGCTGCGTCCGCCAACCGCGACCCGGAACCCGCGCCGGATCCCGCCC
>NZ_JACBGN010000289.1 GCF_013401435.1 Streptomyces sp. BR123
GGGGCGCCGGCGCGGACGGCGCGGCGAAGAGGGAGGCGGAGGCGGCCGGGGCGGCGGGGGACAGCGCCGCGGCGAGCAGCGCCGCCACGGCGGGCAGGCGCCGGGTCCATGCGGCGGGCGCGTGCCGGATCCGTGCGGCCGGCAGGCGTGGCGCCCGCAGGCTCAGGCGTGGCGCCCGCAGGCTCAGGCGTGGCGCCCGCAGGCTCAGGTGCGGCGCCCGCAGGCTCAGGTGCGGCGCCCGGAGGCTTTGGTCCACGGGGAGCCCCTCCCATCCGTGGGGTCCCCCCGGACGTGCCTGGGGGATGGCCGAGCTGTCCCGCTCAGGTTCACATGGTGGGGCAAAGCGGGCATCCCGGGCGCCCCATCGGGGTGCCCGGGATGCGGTGTCCCGTACATCGGGCCGAACGGCGGACACCCGTCCGGTCAGCCGGACCGGCAGGTCGGCCGCCGATCAGCCCGGCCGGACCGGGGTGCCGGACCGGGTGCCGGACCGGGGTGCCGGACCGCGGCCGCCTACTGCGGATCGCCCGTGGAGACGATCAGCGTGAACTCCGTGTTCTCCTTGTCGACCTTGCCGCCCGCCTCGGGCAGCTGCGACAGCACCGTGTCCTCGCCGTAGACCGCCTCGTCCCGCTTCTCGATCTTGTACTTCCAGCCCGCCGCCTGGATGCACTCCTTCACCGAGCGGAGGTGCTTGTACCGGAAGTCCGGCGCCACGACCTTGCCGGCGTCGCTGTAGTGCTTGGACGGCTCCTTGCACAGCTTCGGGTCGATCGTGCGGGTCGTGTCCGGCCCCTTGTGCCCGGCTTTGGCGGAGCCGGAGGGGCCGGCCGCCTGGCCGCCCGTGGTCTGCTGGTTGGCCTGGGTGTCCTTGCCGCCCTCGTCGTCGCCGTTGTTGACGACCGCGTAGACGAGGCCGCCGATGGCGATGAGTGCGACCGCGATCGCGCCCACGACCACCGGCATGTTCTTCCTGCCGCCCGCGCCGCCGGCCGAGGCCTGCGCGGCGGCCGGCGAGGAGGCGAACGGCGGCGGGGTCTGCGGCGCGTACTGCTGCGCCACCGGCTGCTGCGGCGGGTAGGCGTACCCGCCCTGACCGTGCGTCTGCGCCATCGGCGGCGGGGTCGGCGCGTACGGGGCCGGCGCCGGCGTCGGCGCGTACGGCTGCTGAGCCTGCTGGGCCGTCGGCGCCTGGAAGCCGGAGTCCAGCGGCGGGAACACGGTCGAGCCGACGCCCGCCCCGCTGCCGCCGGCGGGGGCGCCCGCGACGATGGCCGGGCTGCCCGTCTGACCGGCCGCCAGGACCCGCGCGATCTCGTCCCCCATGATGGCCGCGGTGGGGAAGCGCTCGTTCGGGTTCTTCTTCAGGGCCCGCGCCACCAGTGCGTCCATCGCCGGGGTCAGCGACCGGTTGATGGAGGACGGCGCGACCGGCTCCTCCTGGACGTGGGCGTACGCGATCGCGAGCGGCGAGTCGGCGTCGAAGGGGAGCCGGCCCGTCAGCAGCTGGAACAGCATGATGCCGACCGAGTACAGGTCGGAGCGGGCGTCGACGCCGCGTCCCAGGGCCTGCTCGGGCGACAGGTACTGCGGGGTGCCGACGACCATGCCGGTCTGCGTCATCGACGTGACGCCGGACTGCATGGCGCGGGCGATGCCGAAGTCCATCACCTTGACCACGCCGCGCTTGGTCATCATCACGTTGCCGGGCTTGATGTCGCGGTGGACGAGGCCCATCTCGTGGCTGGTGTCCAGGGCGGCCAGCACGTCGGCCGTCACCTTCAGCGCCTTCTCGGCCGGCATCGCCCCGTACTGGCGGACGTCCGCGGCGAGCACCGAGCCGAGCGGCTGGCCCTCCACGTACTCCATGACGATGTACGGCATGACCGCCGCGTCGCTCCGGCCGTCGGGGAAGGTGACCTCGCCCTCGCCGGTGTCGAAGACCGAGACGATGTTCGTGTGCGACAGTTTCGCAACAGCCTGGGCCTCACGGCGGAACCGCTCGCGGAACGAGGCTTCCCGGCCGAGGTCGCTGTGCAGGGTCTTGATGGCGACCTGCCGGTCGAGCGCACTGTCGTACGCCAGATAGACGGACGCCATGCCGCCCGCACCGAGCAAGTCCCTTAGCTGGTAACGGCCACCGGCCAGAGAGCCGCCCGCGTACTGGGCCTGATTGCCGTCCTGGCTCATGACTGTTGCTTCCCCTCGGGGTGTGTCCCTACGCGTCTGGCTGAGCGCATGTCGGGCCAAGTCTGCCGGAGGGCAAGCACACGTCAAGCCAGGTACGCGTTCCGTGACGACAAGGCCACCACGAGCCATTGTCCGAACGGCGACCTGTTCCGAGGCTGTAGCGTTCACCGGAGCACACGAAATGGACCTACCGCTCAGCGGCGGCCGAGAGAGACGACGGCGAGGACTCATGGCACCCGAACCCGAGGACAGCGGCGCCGGGATGGCAGACGGTCCTGAGCATTGGGGCGCCGGCGGCCTGGTCGGCGACGGCCGCTACCGGCTGACCCACCGCCTGGGCCGCGGCGGCATGGCGGAGGTGTTCGCCGCCGAGGACGTCCGGCTGGGCCGGACCGTCGCCGTGAAGCTGCTGCGCCCCGATCTCGCCGAGGACCCCGTCTCCAAGGCCCGCTTCACGCGTGAGGCACAGTCGGTCGCCGGGCTGAACCACCATGCCGTCGTCGCCGTGTACGACTCGGGTGAGGACAAGGTCGGCCCGAACACGGTCCCGTACATCGTCATGGAGCTGGTCGAGGGCCGCACCATCCGCGACCTCCTCATCAGTGCGGAGGCTCCGGGGCCCGAGCAGGCCCTCATCATCGTCTCCGGCGTGCTGGAGGCGCTGGCCTACTCGCACCAGCACGGCATCGTGCACCGCGACATCAAGCCGGCGAACGTCATCATCACCGACACCGGTGCAGTGAAGGTGATGGACTTCGGCATCGCCCGCGCCCTGCACGGCGCCCAGTCGACGATGACCCAGACCGGCATGGTGATGGGCACCCCGCAGTACCTGTCGCCCGAACAGGCCCTCGGCAAGGCCGTGGACCACCGCTCCGACCTGTACGCCACCGGCTGCCTGCTGTACGAACTGCTCGCGCTGCGGCCCCCGTTCACCGGCGAGACCCCGCTGTCCGTGGTCTACCAGCACGTCCAGGACTCGCCGGTCCCGCCCTCGCAGCTGCCCGAGGGCGGGGACATCCCGCAGGAGCTCGACGGCATGGTCATGCGCGCTCTCGCCAAGGACCCGGACGACCGGTTCCAGAGCGCCGAGGAGATGCGCGGGCTCGTCCAGTACGCCCTGCAGATGCTCCAGGACCAGGGACCCAACACCGGCACCTGGAACACCGGCCCGGTCACCATGGCCCTGCCGCACGGGCGGGGCGGCGCCGCGCCCACCACCGCGATGCCCGTCGCCCCGGCCGGCGGCCCGCAGCAGTACGCCGCGCACGCGACGACCTCGCAGTTCCGCCAGCCGATGGTGCCGCCGCTGAACCCGGACGACGGCACGGCCTTCCCCGGCGGCGGGTACGACACCCACGGGCGCGCCCCGGCCAACGGCGGCCACGGCGGCCACGACGGCTATGACGGCTATGACCCCTACAACCAGTACGACGACCGCGGCAGCGGCCGCTGGAAGCTGTGGCTGTTCGCCGTCCTCGCGGTCATCGCGATCGCGGGCGGGGTGGCGTACGCGGTCAGCTCGGTCGGCAGCAAGACCAAGGGCAACGACAACAGTCCGCAGGTCGTCCAGAGTTCCTCCAGCGCCAAGCAGGACACCCCGTCGGTATCGCAGAACACGCCGTCGAACGACACGTCGAATTCCTCGCGGCCGTCGGACGACTTCACGCCGCTGCCGTCCCGCCCGAAGAACACGCAGAGCAGCAGCCCCTCGCCGACGCAGTCGATCACCAGCCCGACTCCGTCGGTGACGAAGTCGAGCGCGGCGCCGCCGACGAAGTCCGCGTCGCCGGTGAAGACCCCGTCCGGGGGGCCGGTGGAGCCGAATCCGCTGGAGGGAACGAACTGAACGCACCGCGGAACCGGACTGAATAGATCCGGTTCCGCGGAATTCAATGCGGCCGGCTTGTCCGTTCGTCTGCTTGTCAGGCGCGCCGCTGCGCCTGCAGGCGGGCCACATACGCGGCGGCCTGCGAGCGGCGCTCCATGCCCAGCTTGGACAGCAGGCCGGAGACGTAGTTCTTGATGGTCTTCTCGGCGAGGTGCAGCCGCTCGCCGATGGCCCGGTTGGTCAGGCCCTCGCCGATCAGGTCGAGGATCCTGCGCTCCTGCTCGGTCAGGCCGGCCAGCCGGTCGTCGCCGCGGCCGGCGCGGCCGTCGCGCAGCCGCTCCAGCACCCGGGCCGTGGCCACCGGGTCCAGCAGGGACTTGCCCGCCGCCACGTCCCGTACGGCGCCGAGCAGCTCATTGCCGCGGATGGCCTTGAGCACGTAGCCCGAGGCGCCGGCCATGATCGCGTCGAAGAGGGCCTCGTCGTCGGCGAACGAGGTCAGCATCAGGCATGTGATCCCCTCGTCCTGCGAGCGGACCTCGCGGCAGACCTCCACCCCGCTGCCGTCCGGCAGGCGCACGTCGAGGACGGCCACATCGGGGCGCGCGGCGGGGATCCGAACCAGGGCATCCGCGGCGGTGCCGGCCTCTCCGACGATCTCGATGTCCTCTTCGACCGACAGGAGCTCGTGGACGCCGCGCCGTACCACTTCGTGGTCGTCCAGGAGGAATACCTTGATTTTTCCGTCTTCGTGCACGAACTCAGTTTCACACACTCACCCCTTCCCAGAGGTCGTTACCCGGGATAACGTGCGGTTGTTCCGGCCCCTGCAAGGCTGTGACCAGTGCTTGTTCCCCGCTCTGCGGATTTACTTGGAAATCCAAGCAAAAACGCAGGTCAAGTGGGGTTTCGCAGTTATGCGCAGTACTGGGTAACGTGATTGCGCAGGACTGTCGCCGGGGCACCTGTCACGCCTGAATCCCGTACACGGCCGCACCCACCCCGTGCGCGGGTACGGATCCAGGTGAGCCGCACTGGACCCCGGAGAACCCGGGAGCCGGAACGACGGAGGAGCAACACGTGACCGTGGAGAGCACTGCCGCGCGCAAGCCGCGACGCAGCAGCGGCACCAAGCGGGCGGCAGGCGCTGCGAGCGCCTCCAAGAGCCCCGCAGCGAAGGCTGTCGCCACCGCGCAGAGCACCGAGCCCCAGCTCGTACAGCTGCTGACGCCGGAAGGGGACCGGGTGGAGAACGCGCAGAACGCGGATTTCCTCCCCTACGTCTCCGACATCACCGCCGATGACCTGCGCGGTCTGTACCGCGACATGGTCATGACCCGCCGCTTCGACGGCGAGGCGACCGCCCTCCAGCGCCAGGGCGAGCTGGGCCTGTGGGCCTCGCTGCTCGGCCAGGAGGCCGCCCAGATCGGCTCCGGCCGTGCGCTGCGCGACGACGACTACGTGTTCCCGACGTACCGCGAGCACGGCGTGGCCTGGTGCCGCGACGTCGACCCCACCAACCTGCTGGGCATGTTCCGCGGCGTGAACCACGGCGGCTGGGACCCGAACACCAACAACTTCCACCTCTACACGATCGTCATCGGCTCGCAGACGCTGCACGCGACCGGTTACGCGATGGGCGTGGCCAAGGACGGCGCCGACTCGGCGGTCATCGCCTACTTCGGCGACGGCGCGTCCAGCCAGGGCGACGTGAACGAGGCGTTCACCTTCTCGGCCGTGTACAACGCGCCCGTGGTGTTCTTCTGCCAGAACAACCAGTGGGCGATCTCCGAGCCCACCGAGCGCCAGACCCGCGTGCCGCTGTACCAGCGCGCCCAGGGCTTCGGCTTCCCCGGCGTCCGGGTCGACGGCAACGACGTCCTGGCCTGCCTCGCCGTGACCCGCTGGGCCCTGGAGCGGGCCCGGCAGGGCGAGGGCCCGACGCTCGTCGAGGCCTTCACGTACCGCATGGGAGCCCACACCACCTCCGACGACCCGACCCGCTACCGGCGGGACGAGGAGCGGGCCGCCTGGGAGGCGAAGGACCCGATCCTGCGCCTGAAGGCCCACCTGCTGGCGACCGGCGCCGCCGACGAGGCCTTCTTCGAGTCGCTGGAGACGGAGAGCGAGGCCCTCGGCAAGCGGGTCCGCGAGGCCGTGCGCACCATGCCCGACCCGGACACGATGGCGATCTTCGAGAACATCTACGCCGACGGGCACGCGCTGGTGGACGAGGAGCGCGCCCAGTTCGCCGCCTACCTCGCCTCGTTCGAGGAGGGCAACTGATCATGGCTGTCGAGAAGATGTCGATCGCGAAGGCGCTCAACGAGTCGCTGCGCAAGGCCCTGGAGACGGACCCCAAGGTCCTGATCATGGGCGAGGACGTCGGAAAGCTGGGCGGTGTCTTCCGGATCACCGACGGCCTGCAGAAGGACTTCGGCGAGGACCGGGTCATCGACACCCCGCTCGCCGAGTCCGGCATCGTCGGCACGGCCGTCGGCCTGGCCCTGCGCGGCTACCGGCCGGTCGTGGAGATCCAGTTCGACGGGTTCGTCTTCCCCGCGTACGACCAGATCGTCACGCAGCTCGCGAAGATGCACGCCCGCGCCCTGGGCAAGGTCAAGATGCCGGTCGTCGTCCGCATCCCGTACGGCGGCGCGATCGGCGCGGTCGAGCACCACTCGGAGTCCCCTGAGGCCCTCTTCGCGCACGTCGCAGGCCTGAAGGTGGTCTCGCCGTCGACCGCGAGCGACGCCTACTGGATGCTCCAGCAGGCGATCCTCAGCGACGACCCGGTGATCTTCTTCGAGCCGAAGCGGCGCTACTGGGACAAGGGCGAGGTCGACACCGACGCCATCCCGACCGCGCTGCACACCTCGCGGGTCGTGCGCGAGGGCTCGGACCTCACGCTGGCCGCGTACGGCCCCATGGTCAAGGTCTGCCTGGAGGCGGCCGCCGCGGCGGCCGAGGAGGGCAAGTCGGTGGAGGTCGTCGACCTGCGCTCGATGTCCCCGGTCGACTTCGACGGCATCCAGGCCTCCGTCGAGAAGACCCGCCGGCTCGTGGTCGTCCACGAGGCACCGGTGTTCCTGGGCGTGGGCTCCGAGATCGCCGCCCGCATCACGGAGCGGTGCTTCTACCACCTGGAGGCGCCGGTGCTGCGCGTGGGCGGTTACCACGCGCCGTATCCGCCGGCCCGCCTGGAGGAGGAATACCTGCCGGGTCTGGACAGGGTGCTCGACGCCGTCGACCGCTCGCTGGCGTACTGAGGAGAGCCCCCGTGACCATCCGCGAATTCAAGATGCCCGACGTGGGCGAGGGCCTCACCGAGGCCGAGATCCTCAAGTGGTACGTCCAGCCGGGTGACACCGTCACCGACGGGCAGGTCGTCTGCGAGGTCGAGACCGCGAAGGCGGCCGTGGAGCTGCCGATCCCGTTCGACGGCACCGTGCACGCGCTGCTGTTCGAGGAGGGCACCACGGTCGATGTCGGCCAGGTGATCATCTCCGTGCAGACCGGCGACGCGTCCGAGGCGCCCGCCGAGGCGCCGACCGCCGCGGCTGCTGCGGCTGCTGCGTCTCCGGCCGCCCCGGCCGAGGCCCCGGCCGAGGAGGCCGCGCCCGAGGGCCGCCAGCCCGTGCTGGTCGGCTACGGCGTCGCCCAGTCCTCGACGAAGCGCCGCCCGCGCAAGGCCGTCCCGGCGGCCGCTGCCGCTCCGGCTGCGGTGGCCGTCCCGGCACCGGCCCCGGCCCCCGCCCTCAACGGCAGCGGGCACGCGCACGCGCCCGCCGTCGGCGAGCGGCCGCTGGCGAAGCCGCCGGTGCGCAAACTCGCCAAGGACCTCGGCATCGACCTGACTGCCGTGGTGCCCACCGGCGACGGCGGGATCGTGACCCGCGAGGACGTGCACGCCGCCGCCGCGGCCGCGCTCGCCCCGCAGACCGCCGCCCCGGCCGCGGTCCCGGCCCCCGCTCCGGCTCCGGCCGAGGCGCCCGCCCCGGCGGCCGCCGCCGTGCCGGGCGTCCGGGAGACCCGTATCCCGGTCAAGGGCGTCCGCAAGGTCACCGCCCAGGCCATGGTGGGCTCGGCCTTCACCGCACCGCACGTCACCGAGTTCATCACCTTCGACATCACGAAGACGATGAAGCTGGTCCAGGAGCTCAAGGCCGACCCCGACCTGGCCGGGCTGCGGATCAACCCGCTGCTGCTCATCGCCAAGGCGGTCCTGGTGGCCGTCGGCCGCAACCCGGACGTCAACGCGTCCTGGGACGAGGCGGCCCAGGAGATCGTGCTCAAGCACTACGTCAACCTGGGCATCGCGGCGGCCACCCCCCGCGGCCTGATCGTCCCGAACATCAAGGACGCCCACGCCAAGACGCTGCCGGAACTCTCCCGGGCCCTGTCCGAGCTGGTTGCCACGGCCCGCGACGGCAAGACCTCCCCGGCCGACATGCAGGGCGGCACCCTCACCATCACCAACGTCGGCGTCTTCGGGGTCGACACCGGTACGCCCATCCTGAACCCCGGCGAGTCCGCGATCCTCGCGGTCGGCGCGATCAAGCTGCAGCCGTGGGTCCACAAGGGCAAGGTGAAGCCGCGCCACGTCACGACCCTGGCGCTGTCCTTCGACCACCGCCTGATCGACGGCGAGCTCGGCTCCAAGTTCCTGGCCGACATCGCCGCCGTACTGGAGAACCCGCGCCGCCTGATCACCTGGCAGTAGCCGGCCGCTCTCCCCGCTCCACCGCCCGATGGCCGGTCCCCTGTCGAGGGGGCCGGCCATCGGCGGTCGGCCATCGGCCCTCGGCGGTCGGCGGTGGGCCTCTGCCGTGGGCCGTCGGCGGTCGGCGGCGGCTGCCCGGCCGCGGTGGGCGGCGGCCCCGAAACTCATGGCCGTGGACGACACCCGGTGTCATCATCCAGGGATGATCTTCCGTGCTGCCACCGCAGACGCCGCCGACCTCGACCGCGCCGCCGTCCACCGTGCGCTGCTCGCGCACGGTG
>NZ_JACBGN010000028.1 GCF_013401435.1 Streptomyces sp. BR123
CGGCGGCACCGGTGGTGGCGGTGGTGGCGGCGGCCTCGCCTGGTGCGCCGTTCCCGTGAAGCCGGGGCAGTCGTACGTGGTCGTCGTCGGCGACGGCGGTACGGGCGGTACCGGTGGCGCCGGCGGTACGGGCGGAGGCCCGGGCGCGGCCGGCAACCCGGGTGCCGCGGGCAGTGCCACCACCCTGGCCTCGCCCAAGGGCGACCTCCTGGTCACGGCCGGCGGCGGTGGCGGCGGCGGTGGCGGCGGTGGCGGGACCACCGTCGACGGAGCGGACGGTACGCCCGGCGCCGGCGGCACCGCCTCCTGCCGCACCGGCGGCGTGACCAGGCCCGGGGAGCCCGGGACCGGCAACACCGGCGGTGGTGTCGCCGACGGCGTCATCGGCCTGCCCGACGGAGCCGGCACCGGCGGGTTCGGTGCTGTCGGCGGAAGCAGCGGCCGCACGTCGGGCGAGCAGGGCGGTACGTCGATCGGCAGCGGCGACGGATACGCCGTCATCTTCTGGTAGTCGCCCCCGTGGCGACGGCCGGCTGCAGGCCCCGGCTCGGGGACCGCAGCCGGCCCGCACCGCCGGTCGCGCGGCGGATCACGCGGCGTGACAGCGTGGGGGCATGAGACGCGCCGCATTCAGGCTCCCCGCCGCCGCGTGGACCGCCGCGGTCCCGCTCGTCTCGCTCCTCGCGCTCGTGTTCGGCTGGGGGCGGGACCTGCCGGGATTCGCGGTGGCGATCGTCGCGCTGTGCCTGGCGGGCGCGGTGCTCGCGGCCGTACACCACGCCGAGGTCGTCGCCCACCGGGTGGGCGAGCCGTTCGGCTCCCTGGTCCTCGCGGTGGCCGTCACCGTCATCGAAGTGGCCCTCATCGTCACCCTGATGGTCGACGGCGGCCCCAAGACCGCCTCCCTCGCCCGCGACACCGTCTTCGCCGCCGTCATGATCACCTGCAACGGCATCGTCGGCCTGTCCCTGCTCGTCGGTGCGCTGCGCAACCGCGTCGCCGTCTTCAACGCCGAGGGCTCCGGCGCCGCCCTGGCCAGCGTGGCGACCCTCGCCACCCTCAGCCTGGTCCTGCCGACGTTCACCACCGCCAAGCCCGGCCCGGAGTTCTCCGCGGCCCAGCTCACCTTCGCCGCCTGCGCCTCGCTCGCCCTCTACGGGCTGTTCGTCTCCGTGCAGACCATCCGCCACCGGGACTACTTCCTGCCCGTCGTCACCGGCACGGACCGGGGCGACGACCGCCACGCCGCGCCCCCGACCGCCCGCGCCGCCCTGATCAGCCTCGGACTGCTGCTCGTCTCCCTCGTCGCCGTCGTCGGCAACGCCAAGGCCGTGTCGCCCACCATCGAGTCGGCCGTGACGGAGGCCGGCCTGCCGCAGGCCGTCGTCGGCGTCGTCATCGCCCTGCTCGTCCTGTTACCCGAGACGCTCGCCGCCGTCCGCGCCGCAAGCCGCGACCGCGTCCAGACCAGCCTCAACCTCGCGTACGGCTCCGCCCTCGCCAGCATCGGCCTGACCATTCCGGCCATCGCCGTCGCCTCCCTGTGGCTGTCGGGCCCGCTGCTGCTGGGCCTCGGACCGGTCCACATGGTGCTGCTCGCGCTCACGGTCGCGGTCGGCACGCTCACCGTCGTACCGGGCCGCGCCACCCTGCTCCAGGGCGGCGTCCACCTGGTCGTCCTGGCGGCCTACCTCTTCCTCGCCGTAAGCCCGTGAGCGCCCCGCGGGCGCCAGCCCGATCGGCCGTGCGGTGGTTGACCGGGGTGCGCGGGGGGACGAGGATCGCGGCATGACGGCAGTGCGGGACAACACGGTCGACGGTTTGGTGCGCGACAGCGCGCGGCGGTTTCCGGAGCGGGAGGCCGTCCGGTACCGCGAGCGGGTCAGGACGTACGCCGACCTCGACGCCGCGGTCTCCACCGGGGCCGCCGTCCTGCGCGGGCGGTACGGGCTGGGCGCCGGCGACCGGGTCGTGGCCTTCGGCCGCAACTCCGACGCCTACCTGCTCGCCTTCCTCGCCTGCGCCCGGGCCGGGCTCACGCACGTCCCGGTCAACCAGAACCTCACCGGCGAGGACCTCGCGTACATCCTGGACGACTGTTCGGGCGCGCTCGTCCTCGCCGACCCAGACCTGGCCCCGCGGATTCCCGACGGGTATGCCGTGCGGCCGCTGCGCGACGCGCCGGGCTCCTTTCTCGCGGGGCTCGACGAGCCACTGCCCTTCGAGCCCGTCGGCGACCCGGGCGCCGTGGTGCAGCTGCTCTACACCTCCGGGACCACCGCCCGGCCCAAGGGCGCGATGATGACGCACCGCGCCCTGGCCCACGCGTACGAGAGCGCCGTCGAGGCGCTGGACCTGCACCCCGAGGACCTGCCGGCGCACGCGCTGCCGCTGTACCACTCGGCGCAGATGCACGTCTTCCTGCTGCCGTACCTGGCCGTCGGCGCACGGAACACGATCCTGGACGCGCCCGCCGCCGAGGAGCTGTTCGGCCTGGTGGAGGCGGGGCGGGCGGACAGCTTCTTCGCACCGCCCACGGTGTGGATCGCCTTCGCCGAGCACCCGGAGTTCGAGCGGCGCGAGCTGGGCGCGCTGCGCAAGGCGTACTACGGGGCGTCCGTCATGCCGGTGCCGGTCCTGGAGCGGCTCCGGTCGCGGCTGCCCCGCCTCGGGTTCTACAACTGCTTCGGGCAGAGCGAGATCGGGCCGCTGGCCACCGTTCTCGGGCCCGCGGAGCACGAGGGGCGGCTGGAGTCCTGCGGGCGGCCGGTCCGGCACGTCGAGGCGAGGGTCGTCGACGAGGACGGCGTGGACGTGCCCTACGGGACCGCGGGCGAGGTGGTGTACCGCTCGCCGCAGCTCTGCCTGGGCTACTGGAACGATCCGGAGGCCACGGAGAAGGCCTTCCGGGACGGCTGGTTCCGCTCCGGTGACCTGGCGGTGCGCGATGCGCAGGGGTACTTCACGGTCGTCGACCGGGTCAAGGACGTCATCAACTCGGGCGGGGTACTGGTCGCCTCGCGGCAGGTCGAGGACGTGCTCTACACGCACCCGGCGGTGGCCGAGGCGGCCGTCGTGGGGCTGCCCGACGGCCGCTGGATCGAGGCGGTCACGGCCGTCGTGGTGCCGCGCGGGGAGGTGGCCGAGGCGGAGCTGCTGGCCTACGCGCGGGAGCGGCTGGCCCACTTCAAGGCCCCGAAACGGGTGCTGTTCGTCGACGCCCTGCCGCGCAACGCCAGCGGGAAGATCCTCAAGCGCGAGCTGCGCGACCGGTTCGGCCGGGCGGCCGGCCGTTGACCCGGGGCGCCGCGGGTGCTCCCCGGGCACCGGCGGCAGGGGCTCGCGGCAGCCCGGGCCGGGGCGTTCAGTCGGGGAGCAGGCCCGAGTGGTGCAGTCGGCGCAGGGTGAGGTGCTCGTGGACCAGGCGGCCCACGAGCGCTCCCCCGTAGACGACGAAACCGACGCCGACGAGCCAGGACTGGACGACCAGCAGGGTGCCGAACGGCCCGTACGTCACGGCGTTGGAGGCGATCAGCGGCGAGAACACCAGCTGGGAGAAGATGCGCAGGCCGAGCAGGCCCAGGCCGGTCGCCACCGCCCCGGGCAGCAGTGCCCGCCAGCGGACCCGGCCCCCGAGCAGCAGGCGCTGGGACCCCCAGAAGAACAGGCAGGTGCCGATGACGTCCCCGGTACCGACGAGGAGGTTGCCCAGCACGTCGTCCGACGGGGCGGGGACCCCGACGAGCAGCGCCAGGTAGCACACCAGCAGGGCGAGCCAGATCACGTGCCGCCACATGGTGTGCCACCGGGCGGTGGGCAGGTCCCAGACCTTCTCGTACCCGGTCTGCACGGCCGACCCGAAGGTGAGGCCGAACACCGTCAGGGCCGCGAGGCCGAAGGCGGTCGTCCGCTCCAGCGCCAGGTCTGCCGACGCGAACAGCACTTCGATCCGGGCCCGGGAGGACGTCGTGACCCCGAGCGCCTGGCCCAGCCAGCGGCCGAAGTTCGAGCCGCTGCCGGGCGCGGCGGCCGCCACCACGACCAGCAGCGGCACCAGGGTGAGGAACCCGAGGGCGGCGAAGCCCATGGCCCGGTGCATCAGCTCCATCTCGCGCCCCCGGCTCCAGGCGAGCCCGGCCGGGGAGGCCAGGAGCCGGTCATGGAGGTGGCGGAGCTCGGAGGTCACGCCTCATCCACTACCCGCACGGGCCCGGCGGCTCTCGGAGGCCGGACCGAAGTGGGGCCGATCGGGCGCGTCAGCTGCCCGGGCGCGTGTTCCCCCTCTCCCCGGTGCCGCGCAGGTCGACGAGCCGCTTGAGCTTCCCCACCGAGCGCTCCAGGGTCTCAGGGTCGACGACCTCGACCGCGACGGTGACCCCGATGCCCTCCTTGACCGCCCGCACCACGGCCGCGGCCGCGGCCCCCCGCCGGGCGGCGTCCGCATCCGGGCGCGCCTCGACCCGTACCGTCAGCGCGTCCATCCGGCCCTCGCGGGTCAGCCGCAGCTGGAAGTGCGGGGCCAGACCGGGCGTCCCGAGCAGGATCTCCTCGATCTGGGTCGGGTACAGGTTCACCCCGCGCAGGATGAGCATGTCGTCGCAGCGGCCGGTGATCCTCTCCATGCGCCGGAACGCAGGCCGGGCGGTGCCCGGCAGCAGCCGCGTCAGGTCCCGGGTCCGGTAGCGGACCACCGGCATGGCCTCCTTCGTGAGGGAGGTGAACACGAGCTCCCCGGGCTCGCCGTCCGGCAGCACCTCGCCGGTCACCGGGTCCACCACCTCCGGGTAGAAGTGGTCCTCCCAGACGTGCAGGCCGTCCTTGTGCGTGGCGAACTCCTGCGCGACACCCGGGCCGATCACCTCGGACAGGCCGTAGATGTCCACGGCGTCGATGCCGAGCCGATCCTCGATCTCCCGGCGCATGCCCTCCGTCCACGGCTCCGCGCCGAATATCCCGGTCCGCAAGGACGTGCTGCGCGGGTCCATGCCCTGCCGCTCCATCTCGTCGAGCAGCGCCAGCATGTACGAGGGCGTCACCATGATGACCTCCGGCCGGAAGTCCCGGATCAGCCGCACCTGGCGGTCCGTCATGCCGCCGGAAGCGGGCACGACCGTACAGCCCAGCCGCTCCGCCCCGTAGTGCGCGCCCAGTCCTCCGGTGAACAGGCCGTACCCGTACGCGATGTGCACGATCTGGCCCGGGCGCCCGCCCGCCGCACGAAGCGAGCGGGCGACGACCGACGCCCAGGTGTCCAGGTCCCCGTCCGTGTAGCCGACCACGGTGGGGCGGCCGGTGGTGCCGCTGGAGGCGTGGAGTCGGCGGACCTCCGTGCGGGGCACGGCGAACATGCCGAAGGGGTACTGGTCGCGCAGGTCCGTCTTCGCGGTGAAGGGGAAGCGGGCGAGATCGACGAGGGACCGGCAGTCGTCCGGATGCACCCCGGCCTTGTCGAAGGCCTGCCGGTAGAAGGGCACCCGCTCGTAGGCGCGGGCCAGGGTCTCCCGCAGCCGGGTCAGTTGCAGGGCGGCCAGCTCGTCGCGGCCGAGCCGCTCGCCCGCGTCCCGGACGTCCTCGTACTGCGTCATGTGCCCTCACCCCGTCGCGAGCCGAACAGCCGACCGATCATTCGGTACATTGCCTGAGGTGGGCGGCCGAAATCAATGACTCGAACGAGTGATCGCATGATGGCATGGTCCCACCCCTTCCTGCAGCACCTGTGACGGGACCCCACTCGCCTACCGCGCCAAGGGGAGGGCGAAACCCTCGTCGGCCTGCCCGGCGGCGCGACGCGCGCCCCCGCCCGCCCCGGCCGGCGCGCGCGGCGGTACGACGGCAGCGCCGGCGCCGCCCCGTCAGCCGGCCGGTGGCACGCTCCGGCGGGCGGCCGCATCGGCCTCCGCCGCCACCGACTTCGCCCACCGGTAGTCCGCCTTCCCGCTCGGCGACCGCTGCACGGCCGGCGCGACGACCAGCTGGCGCGGGATCTTGTACCCCGCCAGCCTGGTCCGGCAGTGGCTCTGGATCTCGTCCAGCGTCGGCTCCGGCGCGCCCGCGCGCAGCTGGACCACCGCCGCGACATGGCTGCCCCACTGCGCGTCCGGCACCCCGGCCACCAGGGCGTCGTACACGTCCGGATGCGCCTTGAGCGCCTGCTCGACCTCCTCCGGGTACACCTTCTCGCCGCCCGTGTTGATGCACTGCGAGCCGCGGCCGAGGACGGTGACGATGCCCTCGTCGTCCACCGTGGCCATGTCCCCGAGCAGCACCCACCGCTCGTCGCCCTTCCGGAAGAAGGTCGCGGCGGTCTTGACCGGGTCGTTGTAGTAGCCGAGCGGTACGCGGCCGCGCTGCGCCAGCCGCCCCGGCACGCCCGGCGGCACCGGCTCGTGCGACACCGGATCCACCACCTGCGTACGGTCGTTGACCACGAGCCGGAAGCCCCGCTCCGGACCCGCGTCGTCGGCAGCCCGTCCGTTGGACCCGGACTCCGAGGAGCCGAAGTTGTTCAGCAGCAGCACGTTCGGAACGAGCCGGAGGAACTCGGCGCGGACCGAGTCCGACATGATCGCCCCGGACGAGGAGACGCTGAACAGCGAGGACAGGTCGGTCCCCTTCAGCGGTCCCTTCAGCGCGTCGATGAGCGGCCGCAGCATCGCGTCGCCCACCAGGGACACGCTCGACACCTTCTCCTTCTCGATCGTCCGCAGCACTTCCTCGGGGACGTACTTGCGGTGGATGACCACGCGCTGGCCGTAGTTGAAGGCGATGAACGAGGTCAGTGTCGACGTGCCGTGCATCAGCGGCGGGGCGGGGAAGAACGTGAGCCCGGCGCCGCGCGCCGCGACCCGCTCCGCCAGCTCCTCCGGCCGCTTCACCGGCTCGCCCGACGGCTCCCCGCCGAACAGGCCTGCGAAGAACAGGTCCTCCGCCCGCCACATGACGCCCTTGGGCATGCCGGTCGTGCCGCCCGTGTAGATGATGAACAGGTCGTCGGGGGAGCGGGGCGGGAAGCCCCGGGCCGGCGAGCCGGCCGCCTCGGCATCCGCGAACGCGACCGGGGCGACGGCCGGCTCCGGTGCACCCCCGGGCACCTCCCCGACCCTGATCAGATGGCGCAGCTTCGGCGTGCGGGGCAGGGAGGCCGCCACCCGCGCCGTGAACTCGCCCTCGAAGACGAGGGCGGCGAGGTCGGCGTCGTTGTAGAGGTAGACCAGCTCCTCCTCCACGTAGCGGTAGTTGACGTTCACCGGCACCAGGCGGGCCTTCAGGCAGGCCAGGACGGTCTGGAGGTACTCGACCCCGTTGTAGAGGTGCAGGCCCACGTGTTCGCCGGCCTTCAGCCCGCTGTCCCGCAGGTGATGGGCGATGCGGTTGGCCGCCGCGTCCAGCTGCGCGTACGTGAGGCGGCGCTCGGCACCGGATCCCGGGTGGTCCACGTACACCAGAGCCTCGCGGTCCGACGGGACCGCGTCCACGACCGATTCGAACAGGTCGGCAAGGTTGTACTCCACCGCTCCTCCTGACCCCCGAAGCTCCCTCGGCGCACGCCCGGCCGGACCGCCCGGCGGTCATTAGAGCGCCGCCCCCGGCAACTGGGAAGGGCGCGGACAAGAAAACTGACTGGGTGTCAGAAAACCCTTGAACTGCACCCCTCGCTCCTGCAACCTGTTCTAGGTCTCGAGAGGGAGGACGGCAATGGTCGGTACCGAACACCTCACCGTCGAACGGCACGGCGCCACACTGGTGCTCACCATGAACCGCCCCGAGGCGAAGAACGCGCTCTCGCTGCCCCTGCTGGTCGGCCTGCACGACGGCTGGCTGGAGGCCGACGCCGACGACACCGTCCGCTCGATCGTCCTGACCGGCGCCGGAGGGGACTTCTGCGCCGGCATGGACCTCAAGGCGCTCGCCGGAAAGGGCATGGCCGGCGACCGGTACCGCGACCGTCTCAAGGCCGACCCCGACCTGCACTGGAAGGCGATGCTGCGCCACCACCGGCCGCGCAAGCCCGTCATCGCCGCCGTCGAGGGCTACTGCGTGGCCGGCGGCACCGAGATCCTGCAGGGCACCGACATCCGCGTCGCGGGCGCCGGCGCCACCTTCGGCCTCTTCGAGGTCCGGCGGGGCCTGTTCCCGATCGGCGGCTCGACCGTACGGCTGCCCCGCCAGATCCCCCGCACCCACGCCCTGGAGATGCTCCTGACCGGTCGGCCCTATTCCGCCGAGGAGGCCGCCCGGATCGGGCTCGTCGGCCGCGTCGTCCCCACCGGAACTGCCCTGGACCACGCCCTGGAGCTCGCCGAGCAGATCAACACCTGCGGACCCCTCGCCGTCGAGGCCGTCAAGGCCTCGGTCTACGAGACCGCCGCACTGGACGAAACCGCGGGACTGGCCGCCGAACTCGCCCGCGGGTGGCCGGTCTTCGACACCGCCGACGCCAAGGAGGGCGCCCGAGCCTTCGCCGAGAAACGCCCCCCGGTGTACCGCCGCGCCTGAGTGCTCCGCGGGAGGTCTGGTCCGGTCATGAACCGCGGGCCGGTGGGGCCGGCCGCGCTGTTCCCCGCGCCCCGAGGGGGCGCGGGACGGCACCGGACTCCACCGAGCCCGCCCAGGCCGCCGCGGCCGCCCGGCCGCCCGCCCGTCCGCCCGCCGTACCCACCCCGTCCGAACCGGAGAACCGGGAGAGCCGCCATGACCGCCGCGTCCCCGCCAGAGGTGCTGCGCGCGCCCCTCATCGTCGAGTTCCCCTTCACCCGCTCCCTCGGACCCGTGCAGAGCGCCTTCCTCACCGGGCTGCGCGAGCGCGTCGTCCTGGGAGTGAAGACCTCCGACGGCTCGGTGATGGTCCCGCCCGTCGAGTACGACCCCGCCACCGCCGAGGAACTGCGCGAGCTCGTCGAGGTCGCCCCCACCGGCACCGTCACCACCTTCGCCTGGAACGGCCACCCCCGCCCGAACCAGCCCCTCGGCACCCCCTTCGCCTGGGTGCTGGTCCGCCTCGACGGGGCCGGCACCGCCCTGCTGCACGCGCTCGACGCGCCCGGCCCGGACGCCGTACGCACCGGAATGCGGGTCCGCATCCGCTGGGCCGCCGAACGCACCGGCTCCATCACCGACATCGCCTGCTTCGAGCCCTGCGAGCCCGACGAACCCGACGTGCCCGACGTGCCCGCGGAGGGCCCGCAAGCCACGACCACCACCCCGCACGACGGGGCCTTCGCCGAGCCCGTCACCGGCATCGTCGCCCCCGCCCGCCTCGACTACACCTACAGCCCCGGCCGCGCCCAGACCGCGTACTTGGGCGCCCTCGCCGAGCACCGCACCGTCGGCGAACGCTGCCCCTCCTGCCGCAAGGTGTACGTCCCGCCCCGGGGCGCCTGCCCCACCTGCGGGGTTGCCACCACCGACCGCGTCGAGGTCGGCCCCCGCGGCACGGTCACCACGTTCTGCATCGTCAACATCAAGGCTGCGCACACGGCGAATCTCGACCTCGAAGTGCCGTACGTGTATGCGCACATCGCCCTCGACGGCGCTGACCTCGCCCTCCACGGCCGGATCGGCGGCATCCCCTACGACCGGGTCCGGATGGGCCTGCGCGTCGAGCCCGTGTGGACCGAAGGCGGCCGCTACCCCGACCACTACCGCCCCACCGGCGAACCGGACGCCGAGTACGACACGTACAAGGAGCTGCTGTGAAACCTCTCTTCCCTGACGGGAGGGGATTCCCGGCCCATTTCCTTCGCCCGCGCCTGGCGAAGTCGCGGACGGTCAGCCGGCGAACCGAACGGCCTTCGCGCAGCCGGCTCATCGACTGCCGGGCCCGGTCGGCATCCCGTCCGGCTGCGCCGGCCGCACGTCGTCCTCTCACCGGTCGCCTTGCTGCGCCCGTGGACCTCGCGGGACATCGCCGCGCACTCGTCCCACACCCCCGGCACCGCGCCCACCCCCCTTCGAGGGCTGCGTGTGTCGCCGTCGTGCCTCGGACGCTGACAGCCGCCACCGACAACGAATGAGAGTGCAGGTCAGAGCAGATGCGCAACGAACTCCACCACTTCGCGGCCCCGCCCCGAGGGCCCGTTCCTCCCCGGCCCGAAGGCCGGGGCTTCCCGGGAGGAGTCCGGTGACCGACGGGACCCGGTACGCACGCGAGGTCGCGGTCGTGGGCTTCGCGCAGAGCGACCACCTGCGCCGCACCGACGAGCTGAGCGAAGTCGAGATGGTCATGCCGGTCCTGCACGAGGTGCTCCGGCAGACCGGGCTGCGCACCGGCGACATCGGCTTCACCTGCTCCGGATCCTCCGACTACCTCGCCGGCCGGGCCTTCTCGTTCACCATGACCCTCGACGGCGTCGGCGCCTGGCCGCCGATCTCCGAGTCGCACGTCGAGATGGACGGCGCCTGGGCCCTCTACGAGGCCTGGGTCAAGATCCAGACGGGCGAGGCCGACACCGCACTGGTCTACGCGTACGGCAAGTCCTCCCCGGGCCCGGTGCGCGACGTCCTGACCCGGCAGCTCGACCCCTACTACCTGGCGCCCCTGTGGCCCGACCCGGTGGCCCTGGCCGCCCTCCAGGCCCAGGCGCTGATCGACGCGGGGGAGACCGGCGAAGCCGCCCTCGCCGCCATCGGCGCCCGCAGCCGCGCCGCCGCCGGGTCCAACCCGCACGCCCAGCTCCGGGGCCCCGTCCCGCAGGGCGACTACCAGGTCCGTCCCCTGCGCACAGGCGACTGCCCGCCCATCGGCGACGGAGCGGCCGCGGTCGTGCTGGCCGCCGGCGACACCGCGCGGCGGCTGTGCGCCCGCCCGGCCTGGATCACCGGCATCGACCACCGCATCGAGGCCCACGGCCTGGGCCTGCGCGACCTGACCGACTCCCCGTCCACCCGGACCGCGGCCCGGCGCGCCGGCTTCTTCGACCGCCCCGTGGACACGGCCGAACTGCACGCCCCGTTCTCCTCCCAGGAAGTCGTCCTGCGCAAGGCCCTCGGCATCGGCGACGACGGCGCCGTGGCCGTCAACCCCTCGGGCGGGGCGCTCGCCGCCAACCCGCTCATGGCCGCCGGCCTGATCCGGATCGGCGAGGCCGCCGCCCGGATCCACCGGGGCGAGTCCGACCGGGCCGTCGCCCACGCCACCTCCGGCCCCTGCCTGCAGCAGAACCTGGTCGCCGTCCTGGAAGGGGACCGCACATGAGCAAGGAGCCCGTGGCCGTCGTCGGCATCGGCCAGACCAAGCACGTCGCCGCCCGCCGCGACGTGTCCCTCGCCGGCCTCGTCCGCGAGGCCGCGGTCCGCGCCCTCGCCGACGCCGAACTGGCCTGGGCAGACGTCGAAGCGGTCGTCATCGGCAAGGCCCCCGACTTCTTCGAGGGCGTGATGATGCCCGAGCTGTACCTCGCGGACGCCCTCGGCGCCACCGGCAAACCCATGCTGCGCGTCCACACCGCCGGCTCGGTCGGCGGATCCACGGCACTGGTCGCAGCCAACCTGGTCGCCGCCCGCGTCCACCGCACCGTGCTCACCCTGGCCTTCGAGAAACAGTCCGAATCCAACGCCATGTGGGGCCTCTCGCTGCCCGTCCCCTTCCAGCAGCCGCTGCTCGCGGGCGCGGGCGGCTTCTTCGCCCCGCACGTGCGCGCGTACATGCGGCGCACCGGCGCGCCGGACACCGTCGGCTCGCTCGTCGCCTACAAGGACCGCCGCAACGCGCTGAAGAACCCGTACGCACACCTCCACGAGCACGGCATCACCCTGGAGAAGGTCCAGGCCTCGCCCATGCTGTGGGACCCGATCCGCTACTCGGAGACCTGCCCCTCCTCGGACGGCGCCTGCGCCATGGTCCTCACCGACCGGGCGGGCGCGGCCCGTTCGGCGAAGCCGCCCGCCTGGCTGCACGGCGGCGCGATGCGCAGCGAGCCGACCCTCTTCGCCGGGAAGGACTTCGTGTCGCCGCAGGCGGGCAAGGACTGCGCGGCCGACGTGTACCGGCAGGCGGGCATCACCGACCCGCGCCGTGAGATCGATGCCGTGGAGATGTACGTGCCCTTCTCCTGGTACGAGCCGATGTGGCTGGAGAACCTGGGCTTCGCGCAGGAGGGCGAGGGCTGGAAGCTCACCGAGGCAGGGGTGACCGAGCTCGACGGGGACCTCCCCGTGAACCCCTCCGGGGGCGTGCTGTCCACCAACCCGATCGGCGCCTCCGGCATGATCCGCTTCGCCGAGGCGGCCCTGCAGGTCAGCGGCCGGGCCGGGGAGCACCAAGTGCCCGGAGCCCGGCGGGCGCTGGGACACGCGTACGGCGGCGGGGCGCAGTTCTTCGCGATGTGGCTGGTGGGATCGACGGCCCCGGACTCCTGACCGCCTCCCGACCGGGCCGGGAAGGGACCGTGCCCGCGACGTACCGGTCGCGAGTGACGCACGGTGGCCTGTGCGACACGCGCCGCGATGGCTACCCTGGCCCCGGACGACGTACCGGGAGGAGCACGCACGTGGCAGACACCATCATTTCGCAGCCGTCCTCCGGCTGGGGCAAGCCCGACCTGGACCTCAGCCAGGCGGACTGGCAGTCCAGCAGCCGGGGAGCGGGCGACGTCCAGATCGCCTTCGTCGAGGGGTTCGTCGCGATGCGCAACAGCGAGCGCCCCGAGAGCCCGTCGCTGATCTTCGCGCCGGACGAGTGGCGCAGGTTCGTCCTCGGCGCCCGGGGCGGCGAGTTCGACCTCACCTGACCCGCCGCCCCGTCGACCCGCCGACGCCGCCGGACCGCACAGCCGCTACGCCCGGCGGCGTCGGCGTGCCCGGGCGTACCCGGAGGCGCGCACATCCGCGCACGACCGCCCACGCCCGCGCACGACCGCGTACGCCCGCAGCGCAACCCGGTACGCACGCCCGCGCGACGGGCAGAGTCGCCGCATGGACCACAGCGAACGCCTGTCCCATTTCCGCCACGAGACCCTGGCCTTCGAGAAGGCCGTCGGCCGCGCCGTCGCCGAAGCCGGCGACGGCCCCCTGCCCCTCGTGCCCTCCTGCCCCGGCTGGTCGGCCTCCGACCTCCTCGGCCATCTGGGCGCCGTCCACCGCTTCGTCGGACGCATCCTGCGCGACCGCCTCGCCGAGGCGCCCGACCCCACCGACCCGTCCCTCTTCGGGCTCCCCGAGGACCCGACGGCCCGGGCCGCCTGGCCGCTCCCGGAGCAGGCGCCGAACCGGGGGCCGCTGCCGCAGCAGGTGACGGACTGGTTCGGGCAGGGCGCGCGCCACCTGGCGGACCTGTTCCACGAGCTGGGACCGGAGGAGCCCGTGTGGACCTGGTCCGCCGACCGCAGCGGGCACACCAGCGGGTTCTGGCTCCGGATGCAGACCATCGAGCTCGCGATCCACCGCTGGGACGCGGAGGGCGCCACCGGAACCCCCGGCCCCGTCGCCGCGGACGTGGCGACCGACGCCGTCCCGCAGACCTTCGAGGTCATGGCACCCTTCCGGCGCGCCGTGTCCGCCGCCCCGCCCGGGGCCGGCGAGTGCTACCGGTTCCGCCGTACGGACGGTCCCGGATCCTGGACGGTGACGTTCTCCGGGGACCTCGTCCGCGTGGAGCGCGACGCCACCGGCCCGGCGCACGTCGAGGCCGTCGGCACCGCCTCCGACCTCATGCTCTTCCTCTGGCAGCGGATCCCGGCGGACGATCTGGAGGTCACCGGAGACGAGGAGCTCCTCGCGCGCTGGTTCACCCTCGTCCCGCCCCTGTAGGAGCCCGCCACTGCCCGCCCCGGGATCCGGAAACCGCGACCGGCCACGTACCATGGCGGCATGTCCTTCCTCCGCCGCAACCGCGCCGCCACACCCGCCGGCCCGGACTTCGACGTCCTGGCCATGGACCCGGGGGACTGGCCGGGCAATCTCGGGGCCGGGCTGCTCCCCGCGCCCGACGGCAGCTGCCAGGGCGTCTTTCTCCGCTACGACCTGTTCGGCGGCCGCGGCCCCGCAATGATCATCGGCAACCTGCCCGAGGGCTCCCCGGCCCGGGACCTCGGCGAGGGCCAGGTCCCCTTCGAGGTGGCCCAGCTCCTCGACGCCCTCGAGAACGACGAGGAAATCCACGTCACCGGAACCGAGGACTGCCCCGTGATGCAGGGCGACAACCTCCTCATCGTCCGGAAGGTCAAGCTCTCCGAGAGCCGGATCAGCTGCGTCCAGTTCGACCGCAGCGACAACGTGCTGGTCACCATCGCCAGCTGGGACCGGCCCATCAGCGACGACCTGTACGCCCTGCTCAAGCCGCTCCCCGCCGAGCTCTTCCAGCAGGGCTGACGGCAGGGCCGGGGGCGGTGCGGGAGCGCCCCGAAGGGGCGCGGGGAACTGCGCGATCAGCCACGACCGGGCCGCAGACGATCGCCGGACCACCGTCGCACCTCCCGCGGAGCGCTCAGGCGTCCGCGATGTCGTTCGCCGCGATGTAGCCGAAGGTCATCGCGGGGCCGATCGTCGATCCCGCACCCGCGTAGCTGTGCCCCATCACCGCCGCGCTCGCGTTGCCCGCCGCCCACAGGCCCCGGATCGCCGAGCCGTCCGGCCGCAGGGCCCGGGCCCGCGCGTCCGTGACGATGCCGCCCTTGGTCCCGAGATCGCCCGGCACGATCCGGAAGGCGTAGAACGGCGGCACCCACACCGGCGCCAGGCACGAGTTCGGATGCACGCCGGGGTCCGTGTAGTAGTGGTCGTACGCCGTGTCCCCGCGCCGGAAGTCTCCGTCGGACCCGTTCCACGCCTGCGCGTTGAACCGGTTCAGCGTCGCCCGCAGCGCCCCCGCCGGAACCCCGATCTGCCCGGCGAGCGCGTCCCACGTCCAGGCCTTCCGGACCGCGCCCGCACCGTACCAGGACTCCGGGAACGGCAGCGCCGGCAGGACGTCCTTGAACAGGTACCTGTTCCGGTAGTTCTGATCCACGATCAGCCAGGCGGGGATGTGCGAGCCCGGTGCGCCCCGGTCCTTCTCGTACATGACGTGCACCACGTCGCTGTACGGGGCCGCCTCGTTGACGAACCGGACGCCCGCCGCATTCACGATCAGCCCGCCCGGCAGGGTCCGCTCCGCCAGGCAGAAGTACGGCTCCCCCGGCAGCGGGATCGACGGCCCCCACCAGGCGTCCTCCATCAGCGCCAGGGCAGCCCCGGCCCGCTCGCCGGCCCGGATGCCGTCGCCGGTGTTCTCCTTGGCGCCCACCGACCACTGCGTGCCGATCGGCTGCTGCTGGTACCGGGCCCGCATCTGCGCGTTGTGCTCGAAGCCGCCCGAGCCGAGCACGACCCCCTTGCGGGCGCGCACCACACCCCGTACGCCCTCCCTCTCCACCACGACGCCCGTGACCGCCCCGCCCTCCCGCACCAGGTCCACCAGCGGGCTGCCGAGCCACACCGGAACCCCCGCCGTCAGCAGGCCGGCCCTCAGCCCGGCCGCCAGGGCCTGGCCCATGGTCAGCGGCCTCTCCCCGCGCAGCGCCGCCGCCGTACCGCGCGCCAGGCATTCGGCGGACACCGCCGTCCCCCTGGCGTTGACGGCGGCGAGGGTGAGCCACTTGTAGTCCTGGCTGAACACCACCATCCCGGTCGGGACCGCCATGTACGCCGGGTTCAGGTGGTCGAGCTCGGCGCCCAGCACGTTGCCGTCGAGCTGGTCGGGCTCGATGGAGCGGCCGTTCGGCAGACCGCCGGGGAGGTTCGGGTAGTAGTCGCTGTACCCGTCCATGTACCGGAACCGCAGCGGGCTGTTGGCCATGACGAAGTCCAGCATCCGCGGCCCGTGCGCCAGGAACGCCGCCTGCCGGTCGGCCGGCACCTCCGGCCCGACCACCGCGGCCAGGTACGCCGCCGCCTTCTCCGGCGTGTCGGGCACGCCCGCGCGCAGGATCACCGAGTTGTTCGGCAGCCAGATACCGGCCCCGGACCGGGCCGCCGAGCCGCCGAACGTGGGCGCCTTCTCCACCACGAGCACGCTCAGGCCCCGCCGGGCGGCCGTGAGCGCCGCGGTCATCCCGGCGGCCCCCGAGCCGACCACCACGACGTCGTACTCGACCGGCGGCGCCCCCTCGCCGGAGCCGTCGGCCCGGGCCGCGGCGGCCGGCAGCACGGCGGCCGCGGCCCCGGCCCCGGCCCCGGCGAGGACCGACCGGCGGGAGGGCCGCGTCCGGGAACTCCGGGCGGGGGAGGGGGAGGCGCTCGCAGTCATGGGCAGGCTCCAGCAGCGGAGGAGACGCGGGACAGGGGACACCGGACCTGATGCCGTATCAGAAAACTGTGCGCGGGAGCACGGGAAGTCAAGCCATGCGCGAGGGCGGACGCACGAAATCCCGTGGTTCGCACACCGGTTGTGTGCGCCACGGGATTTTCGTACGGGGTGCGGATGACCGCCCGGGGTCAGCGGGTGCCGACCGCCGCGCGTACCGCCCTGCGGGCCATGCCGCAGTCGTCGTGCAGGCGCCGCAGCAGCAGCCGCTGCTCCTCGCCGGAGGACAGGGTGCCCGCCGGCAGGGGCTGCGCCGGGACTGCCGCCGCCATCGACCGCTGGACCGCCGTCTCGGACATCCGGATCTCCCGGGTGAGCACCAGCATCAGGTTGACCAGGAAGGCGTCCCGCGCGGCCGGTCCGGCCGCCTGCGCGAGCCGGCTGATCTGGCTGCGCGCCGCCGGGGCGTCGCCCAGGACCGTCCACAGCGTGGCCAGGTCGTAACCGGGCAGGTACCAGCCCGCGTGCTCCCAGTCGAGCAGCACCGGCCCGGCGGGGGACAGCAGCAGGTTCGACAGGAGCGCGTCGCCGTGGTTGAACTGCCGCTGCACACCGGCCAGTTTGAGGCCATGCAGCAGCTTCTGCAGGTCACCCAGGTCCCGGTCGGTCAGCAGTCCCAGCTCGTGGTACCGCGCGATCCGCTGCGGGTAGTTCAGCGGGTCGTCGAACAGCTCCGTCGGCGGCCGCCACTGGTTCACCCGGCACACCGCGCCCAGCGCAATCCGCAGGTCGGCCCGCGGCGGGGCCTCCACGGGGTGCCGCTGCAATGCCGCGACCCGGCCCGCCATCCGTTCGACCACCAGCGTGCAGTTCTCGGGGTCCGCGGCGATCAGCCGCGGCACCCGGACCGGCGGGCGGTGCCGGACGAACGCCCGGTACGACGCTATTTCGTGCCGGTACCGCTCCCGCCATTCCGGCGAGTGGTCCAGTAAAACCTTCGCCACGGCCGTCGCCCGTCCCGTCGTCCCGACCAGCAGGACCGACCGGCCGCTGCGCCGCAGCACCTGCACCGGCGCGAACTCCGGACAGATGCGCTGCACCGAGGCGAGCGCGGTGCGCAGTTGCGCGCCCTGCGGCCCGGACAGGTCGATTCTTCCGCTGAGCGGCTGCGCGGCGGCCCCCGGCATGCGCCGTGCCCGGAGGGCGCCCGGCACCGGTGCCGCGGGACGGCCGGGGTCGAGATACGAGCCGCTGCCCGCCTGGAGCGTGCGGTGCGGCCGGACCGGGGCGGACACGGAGGACGTTGCTGCGTACATGGCTTGCGGTTCCCTTCGTGCGCCGACGAGTTGCGTACGCCGCCCCGCCGATCCCGTACTTCACCCTGGGGAGTTCCGCCGGTGACCGGGTCGGGGAGGCGCATTCCTACCTGACACCCGGCGACGGGTGGCGGACCACGAAGCGTGCCCTGGCGAAGCCTGGCGAATAGTCGTGGGGTACCTGACGGAGGGCTAGTGTCACATCAGCCGAGAACCTGGGGGCTTGACGTGAGCAAGGGACCAAACACCCGACTGAGCGACCTGTTCGGCCTGGCCGGCTGGTCGAAGGGTGAGCTGGCGAGGATGGTCAACCGGCAGGCGGCGGCCATGGGCCACCACCAGCTGGCCACCGACACCTCGCGCGTGCGGCGCTGGATCGACCGGGGGGAGACCCCCCGCGAACCGGTACCCACCGTACTGGCGGCCCTGTTCACCGAGCGGCTCGGTCGTGTCGTGACCATCGAGGACCTCGGGTTCGTACGGCAGCGGCGCACCTCCAAGCGGCAGACGGACGGGGTGCAGGAGAACCCCGACGGCATGCCCTGGGCGCCCGAACGCACAGCCGCGGTCCTCACCGAATTCACGGGAATGGACCTCATGCTCAACCGTCGCGGTCTGATGGGCGCGGGAGTGGCGCTCACCGCCGGCTCCGCCCTCACCAACGCCATGTACGACTGGCTCCACACCGACCCCCGCGCCGTCAAGAACGCACAGCGCTACGGCGAATCCTTCCAGGCCGATCCGGCCGCCTTGGACCGCTACGAGGCCGCCCCCATCGGCTCCGAGGAAATCGATGCCCTGGAGCGCTCCGTGGAGGTCTTCCGCGCCTGGGACGCCTCCAGAGGCGGGGGCCTGCAGCGCAAGGCCGTGGTCGGGCAGCTGAACGAGGTCGGCGGCATGCTCGCCTATCACCACCCCGACCACCTCCAGCGGCGGCTGTGGGGGGTGGCGGCCAACCTGGCGGTCCTGGCGGGCTGGATGTCCCACGACGTCGGCCTCGAACCCACCGCGCAGAAGTACTTCGTCATCGCCGCGCACGCGGCCCGGGAGGGCGGCGACCGGCCGCGCGCCGGTGAGGCGCTGTCCCGTGCCGCCCGCCAGATGGTCCACCTGGGCCGTCCCAACGAGGCCCTGGACCTGATGAAGCTGGCACAGTCCGGTTCCGGCGAGCAGACCCTGCCGCGCACCCGCGCCATGCTCCACACCATCGAGGCCTGGGCGCAGGCCGCCCTCGGCAAGGGCCAGGCCATGCGCCGCACGCTCGGCGAGGCCGAGGAGCTGTTCGTGTCGGACAAGGGCGACGTGCCCCCGCCCTCGTGGATGCAGCACTTCGACGAGGCGGATCTGCACGGCATGCAGGCCCTGGCCTACCGCACCCTCGCCGACCACGACCCCTCCGCCGCCCCCGTCGCCCAGCAGCACGCCAAGGAGGCATTGCGGCTGCGCTCCGGCGGCCACCAGCGCTCCCAGATCTTCGACTACATCTCGATGGCCTCCGCCTGTTTCCTCGCCGACGACCCGGAACAGGCCGACCGGTACGCGCGGCTCGCCCTGGTCTCCATGAACGAGACCTCCTCGTACCGGACGTGGGACCGGTTGCGCGAGATGTACCGGCTCACGGCCGAGTACGCGGGCTACGCGCGCATCGAGGACCTGCGAGACGAGATCAAGTTCGCCCTGCCCAACAGCCCCGTGCAGCAGACCGTCTAGACCTTGAGCCGGCCCACCGCATCCACGTCCACATCCGCATACGCATCTGCGTCCTCCGGTTCGGCTTCCGCATCTCCGTCCGCCTCCACAGGCGCGCGAAGACGGGGAAGGCCGCGCTGTTCGGCGCGGCCGCGGCATCCGCCGTACTTCTGCGGTCGGTCAGTCCGCGATCCGGGCCACGAGGATGCAGGCGCCGTCCTCACGGTCGCCCTCGCCGAACTCCTCCAGCACCGTCCGCAGGCACTCCTGCGCCGACCGCGCCGCAGTGAACCGCGGCGCCAGCGCCAGCAGCCGCTCGATGCCGCCCGGCCGGACCGCACCCGTGTCGCCGGAGGCGAGTCCGTCCGTGTGCAGGACCAGGACGTCGCCGGCCTCCAGCCGCTCCTCGGCCTGCCCGTACGCCGCCCCGGAGGTCGCGCCCAGGAGCACGCCCTCCGGCGGGACCAGGGCGCGGCCGGCGCCGCCGCGGAACAGCAGCGGGGCAGGGTGCCCGGACTGGGCCCAGGAGAGCGTCCGGCGGGCGGGGTCGTAGCGGCAGCAGACGGCTGACCCGAGTGCGGGCTGCGCGGAGGCCTCCTGCAGCTGGTTGAGCCAGCCCATCAGCGGGCCCGGCTCGATACCTGCCATGGCCATGCCGCGCAGCGCGCCGAGCATCATCGCCATGCCGGACGTGGCCGTCACCCCGTGGCCGGTCAGGTCTCCCACGGTCAGCAGCGAGCAGCCGTCGGCCAGTTCGAGGGCGTCGTACCAGTCGCCGCCGATCAGGGCACTGCTCGCGGAAGGGAGGTAGTGCGCGGCCACGTCGAGCGCGCCGGTGTCGCCGTGCGGGAACCGCAGGGAGCCGCGCCACGGGGGGAGCACGGCTTCCTGCAGCTCGACCGCCAGCCGGTGTTCGGTCTGCGCGATCTCCCGCCGGCGCTGCAGTGAGTCACGGGACTCGCGGACGGCGCGCTGGCTTCGGCGCAGTTCACTCACGTCCCGGAGCACGGCCCACATGGAGGCGGTGCAGCCGTCCGAGTCGAGCACCGGCTCGCCCCGCATGTGCAGGGTACGGACCCGGCCGTCGGACCGGACGATGCGGAACTCCCCGTCGATGGGCTTGCCGTCGACCAGGCAGGCCGTCACCATCGCGGTCAGCAGCGGCTGGTCCTCGGAGAACAGGATGGACCCCAGTTCGTCGAGGGGCAGCGGGCCGGCCTCGGGGGGGCGGCCGAAGATCTGGAACAGCTCGTCGGACCACGTGACCTCGTCGGTCAGCAGGTTCCACTCGGCGCTGCCGACGCGGGTCTGCGGGGTGCCGTCGGCGTCGGCCTCCGGCCCCGGTTCCGTAAGCCCCTGGAGGGCGGGGGCGGGCGGCAGCCCCTCCTTCAGCTGGTCCAACTGCTCGCGCAGGTCGTCGAGGTGGTGCACGGCGAGGTCGCACAGCGCCCGCTGCCAGCGGCCCTGGACGTCGTCGTCATCGACGACGGTGTCGCGGCGCACGGCGTCCACACCACCGCGCAGCCGCCGGGTCTGCGAGATCAGTGCGTCCACCGACCCGGGCTCGGGCGGCTGCGCGGGACGGTCCGCGAACAGGTGGGACGGCATGGGGACTCCGATACAGGCGCGACGCGGCCAGGTATGAAGGGTGGGCCTACGACGACTGTGGCACAGGCCGCAAGAACCCGTAAGGCGTTTGGCAACATCCGCAAAGGTCTTGCTTCCGGCATATGCCAAGGGCCTCGCGGCCGGTCTCCCGGCCGTGCGAACGATTCCGGCCATGATTCCGGTTGCGGCTCCGGCCGGGGTTCCGGTCGCCGTGTCCTGGAGGAGTCCCCCGCCTCACACGATGAGCGGGACCGGGTGGATCTCGTTGAACGGGTGGCCGCTGCGCTCGTGGATCCGCTGGACCGCGTCGGCCGAGGGCGCCTCGGACAGGCAGTACACCGTGCCCGACTGCGGGTCGGCCCAAGCGCGCTCGAAGTGCACGCCCTCGTCCTTCTCGATCGCCAGGTCGGCATTGTGGGCGGCCAGCAGCTGCTCCCGCGTGATGCCCTTCATGTCGTGGTGGACGTCCATGTACTTCGCCATCGCCACACACCTCCTGTCGGTTTCTCTTCTCCTCCATCGTGCGCCCGCGGCCGGAAACAGTCCTGCCGGGACGGCAGCAGTCGAGCGCGTGGCCGAGGGGCGACCCGTTCGGGCGCCCGGACTCGTACGCGGGGCCTTGGCGCGCCCCGACGGGGCACCCCCCGAACGAAGGACCCCCTCCCGCGTAGCCCCCTGTCGTTCCGCTTCCCCAACCCTCGGCTGGCCGCTACCGTACGTGGCGGTAACCGGCCGGAAGTGACGGGAGGGGCCCGTGTGAACGCTCGGCGTCCGCGGCCCCCGAGCACGGCTGCGGCGTGAGGGTCTGCACGACCTCCACCGGCCCCCCGAGGGTGAGGGCAACCGCCCGTGCGTCGTGCCCGTCGCGGCCTGCGCGGGCCGGTCGGTGACCGCCATCGAAGGACCGACATCCGCGAGGCCATCCGCAACGCGGCCATCCGCAACGCGGCCATCCGCAACGCGGCCATCCGCAACGCGGGCGCCCGCACTGCTGCGGTGGCTCGCCGGCCGGACCGGCGTACCGGACCCGGGAAGACGGCCGCGGCCGACGCGCGCACCGCACCGGACCCGCCCGGCAAGGCGCGGCGGAACCGGTCGCCCGCGGAGTCCGGGCGGCAGTCCGATCCGGCGCAGGTGGCGTCCCGGCCCGTCCCCTGAACCGTCCCCTGCCTCGCCCCGCCTCGCGCGGCCGTGCGGTCAGGCGGGGCGGTGGGCCGGTCGCCCGGCGGTGGGCTTCGGCGGGGCGGTGTCGCCCGGCGTGCGCTGCAGGACCGCCGCATGCGCCAGGGCCAGTTCCACCACCTGCGCCGGATCGGACAGCGAGCGGCCGGTGAGGTGCTCCAGGCGACGCAGCCGGTTGGAGACGGTGTTGCGGTGGCAGTACAGCACCAGCGAGGCCTGCGTCGTCGAGCCCCGGCAGGCCAGCCAGGTGCCCAGCGTGGTCAGCAGGACGCGGCAGTCCTCCGCGGGCAGCGCCAGCACCGGGCCGAGCACCACCTGCCGCAGCCGGCACGCCAGTTCGGCCTGTGAGGCCACGAGCGCCATCGGCAGCCGCTCGTCCAGCAGCGCGGTGTGCGGCCCGGCCGACGCGGGCGCGGTGCGCAGCGCGAGCGCGGCCAGCCACCGGGCCCGCGCCAGATCCCCCGGGGCCTCCACGACCGGGCTGACCCCGGCACGCACCCCGAGCGGGGCCAGCAGGTCCCGTACGGACTCCAGCGGATGGCGGCCCAACTCCACCAGACCGGTCTCCCCGTCGGCACGGATCCGCCACAGTACCCGCGGCCCCGTCGCCGCCCGCTCGGCACCGCGCCCGCCGGAGCTGCCCGAGCCGATCACCACCACCGCGAACCGGCCCCGCTCGGGCAGCCCCAGCTGGGCCGCGGCCTCCGAGGCCGCCGGGCCCTCCGCCGGGCCCCCGCCGTCGAGCAGCGCGTCCAGCAGGGACGCGCGGCGCTCCCGGTCGCGGTCGAAGCGCGCGGCCTCCGTGCGGCGGTACGCCTCGGCCACCGCGTCCGTCAGTTGGTCCACCACGTCCCACAGCACCGAGGCGAGCGGCAGCAGCCGGGGGAGCGCGGCCGGATCGTGCGCGGTCACCGCCTCGGTGAGGGTGTGCCACAGAAGCCGGCCGCCCCGCCGGTACGTGCGCAGCAGCGAGGCGAGCGGCAGGCCCTGCTCGGCGCGGAGCGTGCCGGTGGCCCGCGCGTCGCCGAGCTCCACCGGCAGCCCGCGCGCGCTGCGGACCAGTCCCTCGACGGACTGCGCCAGGTTGTGGTGGATCCGCTCGCGCAGCTCCGCCCGGCCGAGCAGGGCGGCGTACGCGGCGTCCTCGGCCAGCGTCCGGTCGGCGAGCCGGTCCGCCGTCCCGGCGATCCGACGGGACAGTTCCTCTCGAATCTCCTCGATGATCCGCTCCATGGGGGGCAGAGTGACACGTGAGGGGCACCGGTGGGGAGGGCCGGGATCCGCCGTGTCCGCTAGCGTGTCCGGATCACTGCAAGTGGAGTGGCCACTCCGCAGTGATCAGCGCGCCCACACACCCACACACCGTCAGGAAACGCCCATGCGCCACAATCCCGAGCGCCGCACCGCGCTGCTCGACGCCGCCATCGAAGTACTGGCGCGCGAGGGCTCGCGCGGCCTGACCCTGCGGGCGGTCGACGCCGAGGCGGGCGTGCCGACCGGGACCGCCTCGAACTACTTCGCCAACCGCGCCCAACTGCTCGGGCAGATCCTGCACCGCACCCGGGAGCGGATCGCCCCCGACCCGGCGGACCTGCCCGTACCACTGGACACGAAGGTCCTGCTCATGCTGCTGCTGGAGCGGATGCGGCGCGAGCGCAGCGTGCACATCGCCATGCTGGAGCTGCGGCTGGAGGGCATCCGCCGCCCCGAGCTCCAGGCCGAGGTGGCCGCGTTCCAGCGCGCGGAGCTGGAAGCCAACATCGCCTGGCACCTGGAGGCGGGCCTGCCCGGGGACCGGCAGGGCGTGCTGCTGCTGTACCTCGCGATGATGGGCCTGATCGTGGAGGACCTGACCGTGCCGACGATGCTCGAGGCCTACCCGGTGGCGGGCATCATCGACTCGATGGTCGAGCGACTCCTCCCGGAATCCCCCGCACAGTGACTATCGTGCCGGTCGGGGGAGTGCCGGCACGATGCGCGGAGGAACGACCGTGGACATGACCGGGGACCGAGGCGGCGCCATACGGTGGCTCGCCGACTGGGACGGCTGGTACGCCGGCCTCACTTTCGCCCGGGGCATCGCCCCCGAGGAGCTCGCCCGGCGCCTGGGCGCGCTGCCCGGCATCCGGCCCGGTCCGCTGGGCGCCGCCGACGCCTGGAGCATGGTCGCCGAGACCGTGGACGGCGACGGCGTGGCCCGGGTCGGCCGGTGGGGCGGCTGGTCCTTCGCCGTCGAGCACGGCATGCCGGCCGGGGCCGACCGGCTGGCCGAGGTCTCCCGCTGCGGGGCGGAGGCCCTCCACCTCGACCCCCAGCCCGACCGTCCGCCCAAGCTGTTCTCCTACGCCCGCGACGGCGAGCTGGTCTGCTGCTTCGGCCTCGGCGAGGAGGCCTGGCGCGGCGGCCACCGACCGGACTACCTGCTCCCGGACCTCGTGGCCGCCGGCATCCTCACCGCCGACGGCGGCTCCCACGACCGGCGCGAGGACGAACCCTGCGCCGACCGGGACCGGCGCACCCTGGCGGTGCTGGAGCGCCGCTTCGGCCTGTCACTGCCGCGCCGCCTGATCGAGGACGCCCGGCTCCCGGCATACGTGACCTGTACGCAGTGACGCGCCCGCGGTGACGTGCACGCAGTGACGCGCCCGCGGTGACGTGTGCGCGGTTCCGTGCAGCCGGTGGCGTGCAGGCCGGGACCGCTGTACGGGCGGTCGGCGGCGATCGCCGTCACCCGGACGGGCCATGCGCGTTCGCGTCGGCCGCTCGAATCCCCCGTCCCCCCGGCCCCGGGGGTCGGGCCGTGATCAACAATCCCGATCAGAAGTCGACGGGTTCCGGCCAAGGTGTCGTGCTCTTCCGTGCATGTTCCCGCGGAAAATGCCAGATGGCCCTTCCAGGCTGCTGAACGCGAGTAGGTTCCTCTCTGTCGCGCTGTACGACGTCACCTCGCACATCCGGTCGGGAGGGGAGCCCGCGTGCCCGGGATCGACGAATGCCTGCTCGAAGCCATGGCCCTGCCTGGCGCGCGCGGGGCCGCTCTGGTCGACTGGAGCAGCGGACTGGCCCTCGGCACCGCCGGCGAGTCGCCCGTCGGTGACCACGAGACCACCGCCGCCGAGACGGCGGAGCTGGCCAGGGCTGCCGCCGAGTACGAATCCTTCGCCCAGCCCGCCCCGGCGGCGATGGTCCAGGCCGCCGCCCTCGGAGCCGACGGCCCGCCCGTGGAGGACGTGATCGTCACCACCCGAACCGGCTACCACGTGCTCCGATTCGTCGAGACCAGCTTCGACAGCAGCGTCTTCCTCCACCTCTGGCTGGACCGCACCGAAGGCAACTTGGCCCTCGCCCGCCACCGACTCAGGGCCCTCGCAGAGGGGCTGGTACTCAGATGACCGCCTTCGCGACAGCCGCCGCCGCTGTCTCGCCCCTCCTCACCCGACTCGCCGCCGAGCGTGCCACCGGCGCCCTGCTCCGCGATCGCGGCACCCTCTTCCTGCAGGACGGCCGCATCGTCCACGCCGAGAGCCCGGCCACCCCCGGCCTGGACGTCCTGCTCACCACCGGCGGCGCCCTCGCCCCGGAGCGCTGGCGCGAGGCCGTCGACCGGGCCGGCGCCCGCGGTCAGGTCGCCCGCTTCCTCGTGGACAGCGGCGGCCTCGCGGACGGCGAACTGGAGATCTGCCACCTCGCCGCGATCTTCGACGCCGCCTTCTTCGCGCTCTCCCCGGGCAGCGGCCCCTCCCGATTCCGCCGCGGGGCCACCCACTGGATCGGCTCCGTCCGCTCCGTCCCGGCCGCCGCGGTCGAGCGCGAGACCCGGCGCCGCCGGGAGCTCCTCGACGCGGTCTGGCCCTACCCGCAGCTGGACACCGCCTCCGTGGTGCCCCGCGCGGCCGCCCCCGGCCAGACCGTCACGGCCCGCCAGCGGCTCCTGCTGGCCCACGCGGACGGCGTCCGGACCCCCGCGGACCTGGCCTGGGTCCTGGGCCGGCCCGCCTTCCACACCCTGCTCGACGTGCGGCGCCTCGCGGCCGCGGGCCTCGTGGAGACCCCGCACCCGCCGGCCCGGGCGCCCGTCGTGACGACCCTGCCCGACTGGATGACCCAGACCCAATCCCCGGACGTGGCGCTGCTCCGCCGGTTACGCGACGCACTGGAGGCAAGCCTGTGAGGCTCCCGCTGCGACCGGCACTGCGCGCCGAGCGCGCCGACCGCTCCGAACGGAGGCAGCCCGAAAGGAGGCAAGTCGACATGAGCACGGCGATGGTGCCCGCGGAGGCCGAAGCCGAGATACTCGCCGAGCTCCGCCGGCTGCGAGCCCGGGTGCCCCAGCTCAGCGGCGCCCTCGCCGGAAGCTCCGACGGCCTGGTCCTCGCCCAGGACAGCGCCGCCACCGAGGTCGAGGCCGTCGCGGCCCTGACCGCGGCCGCCCTCGGGGTGGCCCAGCGGCTCAGCGACAGCACCGGCCAGGGCGGCTTCCGCGAGCTGCTCGTCCGCGGCGAGCACGGCTACGTGGCGACCTACGCCGCCGGCGACGCCGCCGTCCTCACCCTGATCGCGGAACCCCGCGTCAACGTGGGCCGGCTCCACCTCGAGGCCCGCCGCTCCAGCCTGCGCATCGCCGAGCTGATCGACGACATCCTCGGGCGCCGCGGACCCGTGCGGCCGGCCCTGCCGCCGTCCCCGTCCGCCTGACGGGCCCGGAGCCACCGAACCAAGCAGCACCGAACGATCACGAACCGCACGTGCAGACGCGTGCGCAACCCGTACACAAGGAAGGACCGGATCATGGCCAGTGTGGAGACCGCACTCAAGGAAGCCACCACCGTCATCGACGGAGCCCTGGGCGCCGCCCTCGTCGACTACGACAGCGGCATGGCCCTCGGCACCATCGGCGGCGGCAAGGACCTCGACCTCAGCGTGGCCGCGGCGGGCAACACCGACGTGGTGCGCGCCAAGGTCCGCACCATGGACATGCTCGGACTCAAGGAGGAGATCGAGGACATCCTGATCACCCTCGGCAGCCAGTACCACCTGATCCGGCTGCTGAAGGGGCGGGGGAGCAAGGGCTTCTTCCTCTACCTCGCGCTCGACCGCGGCCGGGCCAACCTGGCGATGGCCCGGCACCAGCTCAAGAAGATCGAGAGCGAACTCGAAGTCTGAGCGAACGTTCGGTCGAACATCGACGCCGAGGTGGCGGGCGGCTGAAATCTTTGCCGTCCGTCTCGGTCGACGACGGCAAATGTCCAGGATGGGGGGACTTTATCATCCTGTAACCGAGTAGGATGCTCTCAACCTCTGATCATCCAAAGAGTTTGATTCGCTGGAGAACCCGCAACCCATGCCCCCGCGCCTGAGCATCGTCGTCCCTGTCTACAACGTCGAGCTCTACCTCGACGAGTGCCTGGAGTCCATCGCCGCCCAGACCTTCGCCGACTTCGAATGCATTTTGGTCGACGACGGTTCCACGGACAACAGCGCCGCCATCGCCAAGGCCTTCGCCGCGCGGGACAAGCGGTTCCGGGTCGTCATGCAGGCCAACGCCGGCCTCGGCGCCGCCCGTAACGTGGGTGCCCGGCACCTCACCGAGGGCACCGAGTACCTGGCCTTCGTCGACAGTGACGACACCATGCCGGACTACGCGTACGAGCGCCTGATCGCCGCCCTCGACGAGACCGGATCCGACTTCGCCGGCGGCAACGTCCAGCGTTTCCGCTCCGTCGGCATGCAGCAGTCCTGGGGTCACCGGGCCGCCTTCGCGAAGACGCGCCTGAAGACCCACATCTCCAAGTTCCCGGAGCTCGTCACCGACCGCACCGCCTGGAACAAGGTGTACCGCCGCACCTTCTGGGACGAGCACGGCTTCCAGTACCCGGAAGGCATCCTCTACGAGGACGCGCCCGTCAGCATCCCGGCGCACTACTTCGCGTCCAGCGTCGACATCCTCAGCGAGTGCGTCTACCACTGGCGCGTCCGCGAGACCGGCGAGCGCTCCATCACGCAGCGCTCCACCGACCCGGTCTCCGTCATCGACCGCGTCACCTCCATCCGCCTGGTCCGCGAGGCCCTCCAGGGCAAGCAGGGCGCCAAGTACGTCCGCTACCTGCGCGACTACGACCACAACGTGCTGAGCGAGGAGCTCCCGCTCATCTACAAGTACGTCGGCGAGGGCGGCCCCGAGTTCCGCGCCGCCTTCGTCAAGGAGGTCGGCGGCCTCGTCCGTGAGATCGGCACCGCCCCCTGGTCCGGCCTCACCGTCGCCGACCGGCTCAAGGCGTACCTCGCCAGCGAGGGTCGCGTCGAGGACTTCATCGCCCTCACGGACCACCAGCGCCACTACTCCTACAGCGTCCCGGTGAAGGGCCTGGCGCGCCCGCAGGCCGACTACCCGTTCCTGCACGGCCGTCCGCCGGTCCCGGCCAAGCTCCTCACCCTCGGCACCCGCGAGCTCCGCGTCGTCAGCCGTCTGGAGCAGGCCGTCTGGAAGGAGGGCAAGCTGCTGCTGCGCGGCTACGCCATCCCCGGCCACCTCGGCGCCGAGAGCCGCCTCGCCTCCCGCAAGGTGCTGGTCTTCCGCGAGGGCGGCAAGCGCCGCCGCACCGTCGTGAAGACCCGCACGGTCGCCTCCCCGATGGCCACCGTCGACGTCGCGCACCTCGCCCTGCGCCACGCCGACTGGGCCGGCTTCACCGCCGTCGTCGACCCGAGCGTCTTCCAGTCCGGCGGCACCTGGCGCGACGGCATATGGACCACCTCCGTCGCCGTCACCGGCGCCGGCGGCCTCCACCGCGCCCGCCTCAAGGGCGGAGAGGCCGACAGCGGCCAGAACCCGCCCGCCCACTGGGTGGCCCCGGACGTCCGCATCGTGCCCAACGCCCAGGGCTCCCTGACCATCCAGGTCGAGGTCGTCCGGGCCCGCGCCCTCGACGTCCGCCCCGGCGACGACGACTCCGTCGAGATCGCCGGCGAGATCGCCGCCGAGCTCGGCGGCGCCGGCGCAACCATGCGAGCCGAGCACGTCTCCAGCGGCACCGTCCTCACCTTCCCCCTGGAGACCGCCCCGGCCACCGGCGCCGGCCGGGTCCCGTTCACCGTGCGCGTGCCGCTGGCCGACCTGGCCGCCGTACCGGACGGCGAGGTCGCGCCCGGCGAGTGGTCCCCCGAGCCGTGGAGCCTGGCCGTCACCGGCACCGACGGCAAGGAGCACCGCCTCGTGCACGACGAGCGCGGCGGCTTCACCGGCCTGGTCCTCCCGCTGCCCGGCGGCGACACCGGCCGGACCGTCTTCGCCAAGCGAGGCAACAGCGGTCACCTGACCCTCTCCGTGCAGCCCTCCCCGCCCCTGATCGACGAGGTCTCCGCGCAGGACGGCGCCTTCACCGTGCGCGGCCGCTTCACCGCACCCGTGGACGAGCCGTACGAGCTGGTCTTCCACAACGCGTACGGCACCGAGTTCAGCTACCCCCTCACCCGTGACGGCGACCGGTTCGAGGCCGTCTTCGAGCCCGTCCTGCCCGAGTCCTACGCCGGCCGCGCCACCCTGCCCCACGGCCGCTGGTGGCCGACGCTGCGCCCGGTCTCCGAGGCCGGCACCACCGCGGGCCTGCTCGGCGTCGAGCGCGGTGCCCCGGTCCAGTTCGCGTCCGGTGCCCTCCACGCCGGTCCCGTCGGCCTCACCGTGCAGGGCCGCCGGATGCGGATCGAGGCGCGCTTCTACGACCGCATGGCGCTCATCGCGGACGAGATGCTCACCCCGCACGACCGCTCCCGGTACGCCCAGCGCGTCCTGCGTGACGAGACGTACCCGGCGCGCCGCGCCCTGCCCCTCAAGGACATCGTCGTCTACGACACCTTCCAGGGGCAGGCGGCCGGCGACGCGCCGCGCGCCATCCACGAGGAGCTGGTGCGCCGCGGTGAGAAGCTGGAGCACCTCTGGCTGGTCCGCGACGGCCGCGCCGAGGTCCCGCCGACCGCCCGCGCCGTGGAGTACGACAGCGTCGAGGCCTGGGACGCCCTGGCCCGTGCCCGCTACTACGTGCTGAACGACAGCGTGGCGCGCCGCTTCCGGCGCCGTTCCGGCCAGGTCGTCGTCCAGACCTGGCACGGAACGCCGATCAAGGAGATCGGCCACGACTTCATCCACGACTACTACACCAGCCCCGAGGTCCTGGACGGCCTGGAGCACGACAGCGCCCAGTGGTCGCTGCTCGCCTCCCCGAGCTCGTACGCCACGCCGCTCCTGAAGCGCGCCCTCGGCTACAAGGGCGAGGTCATCGAGTCCGGAAGCCCGCGCACCGACGCCCTCGTGCGGCCCGACGCCGAGCGGATCGCCGAGGTCAAGCGGCGGCTGGGCCTGCCCGAGGGCAAGAAGGTCGTCCTGTACATGCCGACCTGGCGGGAGAACCGAGAGAGCTTCTCCGGCGGCTACAAGCTCGACCTGCAGATCGACCTCGACGCGGCCCGTGAGGCGCTCGGCGAGGACCACGTCCTGCTGATCCGAGGCCACCACCGCGTCACCGAGCAGGTCCGCTACCGGGGCCGGGACGGCTTCGTCGTCGACGTGTCCCGCTGGCCGGACGCGACGGACCTGCTCCTCGTCGCCGACGTGCTCATCTCGGACTACTCCTCCGTGCTGTTCGACTTCGCGGTCACCGACCGGCCGATCCTGCTCTTCACGTACGACCTGCAGCACTACCGGAGCACGCTGCGCGGCCTGAACTTCGACCTGGAGGAGAAGGCGCCCGGCCCGATGCTGGCCGACTCGGCGAGCCTGATCGAGGCCGTCCGCAACGCCGACGCCCTCTGCGAGGAGTACAAGGAGGCGCGGGCCGCGTTCCGCGCCGAGTTCTGCGACCTGGACGACGGCCAGGCCACCCGGCGCGTCGTCGACCGGATGCTGGAGAAGGGTGCGAACCCGGAGGCCTGAGCCGAAGGAGTGCATTCCAGGCACTGAGCAGACCCGCCCCGGGCCCACCGATGAATTTCGGGCCCGGGGCGGGTCTGTAGTGGGAGAAGGTGCTACCCCTGCACCCCGTCCGCCCGCCCACCCCGCCTGGAGGCAGTCATGAGCAGCAACGGGTTCACCACGTGCCTGTGGTTCGACGGCAACGCGGAGGCCGCCGCCGACTACTACCTGTCCGTGTTCAAGGACGGAAAGCGCGGCCGGATCGGCCGCTACACCGAGGCGGGGCCCGGCCCGGCCGGCGAGGTGATGATCGTCGAGTTCGAGATCAACGGCCAGAAGTTCGTCGGACTCAACGGCGGGCCGCAGTTCCCGTTCACAGAGGCGATCTCCTTCCAGATCCACTGCGCGGACGAGGCGGAGGCGGACTACTACTACGCCGCGCTGACCCGGGACGGCGGCGAGGAGTCCAACTGCGGCTGGGTCAAGGACAGGTTCGGGGTGTCCTGGCAGGTCGTCCCGCCCGGCGCCATCGACCTGGTGACCGACCCGGACCCGGCGCGGGCCGCCCGCGCCACCGCCGCGATGATGACGATGAAGAAGCTCGACGTGGCCGGGATGCGGCGGGCCGCCGACGCCGCCTGACCGGCCGACGGCCCGCCCGGCCGCCCCTGGGGCGGCCGCCTGGGTCAGCCGGCGATCCGGGCCAGCAGCGCCGGCAGGGCGGTGCCGATCGGCTCGCGGATCACCTCGTCGGCGAGGGGGTCGTACGGGGTCTCCTCCGCGTTCACGATGATCAGGCGGGCCCCCGCCTCGGCGGCCATCCCGGCCAGCGAGGCGGCGGGCTGCACCTGCAGCGTGGAGCCGACGGCGATGAACACGTGGCAGCCCTTGGCGACGGCCACCGCCTGCGCCAGCACCTCCGGATCGAGGTTCTGGCCGAACATCACGGTCGCCGCCTTGAGGATCCCGCCGCAGGCCGTACAGGCCGGGTCCGGCTCCCCGGCGGCGACCCGGTCCAGCGCCTCCTCCATCCCCGAGCGGGCGCCGCAGGCCGTGCAGACCACCTCCCGGGCGGTACCGTGCAGCTCCAGCACCTTCCGGGCCGGCACCCCCGCCAGCTGGTGCAGCCCGTCCACGTTCTGGGTGATCACCCGCACCGGCGTGCCGCCGCGCTCCAGCTCGGCGACGGCACGGTGCGCCGCGTTCGGCCGGGCGGCGAGCTTCCCGATCTCGGCGCGCATCAGCCAGGACCGGCGCCGGATCTCCGCATCCGCCATGTAGTACTCGTACGTCACGAGCTTCTCGGCATCGGGCTCCCGGCGCCACAACCCCTGCGGCCCCCGATAGTCCGGAATCCCGGAGTCGGTGGAGATCCCGGCCCCACTGAACACTGCGACAAGCGGCTTACCCATGCCCCGACCCTACGGACCACCGGGGCCGGGCCGCGACCGCATTACCGCCGGCCCCGGCCGGACGCCGCCGTCCCGCGGGGGATCCCCCTGCGGTGAATCCCGGCCTCCACCGGAGTGAGATCCGGCGCCCGCCCCGGCCCGCGCCACGCCCTGCCGGTTACACATGCGGCATGAGACTCATGCCCTACGGTGTCGGCGCCGCGCTGCTCAGCCTGCTCGCGCTGCCGGCCCCGTCCTCATCCGCCGCCGCTGCCGACCCGGCCCCGGCGCACGCCCGGTACCGGCACACCGCCGCCGACATCAGCCGCTTCCTCACCACCTTCTACGGAAACCACGGCCCCTCCGACCAGGACCGGTCCCTGCGGGTCTCGCAGCACCTCAAGGACAGACAGGCGCTGAGCCGGAGCCTCGACATACTGCTCTGCGCCCCGAAGGAACCACGGGGCATCGCCGTCGGCCCGGTGACCGTCGCGCAGTCGGCCAACGTCGGCTGGGCCACCGTCACCACCCACTGGGACGACGGCACCACCGACACCTTCACGGCGTACGTACGCCTCGACTCGCAGCCGATCACGCTCGACGACGTCATCTGCGCGGGCTGACCACCGGCACGGGGCCGAAAGCGGCCCCGTACGCTGGCCGCATGCCGACCACCGTCCTGTACTGCTCCGATCCGCTGAACGAGCGCCGGGTCGACGCCCACTTCGCGACGGAGGCCAGGCAGCTGCGCGCCGACGGCGCCGCCGTCCACCTCGTCGACCACGACGCGCTGACGGCCGGGGACGCCGAACGCTCCGTCTCCCGCGTGCCCGCGGGGGCGGGACCGCTGTGGTACCGCGGCTGGATGCTCCCCGCCGACCGGTACGCCCAGCTCGACGCGGCACTGCGGCTGCGCGGCGCCCGGCTCCTCACCGACCCGTCCCGCTACCGGCGCGCCCACGAACTGCCCGGCTGGTACGCCACGTTCGCCGAGCTCACCCCGGCCAGCCGCTGGCTTCCCGCCGCTCCGGGCCGCGCCCCGGAGCCGGAGCGGCTCGCGGCCCTGGCCGCCGGGCTGCCGGCCGGGGCCGCCGTGGTCAAGGACTACGTGAAGTCCCGCAAGCACGAGTGGGACGAGGCCTGCCACATCCCCGACCTCGCCGACCGAGCCGCCCTGCACCGTGTGGTCAGCCGATTCGTCGAACTCCAGGGCGATTTCCTCGCGGGCGGCGTCGTCCTGCGCGCCTTCGAGCCGTTCGGCGTACCCGGGCCGGGACCGGACGCGGCGCCCGGGGAGATCCGCGTGTGGTGGCGGGACGGTGCCCCGCGGCTGGTCACCCCGCATCCCGACGGCCCGGCCGGAGCCTGCGCGGTACCGGGCGGGGCCGGAGGCGGAGCGCAGCCCGGCCTGCCGGATCTCGGACCGGTGCGCGCCGCCGTCGAGGCGTTGGGCTGCCCCTTCGTCACGACCGACCTCGCACTGCGCGCCGACGGCGTCTGGCGGGTCGTCGAAGTGGGTGACGCACAGGTGAGCGATGTCCATCGCGATGTCGATCCGGCGGCCTTCGCACGGCTGTTGACGACCGACCGGCGCTCCTGACGGCCTCTCGCGCATCTGGTACAACACGGCACATGACGGGATTCGAGATCACCGGCGCGAGTGCCGCCGACATGGAACTGATGCGCGCCTGGGCCGATGCCGAGGGCTGGAACCCGGGCGACTCCGACCGGTTCGCGTTCGCGGTCGCCGATCCGGGGGGCTTCCTCATCGGCCGGGTCGCCGGCGAACCGGCGGCCTGCATCTCGGCCGTGCGGTACGGGTCCGGCTTCGGGTTCATCGGCTTCTACATCGCGAACCCCTCCTTCCGCGGCCAGGGGTACGGGCTCCGGCTCTGGAACGCCGGCATGGACCGGCTGGCCGGACGGCTCGTCGGCCTCGACGGGGTGGTCGAACAGCAGGACAACTACCGGAAGTCCGGGTTCTTGCCGGCCTGGAACAACGTCCGACACGAGGGCCGGCCGCGTCCCGGGGGCCCCGGTGGCGCGGGTACGGGCGCCGGCGGGTTCGAGGTGGTCGATGCCGCCGCGCTGCCCTTCGGCCTGCTCGCCGCGTACGACCGCCGGTTCTTTCCCGAGGCCCGCGACTCCTTCCTGTCCGCCTGGACCGCGCTGCCCGGGCGGACGGCCCTCGCCGCCTTCCGGGACGGCCGGATCGAGGGCCTCGGCGTGGTCCGCCCGTGCAGCGGGGCCTCCCGGATCGGCCCCCTGTACGCGTCCACCCCGCAGATCGCGGCCTCGCTGCTGCACCGGCTCGCCGAGCACACCCCGGACGGGGTGGTCGCCGTGGACGTCCCCGACGTGAACAGGGCCGCCACGGAGCTCGTGGCGGCCCTCGGCCTGGTGCCCGTCTTCGAGGCCGCCCGCATGTACACGGGGCCGGCGCCGGACCTCGAACTGTCCGGGCTGTACGGGGTGACGAGTCTCGAACTGGGCTGACGGCCCACGTCGGTTGTCCGGGTACGTGCCGGGGCCGGGCAGCCGAGGCCCGCCGGGAACCCGCGGGCCGGTCGACGGGGCCGATCCGCTGCGGCCCGGGCGGCGGTCGCACGGCGCCGCCCGGGCCACCCGGCGCGCCCGGTCAGAAGTCGAACAGGGTGCCGCTGCTGTACCGCATGGCGCACGGGTTGGCGAAGGTGTACGAGTACGTGATCCGTCGGCCCTGCCAGACCCCGTCGGCGGTGACCGTCATGGGGTTCCACTCCCTCGTGCAGTCGACCCCGGGCAGGGGTTCGGCGACCGCGTCCAGCCGGTCGGCGTGCGCGCGCAGTTCGGCGCAGGCGGCGGCCGGGGACGGGTGGGTGCCGCGCGGGACGGGCGAGCAGGACAGGGTCACCGCGCGCAGCGCCGTGCCGTACCCGGGGTCCTCCCCGGGGGTGACGGCGAGGACGAGGGCGGAGGGGGCGTAGACGCTCTCGGTGCCGGTCGGCGCGGCGTCGGCGGTTCCGGGCCAGGCCAGCGCGGTGAGCGCGGTGAGCGCCATGGCGGAGGAACCGAGGCCGAGACTCCGTGCGATGGACCGCATTTCGAACTCCTTGGGGTGGGCGCTTCGGATAGCGGACAGGAGTCTTGCCGACCCGGGCGTCGAACGCCCGCCCGCACCGTGCTTTTTCGTCACCGTTCGTGAGTGAATGCATGCAGTCCGCAGCCGTGCGAGGGCGCTGACCTGTGCGGAAGCAGGCCTTCGAAACGGCCGAACACACACGCTGAAACCTTTGTCCAGCGGGCCTGGCCGGGTGGTTTACACCGTGTTCACAAACCTGCTCCCGCGTGGGGGGCGTACAGGTCGAGCAGTCGGGTCCGGGTCTGCTGGAGGCGCATCGCGAGCACCCGTCCGACCCAGTGTCCGACGGCGGAGCCGAAGGCGGGGTCGGCGTCCATGAGCATCCGCACGGCGGTCGCGTCGAACTCGTACGCGCGCACCGGCGTCATCGCCTCCGCGCTGAGCTGCCAGACGTACGGCGGGAACAGCCAGGACCAGCCCACCAGCTCCCCGGGGCCGAGGTTCTCCACGGGGGCGGGCCGCCGGCGACCGGAGACGGGGATCTGCAGGGTCACCGTGCCCGAGCGCACGATCCAGAACGACTCGGACGGAGTGCCCTCGTCGAAGATCCGCGCGCCCTCGGCAAAGTTGACCTCGCGCGCGTGGGACATCAGCCGGCCGCGGTGTTCGGCGGAGAGGACTGCGGCGATTCGGATGGGGGAAGGTGTGCTCACGACGGCCTCCGATCAGGGCCCCCCGCTAACCCCAGTGTGGCCGACACCCGCGCGAATGCAGCCGGCGGCGGCAGCACTGTTTGCTTCAGTCCTCGGCGCCGGCCTCCAGACAGGCCAGCTCCATCGCGTCGAGCACCGCCTCGTGGCTGCGCCGGCTCAGCTCGGCCACGCTCTCGATCTGCGCCGTCGCCCAGGACGCCAACGTCATCACCAGGACGCGCAGCCCGTCCGTGCCGTGCTCGGCGAGGATCTCGTCGGCCACGGCCATCGCGTCCTCGGGCACCTGTTCCGGCGGCTCCAGTCCGGCCAGGCCCCGCAGCATGACCAGGGTGCGGCGGGAGATCTCCGGGGTCATCCTCGCCAGCCGCAGGTCCTCTTCCTCGTCCACCGGCCCCGCCGCCTTCCCGTCGTCCGCCCTCGCCCGATCCCTGCAGGGCACCGTAGAGGCCGGCGGCCGCGCGCGCGGGGGTTTCGGCCGGGCCGGCTCCGGGAAAACCGGGGTCCGTACGGGTTCCCCGGATGTCGACCGGCCGGTAACTTGTCCGCGGCAGTCGCCCGCCCGGGTGGCCCGATCCGGCAGGAGCCCGATGAGAAGCCGCTTTGCGCGCCCCTTGCTCACCACCGTTCTGCTCCTCGGGTCGGCCCTGACGGCGGTCGCCGCCCCGACCGCGGCCGTCGCCGCTCCGGCGGCCCCGGCGGCGGAGCACGCCCGGCCGGCGGACCGAGACCGCGCCGTGGAGGAGGCTCCGGCCGAGAGCTGGACGCCGCCGCTGTCCACGCGGGGCCGGTACATCGTCGACGCGCACGGCAACCGCTTCCGCCTGCGCTCCGGCAACTGGGACGGCGCCCAGGGCTCCTGGACCGGCTCCGGCGACCGCAACGATCCCGCACACCACCACTCCGGGCAGAACGCGCACGGGATCCCGCTGGGCCTGGACCGGGTGCCGCTGCCCACCCTGCTGGCGGACTTCCGCGCCCTCGGCCTCAACAGCATCCGGCTGCCCTTCTCGAACGAGATGCTCCGCACGACCGAGCCCGTCCCCGACGCGGCGGTCGCCGCGAACCCGGCCCTGCGCGGACGGACCCCGCTCCAGGTGTTCGACTCCGTCGTTGCCGCGCTCACCGACGCAGGCTTCGCGGTCATCCTCAACAACCACACCGTCACCACCCGCTGGTGTTGCGGCCTCGACGGCAACGAGCGCTGGAACAGCGGCCGCACCACCGCCCAGTGGGCCGACGACTGGGTCTTCCTGGCCCGCCGCTACCGCGACAACCCGCGCGTGGTCGGCGCCGACCTCTACAACGAGGTCCGCCGCGACACCTTCGACGACCCCAACTGGGGTCTCGGCGACAACCACGACTGGCACGCCGCCGCCCAGCAGGCCGGCGACCGGATCCTCGCCGAGGCCAACCCGGACCTGCTCATCGTGGTCGAGGGCATCAACTGGACCGGCATCCCCGTCAACGGCTTCCCGCACGGCCGCCCCGCCCTCACCCCCGTCCGCACCCTCTCCCACACCCTCGTCGTCTCGAACAAGCTCGTGTACTCGGCCCACTTCTACGGCTACACGGGCCCCCGGCACAGCGGCGCGACCGGCCTGGGCGAGACCAGCGACCCGCGCTACCAGGACCTGAGCCCCGCCGAGCTGCAGCAGGCCCTGTACGAGCAGGCCCTCTACGTCTCCGCCGAGACCGGCACGCACTTCACCGCGCCCGTCTGGATCAGCGAGTTCGGGATCGGCGCCGACGAGACGGGCGAGCGCCCGCGCGCCTGGTTCCCCCGCCTCACCGGCCTGCTGGCCGCCGCCGACGCCGACTTCGCGTACTGGCCGCTGGTCGGCTGGAGCACCACCGCCCAGGGCGCTCCCGGCGGCGACACCTGGGCGGTCCTCCGCTACGACGCCGCGGGCCGCCGCTCCGGAGTGCTCGACGCCGCCGACTGGCGCACCGCGCCGTGGCACGCCCTCGCCACCGCCCCCGGGCGCACCGGAACCGTGCCCGCCACGCCCGGCTGGCACCAGCTGACCACCGACCACCGCGACCACAACGCCTCCTTGCTGATCCGGGCCGGAGGCGACTGGGACAGCGGCGCCCGCAAGGCGGTCTGCCCCGACGGCTCCCGCCTCGCCGGCCTGTCCCACACGGGCGGCCGCGGCCTGTGCGCCGACACCGACCTGCGCGCCCCGGCCGACGCGCACACCGTCGTCCGCGACGAGTCCCACGTCCCGGCGGGCGGCGACTGGTCGACCGGGTACACCAAGTTCCAGTGCCCGGTCGGACAGTTCCTGATCGGCTACAGCCTGCGCGGCCGACAGGTGTCGGCGGCGCTGTGCGCACCGGCCCGCACCGCCCTCCCGGCCGGCGGGGGCCGCACGGTGTGGTTCGACCGCGGTGACGACCGCCCGGCGGGCGGCCCCGGCGGTGACTACGCCTCCGGCCACTACAAGGGCCAGTGCCTGCCCTCCGAGTACGCGGCGGGCATCGCCTTCACCACGCGCTTCGCCTCCCGCCCGTCCCCGGCGGCCCTGCTCTGCCGCCCCCTGCCGACCTCCTGACCCGGTTGGCGCAGACGCCGCCGGGCAATTTCGCATCCAATACGCCAAGTACGGTGAACGGACCGGTGAATCGGCCTAGGGTGCGCCCGTACGCACGGCCGGGGCGGGGCGGCGCCCGGTCCCGGCCACCGCACCGCGCACACCGATCGGGTGCACCCCGGTCGGGTCCACACGACCTGGGGGCCTCATGCGCAGATCCACAGGGGCGGCGGCCGCGCTCGCCCTGTCACTGGTCGGGACCGCCGCGGGGGTCGGCCTCGGCCTCCTCCCGCAGGCGGCGGCCGTCACCCCACCCGTGGCCTTCACCGCCGACGCGCTGCCGACCTGGCAGCCCGACGGCGTCGTCTGGGCACTCGCCGAAGCCGGCGGGACGGTCTTCGCCGGCGGCACCTTCTCCGCCGTACGACCGCCCGAGGGCGGCTCCGGCACCGAGCAGCCCGCCGTGAACTTCGTCGCTCTCGACGCGGCAACCGGCGCCCCGACGTCCTGCAGGCTGTCCTTCACCATCGCCTCGGGCACCGCCACGGTCCGCGCCCTCACCCTCTCTCCCGACAAGAAGACCCTTTACGCCGGCGGCTACTTCGGGGCGGTCAACGGCACCCCCGTCTCCAGCCTGGCCGCCGTCGACGTGGCCACCTGCACCGTGAAGCCGTCCTTCCGTCCCGCCTTCGCGGCGACCGTACGCGCCCTGGCCGTCTCCGGCGACACCGTCTACGCGGGCGGCGACTTCCTGACCGTCGCCGGGCAGCCGCGCGAGCGGTTCGCCGCCGTCGCCGCGTCCGACGGCGCGCTGAAGCCCTTCCGGGCCGACGCGGACGAGCCGGGCCGGGCCGTCGAGGTCACCCCGGACGGCCGGGGCGTCGTCCTCGGCGGCGACTTCTTCACCGTCAACGGCACGAACAGCCACGCCTTGGCCGTGGTGGACGCCGCCAGCGGCGCGCTCACCAAGGCGTACCCGAACTTCATCGAGACCAACTCCGTCGTCAAGGACATCGCGACCGACGCGACCGGCTTCTACACCGCCAACGAGGGCACCGGCGGCGGCGTCTTCGACGGCCGGATCGCGCTCGACCTGTCGGACTTCGGCCAGCGCTGGCGCGACACCTGCCTCGGCGCCACGCAGGCCGTGCTCCCGTACCAGAGCGTGCTCTACAGCGCCTCGCACGCGCACGACTGCTCCGGTGTCGGCGAGTTCCCCGACGGACAGCGCCACCACCTGCTCGCCCAGCCGACCACCGGCACCGGCAAGCTGGGCTGGGCCCCTGACACCAACGACGGCATCGGCGAGGGCATCGGCCCGCGCGTGATGGCGGTCGCCTCCCGGGGCGGCGCCGAGTACCTGTGGGTCGGCGGTGAGTTCACCACGGTCAACGGGGCGGCGCAGCAGAGCCTCACCCGGTTCGCCTCCACCGGGGACACCGGCGCGCCCACCACGCCCCTCGCGAGCGCGGCGAGTTTCCGGCCCGGCGAGGTGCAGGTCCGCTGGCGCACCAGCCTCGACCTCGACGACAGCACCCTCACCTACCGGATCCACCGGGGCGGCGCGGCCGACCCGATCGCCACCGTCACCGCCGACTCGCTGTTCTTCAAGCGCCCGCAGGCGTCCTGGACCGACACCACCGTCACGCCCGGCCAGACGTACACGTACCGGGTCAGCGCCACCGACGCGGCCGGCAACACCAGCGCCCTGTCGGCGACCGCGACCGTGACCGTGCCGCAGTCGGCCGACGCCTACGCGGACCGCGTCCGCTCCGACGGCGCCCAGCTGTACTGGCGCTACGACGACACCGTCCTGCCGTACGCCGCCGACTCCTCGGCCGGCGGCAACCAGAACGGCGTGCACCACAATGCCCCGGCTCTGCGCCGGACCCCGGCCGCGGTCTCGGGCGCGAGCACGGCGATCGGCTTCAACGGCACGGACACCCGCATCTACGGGGACCGCCGCCAGACCGTCGGCGGCAGCTACTCCGTGGAGACCTGGTTCAGGACCGGCACCACCCGGGGCGGCAAGCTCGTCGGCTTCGGCAACAACCAGGCCCGCGGCAGCAGCCAGTACGACAAGCACGTGTACATGACCAACGACGGGCGCCTCGTCTACGGCGTCTACACCGGCGCCACCCGCACCATCACCACCAGCGGTGCCTACAACGACAACAAGTGGCACCACGTCGTCGCCACCCAGGGCCCCGGCGGCATGGCCCTGTACCTGGACGGCGTGCAGCAGGGCACCCTCGCCGTCACCACGCACGAGAACTATGCCGGCTACTGGCACGCCGGCGGCGACAGCCTCGGCGGCTGGCCGAACCGCCCGACCGGCGAGTTCTGGGCCGGGCAGCTCGACGAGACCGCCGTCTACGGCAGCGTGCTGAGCCCGGCACAGGTCCAGAACCACTACACCCTGGCCTCCGCCCCCGCCGACACCGTCGTCCGGGTCACCGCCGCCGAGGACACGTACGCGAACGCCGGCGCCCCGGACACCAACTACGGCACGTCCGGGTCGCTCGCCGTGCGCGGCACCCCGCTCTACCAGAGCCACCTGCGCTTCGACCTGCCCGCCGCGCCGGCGGGCACGGCCCTGAAGTCGGCCGTGCTGTCCGTGAAGACCAGCACGATGAGCGGAGCTGGCACCGCCGACACGGTGTCGGTGGTCCCGGTCACCGGAGCCTGGACCGAGAGCGGGACCACGTACGCCAACCGGCCCGCGCTCGGCGGCACCGCCGTCGGCAGCTTCGCCGGCGTCCCCGACGGCTCCGCGGTGCACACCACGGCGCTGTCCACGGCGGCCGTCGGGGCCGCGCTGGGCACCGGCTACGGCCTCGCCCTGACCGGCTCCGGCACGGACGCCCTGTGGCTGTGGTCCTCCGAGGCACAGGCCAACGAGGGGACGCCGCAGCTCACGCTGACCTTCGGCGCGCCGTAGCGGCGCCGGGCGCCGGGGGAGTACGTCCTCACCTGCCTCCCCCCAGGTCGTAGGTGAGGACGTACTCCACCGAGGTGTCGCCATGGCGGCACTCGAACGAACCCGACCCCGTCAGCCCGGCGAGCTCTCCCGTCCCCGAACCCGGCACCACCTCGAAGCCGCACCGGGTGCCGCCGGCGTCGAAGGTGCCCTGCTCCTTCAGGACGAAGGCACCCTTGCGGCCGTCGACGGCGCCCGACAGCAGCTCCAGACCGGTGTACGAGCCGACGTTCTCCCCCGTGTACACGATCGTGTAGGTGCAGGTCGTCGCCTCCGCCTCGACGCCCCCGGCGAAGGAGTTCACCACCGTGGCGCGGGCGATCCGCGGCACGGAGCCGGCCGGGCCGACCGGCTGCTCCTCCCAGTCGGAGAACGTGAAACGACCCGTGGTGCGGACGGACATGGGGTACCTCCCGGTGCTCGACGGGCCGGACGGGATCCAGTTCCCCGCCCGGCACGGAACCAGCCTGTCGGGGGTACCTGACACCCTCTGTCAGGTACCCCCGACAGGGGCCCCGGACGTGCTGCGGACAATGGCCCCATGCGTGCCGACCGCCTCCTGTCCCTGCTCCTGCTGCTGCAGAACCGCGGCCGCATGACCGCCCCCGAACTCGCCGCCGAACTGGAGGTCTCCGTACGCACCGTCTACCGGGACGTCGAGGCCCTCGGTGCCTCCGGCGTCCCGGTCCACGCCGACCGCGGACCCGCCGGCGGCTACCGGCTGATGGACGGCTACCGCACCCGCCTCACCGGCCTCACCGACACCCAGGCCGATTCCCTCTTCCTCGCCGGCACGCCCGGACCCGCGCAGGACCTCGGCCTCGGCGCCGACCTGGCCGCCGCCCGGCTGAAACTTCAGGCCGCCCTGCCCGCTGCACTCGCCGACCGGGCCCGGCGCCTCGAAGGCCGCTTCCACCTCGACGCCACGGCCTGGTTCCGCGAAGCCGACCCCGTCCCGCACCTGGCGCGGATCGCCCAGGCCGTCTGGGAGCAGCGCGTCCTGGTCGTCGGCTACCGCCGCTGGAACGGCGAGGAGCGCACCGGCCGCGCCCTGCACCCCCTCGGGCTCGTCCTCAAGGGCGGCATCTGGTACCTCGTGGCAGCCGGTGCCGGTGCCGGTGCCGGGGACACCCGCGTGCGCACCTACCGCGTGTCCCGGTTCCAGGACGTGGACACCGATCCCGAAGGCTTCGAACGCCCGCCGGGCTTCGACCTCGCGGCGTACTGGGAGGAGTCCGCCCGCCGCCTGAACGAGGTCCTGCGCCACCAGACCGCCCTCGTACGGCTCTCCCCGCGCGGCCGGCGCCTGCTGCCGATGCAGTTCGGGGCGGCCGGTACCCGCGCCCTCGCCGACGCGGAGCCCGTCGACCCGGCCGACCCCGACGGCTGGGTCGTGGTCCGCCTGTCCGTCGAGGCGCAGTCGGTGGCCGTCGGCGACCTGCTGCGGCTCGGCACCGAGGCCGAGGTCCTCGGCCCGCCCGAGCTGCGGCGCGCCCTCGCCGACACGGTCGCGGCACTCGCCGAGCGGTACCGCTGACCCCTGGCGCCGACCGGTGAGGGGCCCGGTCAGCGCGGGGGCTCGACCTCCAGGAAGCGGCGCCTGCGCGGGCCGCGGTAGAGGAGGCAGACCCAGCCCAGCTCCTCCAGCGCCGCCGCGCAGGCCGCGAGCCGTTCCTGCTCCTCCAGGGCCGCGCCCCCGCCCGGCGGGCCGACCCACGTCACCTCGACCCGGCCGCCCGGCGGCGCGCCGGGCGCCACCCGGTACCCCGTCCGCGTCCGCCGGCCCTCCGCGTCCACCGCGGACGACGGGAGGCCGGCCGCCTCCAGCACGATGGCCACCGCGCGGGGCATCTGCCGTCGTTCCCAGGCGGCGGGAACCGCCGCGGCCGCCCCGCCGCCGCCCAGCATGCGGCGGATCTGCAGCAGGCCCTCGTACGCCGTGCGCACCTCGCCCGCCCGCTCGGCGGTGGCCGGCACGGCCGGACCGTCGCCGGTCGCCGGCTCGAACCCGTGCCCCGGTGAGGCCATCGTCCACCGCCCTTCCACCGCTGTGCGAGGAGTACGCCGCTCCTGCGGTACGCCGCAGGAGCAAGGTTCATGAGTACGGCTCATGAGTACCGCTCATGAGTACGTCACGGCCAACCGTCTGAGTATCCGTACCGATTCCCCGGCGGCCCGCCGCTGGTCGAATGGGGGCATGACCTCCGACGCCCCGCCCAGCTCTCCCCGCCCGCGCCTGCAGCAGGTGACCGTGGCCGGTTCGGCCCTGGCCGTGGCGCTGCTGCCGCTCGTGGTCGGCGTCCTCGTGGCCAAGGGCATGGCCGCCGATCCGCACACCCCGGTCAATGCCCTCATCACCAGCGGGGGCCAGCGGGCCGGCCTGCCCCGCGGCGAGTGGCGGCGGCGCGGCCACACGACGATGTGCCGCCTGCGCAGCGTCCGCCGGAACACCGTCCGGCGCTGCGCGGCCGTCCGCGCCCGCCGCCCGCCCGCCTCCTGAGCCGGTCGCGCCGTACGCCGTCAGTGCTCGTACTGCCCCATGCACAGGTCCACGATCGACGGCGGTACGGCGCCTTCCGCCGCCGTGCACGGTTCCGCCCCGCCGGCGGCCGGAACGGGCACCGGCGGCGGCTCCGGTGCCGGCGCGGGGGAGTGCTGCTGACGCAGGGTGCGGCGCGGTGAGGGGCCCGGCGGGTGCGCCCTCCGGGGCGGGGGCGGCTTGACGGGCCGTGCGGCGGACGCCCGGCCCGCAGCGCCGGCCGGCGCGGTGTCGTCCTCCGCCGGGACCGGCGGCCGCTCCGGCACCGGCCCCGGTTCCCGCTGCGCCGGCTGCGGCCGGGACTGCGGCGGGGCGGAGGCCGGCGCCGGCCGGGGCGGCTGCGCCGCGGGGGACGGTGCGCGCGGCGTCATCTGGGCTCCGGCAGGGGGTACGGACGTACGCGCCGGAAGCGGACCGCGAGGCGCGGGCGGGGTCGGGGGCGAGGCCGTCGAGGCACAGCCGGTGCTCGCGAGCAACGCGACGAGGGACAGGGGCAGGGCTCGGCGTAGCTGCATTCGACCACGATGCCGCACGGCCGGGCCGACCAGGCGGCCCCGTTCACGCGCCCGGGCGGCATCTCGCACGCCTGTTCGCGCACGAAGGTGCTCGGTGCGTCCGTCGGCGCCGCCGGGCGGTCGGTCACCGCCTTCCCTGCGGCCACCGCCGTCCGGCACGCCGGACGGATGGGACAGTTCGGACAGCAGGCTTGACCGCAGCCTCCCGGGCGGCAAGAGTGCGCCGGTCAGGCAGACAAGAGGACCACCGTACGAGTCGCACATCGGAGACAGCCCAGATGCCCCACCCGGTTCGCTTCCCGCGTGTCCCGGCGACCACGCTCGCCACCGGCCTCCCGGCCACCGCCGCGGCGGCTCCCGTTCGGTCTCCGGCTCCGGCCGCGCGGCGGCGCAACGCCTGACCGGCGCAGGGCGCCGGGTCCGGCGGGCGGCACCGTACCGCCGCGCGGACCCCCGCCCCGTCCCGGGAGACCACCGTGTCCCACCACCCCGATGACAGCGGGTCCGCCACCGAGG
>NZ_JACBGN010000290.1 GCF_013401435.1 Streptomyces sp. BR123
CACCCCCGCGCCCCGCCGTGCCCGTGTCCGTGCCCCCGAGCTGATCGGCAAGGGCGGATGGATCAATACCGGCGGGAAGGATCTGAAGCTCGCCGACTTCCGAGGTCGCACATTGATCTTGGATTTTTGGACGTTCTGCTGCATCAACTGCCTGCACGTCCTCGACGAGCTGCGCGAGCTGGAGGAGAAGCACCGCGACACCGTCGTGATCATCGGGGTCCACTCGCCGAAGTTCGTCCACGAGGCCGACCACGCGGCCGTCGTCGACGCCGTCGAGCGCTACGAGGTGCACCACCCGGTGCTGGACGACCCGGAGCTGGCCACCTGGAAGCAGTACGCCGTGCGGGCATGGCCCACGCTCGTCGTGATCGACCCGGAGGGGTACATCGTCGCCCAGCACGCCGGCGAGGGGCACGCGCACGCCATCCAGCGCCTGGTCGAGGAGCTCGAGGCCGAGCACGAGGCCAAGGGCACCCTGCGCCGCGGCGACGGGCCGTACGTGGCGCCGGAGCCGGTGGCGGGCGAGCTGCGGTTCCCCGGGAAGGCAGTCGTCCTGCCGTCCGGGAACCTGCTCGTGTCGGACTCGACGCGGCACCGGCTCGTGGAGCTGGCCCCGGACGGGGAGACCGTCGTACGCCGCATCGGCAGCGGTGAGCGCGGCTTCGGGCCGGACGCGTTCAGCGAGCCGCAGGGCCTGGCGCTGCTGCCCGACGGGCGGGTCGTGGTCGCCGACACCGTCAACCACGCGCTGCGCACTTTCGACCCGGCCACGGGGGCCGTGGAGACCGTCGCCGGCACCGGCCGGCAGTGGTGGCAGGGCTCGCCCGCCTCCGGGCCGGCCCTGGAGGTGGACCTGTCCTCGCCGTGGGACGTGGCCTGGTGGCAGGGCCGGGTGTGGATCGCCATGGCGGGCGTCCACCAGCTGTGGACGTGGGACCCGGAGACCGGGACCGTGGAGGTCGCCGCCGGTACGACCAACGAGGGCCTGCACGACGGGCCCGCCCTCGAAGGCTGGCTGGCGCAGCCGTCCGGGCTCGCGGCCGCCGGGGACCGGCTGTGGATCGCAGACTCCGAGAACAGCGCCCTGCGCTACGTCGAGCCCGCCGCCGCCGACGCCGACGGTGACGGCGCCGCCGACGGGTACGTGCTGCGGACCGCCGTCGGGACCGGCCTGTTCGACTTCGGGCACCGGGACGGCGACGCGGCGCAGGCGCTGCTCCAGCACCCGCTCGGGGTGACGGCCCTGCCCGACGGCTCGGTCGCGGTGTGCGACACGTACAACCACGCCCTGCGCCGCTTCGACCCGGCGACCGGCCAGGTCACCACGCTGGCCACCGACCTGCGCGAGCCGAGCGCCGCCGTCCTCGACGGGGAGGACATCGTGGTCGTGGAGTCGGCCCGGCACCGGCTGACCCGGCTGCGGCTGCCGGAGGAGGCGGTACGGGTGGACGGCGTCGCCCACCGCACCCGGCGCGCCGCCACCGAGGTGGCCCCGGGCACCCTCCGGCTCGACGTGGTCTTCCAGGCGCCGAGCGGCCAGAAGCTCGACACCCGCTACGGGCCGTCGACGCGGCTGCTGGTCTCCTCGACCCCGCCGGAGCTGCTGCTGTCCGGGGAGGGCACGGGCACGGACCTGTCCCGGGAGCTGGAGCTCAACCCGGAGGTCGCCGGGGGCGTCCTGCACGTCTCCGCGATGGCGGCGTCCTGCGACGACGACCCGGCCAACGAGTACCCGGCCTGCCACGTCCACCAGCAGGACTGGGGTGTCCCGCTGACCCTCACCCCGACCGGCGCCGCCCGCCTCCCCCTCGTCCTCGCCGGCCTCGACGCCTGACGGAGCCGACGGAGCCGACGGAGCCAGCGGAGCCGACGGAGCCACCAGGGACGCCCCCGCACGGCGCGGGGGCGTTCTGCGTTCCCGGTCATCCGGTCATCCGGTCATCCGGTCATCCGGTCGGCCGGTCGATCGAGGCGGGGTGTGTCAGGACTCCAGGAAGGCGACGAGGGCGTTGGCGAGGAGGTACGGGTCCTCCGCGCCGCAGAGTTCGCGCGCGCTGTGCATCGACAGGATCGCGATGCCGATGTCCACGGTCTGGATGCCGTGCCGTGCGGCGGTGATGGGGCCGATCGTCGTGCCGCAGGGCATCGAGTTGTTCGACACGAACGTCTGCCACGGCACGCCGGCCCGCTCGCAGGCCGCGGCGAACACCGCCCTCCCGCTGCCGTCCGTCGCGTACCGCTGGTTGACGTTGACCTTGAGGATCGGACCGCCGTTGGCGCGCGGGTGGTGCGTGGGGTCGTGCCGTTCGGCGTAGTTGGGGTGCACGGCGTGGCCGGTGTCGGAGGAGATGCAGATGCTGCCCGCGAGGGCGCGTGCCCGGTCCTCGTACGAGCCTCCGCGCGCGAAGACGGAACGTTCCAGCACGTTCCCCAGGAGCGGGCCGTCGGCGCCGGTGTCCGACTGCGAGCCGTTCTCCTCGTGGTCGAACGCGGCCAGCACCGGGATGTGGTCCAGCGTGCCGCCGCCGTTGGCCGAGACGGCGGCCAGGGCCGCGACCCCGGCGTGCACGGAGACCAGGTTGTCCATGCGCGGCCCGGCCACCAGCTCGCGGTCGCGCCCCAGGTAGGCGGCCAGCTCGATCGAGTGGACCATCAGGTCCCAGCCCGCCACCGAGCCCTGCGGCAGGCGCTCTTCCTCCTCCAGGAACGCGATGAGGTCGCCCTCGCGGACCTCGCCCAGGCCCCAGATCGGCTGCATGTGCCGCTGCTTGTCGAGCTTGAGGCCGTCGCTGTTGACGGCCCGGTCCAGGTGGATGGCCAGCTGCGGTACGCGCATCAGCGCACGGTCCACGTTGACGAGCCGCTCGGTGCCGTCGCGCAGCGTCAGCCGCCCGGCCAGGCCCAGGTCGCGGTCGAGCCAGGTGTTGAGGAGGGGCCCGCCGTAGATCTCGACGGCGATCTGCCGCCAGCCCACTGACCCCGTGTCAGGGAGCGGCTTGACGCGGAGGTTCGGCGAGTCGGTGTGCGCGCCGATGATGCGGAACGGGGTGTGCGCGGCCGCGCCCTCCGGGACGTACCAGGCGATGAGTGCGCCGCCGCGGAGCACGAACCGGCCCCCGCTGCCCGCGTCCCAGGCGTCCGTCTCCGACACCTGCCTGAACCCTGCCTTCTCCAGCCGCTTCGCCGCGTTGGCCACGGCGTGGTACGGCGACGGACTGGCCGTCAGGAAGGTCATCAGATCGTCGGTGTGGCCGCGGTCGAAGCGGGCGGGAGAGCTCATGTGGTTCACCTTAACGACGGTCCTGTTCGCCTTGGCCGGACTGCGGCGGATCGCTGTCGAGGGACGCCGGAACCGCGGGCCGTGTCGTCCGCGGGTTCCGGCGGCTTCTCAGCCCGGCGGCCGCTCGAATCGGCGCTGCAGCTGCCTGCGCTCGCCCCGGCGGATGCGCGGGAGCATCTCCGGGGCCGTCGCGGAGCGCTGCGCGCGTCTCTTGCGTCCGGCGCAGAAGATACAGGCCTCTCCCGGGGGCGCGTCCGGGTCGACGGGCGCGCCGGGGTGCTCGGAGCAGCCGGAGGCGCCGCGGGGCCGGGACAGCTCGCGGGCCACGATGAACGCGCGGTGGAGGTCGTCCGCGATGCGTACGAAGTCGTCGGTGGGGGAGGTGAGGGCCAGGTGGAAGCGGCGGTCCTCGACGGTGCGGACGTGGTCGCGCAGCGCCTGGAGGGTGTACGGCGGGTCGGGCACCGGGTAGCCGAGCCGGCGCTGCTCCCCGGCGGGCGGGGCGGCGAGGCGGGCGGCGGCGGCCCGGCCGGCCCGGCCGCCGCGGTCGCGCAGCCCGAGGCGGCGCCGGTCGTTGCAGATCAGGCAGCGGCCCCAGCCGTCGGGTGCCTCGGGGTCGAGGGCGCCGTTCGGGTGCTCGGGGCAGCCGGTGTAGCTCTTGGCGGGGGCGAGTCCGGCGGCGGTCTGGAAGGCCGTGTAGAGGGCGTCGGCGACGGCCTCGTACTCGGCGGGGTGGGCGCCGTCGTAGAGCTCCTTCAGGTGGTCGCCGAGGCTGCCGATGGCGGCCTGCAGCTCCCGGAGGGCGTACGGCCGCCCCGTCGGGACCGAGTACCCCCTGCTGCTGCCGTGCTGCTCCTGTGGACTCATGCCTACGAGCGTGCCACGAAGGACCGACAACGCGGGAATCGGCAGGTGGCAGCGCCCCGCCGGGCGCCGGTGCCCGCCGGGCGCGGGTACGCGAGCGGCCGGACCCCCCGCACGAGGATCCGGCCGCGGTGCGTGTGCCGTGGACTAGAAGACGGCCTCGTCGAGGTCCATCAGGGAGTTGTCGACGGCCTCGGCCAGCGCGCGCTGGACCGAGACGCCCGGCAGGATCTGCGAGGCGAAGAACTTCGCGGCCGCGATCTTGCCCTGGTAGAAGGCGACGTCCTTGCCGGTGGCGCCCGACGCCAGCTTCTCGGCGGCCACGGCCGCGCCCTTGAGCAGCAGGTATCCGACGACGACGTCACCGGAGGCCATCAGCAGGCGGGTGGTGTTCTGGCCGACCTTGTAGATGTTCCTGACGTCCTCGCCGGTGGCGGTGAGGTCGGTGATCATCTGGCCGACGATGCCTTCGAGGTCGACGGCGGCCTTGGCGAGCGCGTCGCGGGCGCCGGCCAGGTCCTCGCCGCCCTCGCTCTGGGCGAGGAACTTCTTGATCTCCTCGGAGAGGAGGTTCAGGGAGGCGCCCTGGTCGCGGACGATCTTCCGGAAGAAGAAGTCCTGGCCCTGGATGGCGGTGGTGCCCTCGTACAGGGTGTCGATCTTGGCGTCGCGGATGTACTGCTCGATCGGGTACTCCTGCAGGAAGCCGGAGCCGCCGAAGGTCTGGAGCGACTGGGCGAGCTGCTCGTAGCCCTTCTCGGAGCCGTAGCCCTTGACGATCGGGAGCAGCAGGTCGTTCAGGCCGTGCAGGGCCTTGGCGTCCTCGCCGGCCGCCTCCTTGACCGCGATGTCGTCCTGCACGGAGGCCGTGTAGAGGACGAGGGAGCGCATGCCCTCGGCGTACGCCTTCTGCGTCATCAGCGAGCGGCGGACGTCAGGGTGGTGCGTGATGGTGACCTTGGGCGCGGTCTTGTCCATGAAGTTGGCCAGGTCGGGGCCCTGTACGCGCTCCTTGGCGTACTCCAGGGCGTTGAGGTAGCCCGTGGAGAGGGTGGAGATCGCCTTCGTGCCGACCATCATGCGGGCGAACTCGATGATCATGAACATCTGGCGGATGCCGTCGTGCTTGTCGCCGATCAGCCAGCCCTTGGCGGGGTGCTTGTCGCCGAAGGTCATCTCGCACGTGTTGGAGGCCTTGAGGCCCATCTTGTGCTCGACGTTCGTCGCGTAGACGCCGTTGCGCTCGCCCAGCTCGCCGGTCTCCCAGTCGAAGTGGAACTTGGGGACGAGGAAGAGCGACAGGCCCTTGGTGCCCGGGCCGTGGCCCTCGGGGCGGGCGAGGACGTAGTGGAGGATGTTCTCCTCCATGTCGTGCTCACCGGACGTGATGAAGCGCTTGACGCCCTCGATGTGCCAGGAGCCGTCCTCCTGCTGGATGGCCTTGGTGCGGCCGGCGCCGACGTCCGAGCCGGCGTCCGGCTCGGTCAGGACCATGGTGGAGCCCCAGCGCTTCTCGACGGCGATCTGCGCGACGCGCTTCTGCGCCTCGTTGCCCTCGGCGTGGAGGACGCCGGCGAAGGCCGGGCCGGAGGAGTACATCCAGACGGCCGGGTTCGAGCCGAGCAGCAGTTCCGCGTAGGCCCAGATCAGGGAGCGGGGCGAGGTGGTGCCGCCGATCTCCTCGGGCAGGCCGAGCCGCCAGTACTCCGACTCCATGAAGGCGTTGTAGCTCTTCTTGAAGGAGGCGGGGACCGGAGCCGTGTTGGTGGCCGGGTCGAAGACCGGCGGGTTGCGGTCGGCGTCCGCGAAGGACTCGGCCAGCTCGTTCTCGGCGAGGCGGGCGATCTCGGACAGGATGCTCTTGGCGGTCTCGGTGTCCATCTCGCCGAACGGGCCGGTGCCGTACAGCTTGTCGCGGCCGAGGACCTCGAAGAGGTTGAACTCGATGTCGCGGAGATTCGACTTGTAGTGCCCCATGGCGACGGCTCCGTTAAGGCTCGGGAAGACAGGTTCCTCGTACATACCAATCGGTAACGTAATGATGCTACCCGTCGGTAATAAGAAGCAACCCTTGTCCGGCCACTGTGACCAGCGTCAAAGCTCGCACCAGACCGTCTTGGTGCCGTCGCCCCCCTGGACGACACCCCACCGCAGCGCCACGGCGTCCAGCAGGGCCAGTCCCCGCCCGGACTCGTCGGCGCCGGTCGTGCGGCGCAGGACGGGCCAGGCCCGCGGATCGGGATCGGTGAGCTCGACCCGCAGGGTGCGGGGTGCCCTTCCGGTGATCCGCAGGGTGACGGGCGTGCCCTCCCCGACGTGGGCGATCACGTTGGTCAGCAGCTCGGTGACGCAGAGCTGGAGCTCCGGACACGGCCTGCCGAGGTGCTCGCGCACGGCGAGCCGGAGCTCCGGGACCGCCTTCGGCACGGCGAGCAGCCCGACGGCGAACGGCCTCACCGGCGGCCCGCCCGGAGGGCGGCGGCGAGACGGGCGGCGGTGCCGGCGTTGCAGTTGCCGAGCGCGATGAGGGGCGGGGTCCCGTACGTCCCGGCGTAGGAGGGGAGGTGGAGGTCGAGGGAGGGCAGCGTGATCCCGTGCGCGGCGAGGGCCGCGCGCAGCTCGATCAGGGCGTCGATCGCCTGGTGATCGGCGGGGTGCTGGCTCATGGGGGGGCCTTCCTGTGCGGACTGTGACGAACCGCTCACAGGCTGGCGGGGGTCGGCGTAGCGTGGGAAGGGTTTCGGGCTCCACAGTGCGAAGTGTGGAAGGGCGGGCGATGGTGGCCGCGCGTAAGGACATCGACGGCTCGGTGAGCGTGCCGGCCTTCTACGGCAACGAGCTGCGCTGGAAGAGAGAGGCGGCGGGCCTCACCCTTCAGCAGACGGTGGAGGGCATCTTCTACGGAGTCAGCTACCTGAGCGAGATCGAGCGTGGCCAGCGGCGCATGCCGGAGGACCTGGCGCGCCATGTGGATCAGGTGTTGCGGACGGACGGCTTTTTCGCGCGACGCTGCGAAGACGTCCGCAAGGCCCGGAGCGTCGGCCATGCCAGGTACGCGGAGAAGGTTCTGGAGGCCGAGAAGCTGGCTGAAACGATCGAGGAATGGTGCCCTACCGCCTTCCCGGGTCTGTTGCAGACGGAGGCCTACGCACGCGCCCTCGCCCGGGCGGAACGCCCGCTTGAACGCTGCGAGGAGACCGATGTGAAGGTCCAGGCCCGACTTCGGCGGGCCAGCCTCTTCGAGGACGACCACACGACGCCGGAGTATTGGGTAATCCTGCACGAATCTTTGCTGCGGCTGCCGGTCCTTCCGCCAGGGCAGATGGCGGAGCAACTCGACCGTGTCATCTGCTTGGGCCGACGTCAGCGGATCGTTCCACAGATCATGCCGTGGAACGCCGGAGCGCACCCTTTCATGTCGGCTGGCACTTCCATCATCATGACCTTCAGCGACGCGCAGCCGCTGGTCTACACGGAGTCCCTGCACAGTGGTGTCACCATCGACGATCCGGCCCTCGTGAAGCGGTATCGGAGGTCGTACGATCTGCTGAGGGCCGCCGCGCTGCCGCCAGAGGCGTCCCTCGCCATGATCGAAGCGGCCGCAGAGGACTATCGAAATGGCAAGCAGCCACATTGACTTGAGCGCCGCCCGCTGGCGTACGAGCAGCTACACCAACAGCGACGGAGGCACCTGCGTCGAGGTCGCCGACGGGCTGCCCGGGCTGGTCCCCGTGCGGGACTCCAAGAGGCCCGACGGGGGCGTCATCGTCGTCACCACGGCGGCGTGGGTGCCCTTCGTCGCCGCCCTCAGGGCACCCTGACCGGATCTCGACAACGGGCGGGCCGCCCCGGCGACCGGTGGCTGCTCGCGGAGGACTCCGAAATGGCAAGCATCGACTTTGACGTGGCCTCCGCGCGCTGGCGGAAGAGCAGCTACAGCAACGGCAGTGGTGGTGAGTGCGTTGAGGTAGCCGAGGGCTTCCTCGGCGCCGCCCAGTGGCGGAAGAGCAGCTACAGCACCGCACCGGAAGGGCTCTGCGTAGAAGTCGCTGACGGCGTCGCCGGAGTCGTCCCCGTCCGGGACTCCAAGCGGCCCACCGGGCCGGTGATCATCGTGACCGCTGGGGCCTGGGGGTCGTTCGTGGACGGGATCAAGGGGGCCTCTTGACCGGATCCGGGCGCTGGGCGGGCACCCGCCCTCGGTAGGCTGGCCGACATGTACGGCTACGACCAGAACCCGGGTGCCCAGCAGCAGCAGTACGCCCAGCCCCAGCAGCCGATGCCCGGGGCCGGGTACGAGCAGCCGCTGTACCCCGAGCCGTCCCCGCCCTCCCTCGCGGACGCGGTGCGCGCCTTCACGACCGGGTCGCTGTCCGCCGAGGACTTCCAGCAGGTCTTCGCCACCTCGAAGGTCTACTGCCCGCGCGGCGACACCCCGGGCTTCCTGGCGCTGCACAACACGCAGCAGCCGGTCATCCCCATGTTCACCACGCTCAAGGAGCTCCGCCGGTACGCCGGCAAGGAGTCCAAGTACTTCGTCATCACCGGCGCCGAGGTGATCGACCTGCTGCCCACCGGCTACGGCTTCGTCCTCGACATGGAGGGCGACCACCGCATGGTCTTCGACGCGAAGGCCGTCGAGCAGATGGTCGACTTCGCGATGCGCCGCATGTACGGCTGAGCACCCCGCACGGGGGCAGCAGGGGCGCGCGGGGGCGCGTACCTTTCTCTTATACACATCTTACGCTGC
>NZ_JACBGN010000291.1 GCF_013401435.1 Streptomyces sp. BR123
CTCCTCTCCCGCCCCTCACCCGCCCCTTCGAAAAAGGAGCTCCTCATGCGACGACCCGGCACGACGCCCCGACGCCTCGCAACCGCCTCCTCGGCAGCCCTCGTCCTCGCCCTCGGTGCCACCGCCTGCGGCGGCGGCACCACCGGACCCGCCTCCGGCGGTGAGCTGAACGGCCAGACCGTCACCGTGGCCGGCGTCTGGACCGGCAGCGAGCAGAAGAACTTCAAGAAGGTCCTGGACGCCTTCACCGCGAAGACCGGCGCCAAGACGGTCTTCGTCCCCTCCGGCGACAACGTCTCCACCTTCGTCGGGAGCAAGATCGAGGGCGGCAACGCCCCCGACGTGGTGATGGTCCCGCAAGTCGGCGTCCTGAAGCAGTTCGCCAAGGAGGGCTGGCTCCAGCCCCTCTCCGACGAGGCCGCCAAGACCGCCGGCTCCTCCCTCGCCCCGGTGTGGAAGAACTACGGCACCGTCGACGGCACGTACTACGGCCTGTACTTCAAGGCCGCCCACAAGTCCACCGTCTGGTACGCCCCCGACGCCTTCGCCCAAGCCGGCGCCGGCGAGCCCAAGAGCTACGCCGACCTGCTGAAGACCGGCCGCTCGCTCGCCGACTCCGGCCGCCCGGCCTTCGCCGTGGCCGGCGAGGACGGCTGGACCCTCACCGACTGGTTCGAGAACATCTACCTCTCCCAGGCCGGCCCGGAGAAGTACGACCAGCTCGCCCAGCACAAGATCAAGTGGACCGACGACAGCGTCGTCAGGGCCCTCACCACCCTCGGCGAACTGTTCAAGGACAAGCAGCTCGTCGCCGGCGGCGCCGAGACGGCCCTCCAGACCGACTTCCCCTCCTCCGTCGAGCAGGTCTTCGGCCCCCAGCCCAAGGCGGGCATGGTCTACGAGGGCGACTTCGTCGGCGGTGTCGCCAAGGACCAGTTCGGCAGGAAGCTCGGCACCGACGCCAAGTTCTTCCCGTTCCCCGCCGTCGACGGCGGCAAGGCGCCGGTCGTGAGCGGCGGCGACGCGGCCGTCGTCCTCAAGCAGGGCAAGAACGGCAAGGCCGGCATGAAGCTGGTCGAGTTCCTCGCCTCGCCCGAGGCGGCCGAGGTCTGGGCCGGCGCCGGCGGCTTCCTGTCCCCGAACAACAAGGTCGCCCTCTCCGCGTACGGCGACGACACCACCCGCAGCACCGCCGAGTCCCTCGTCGCGGCCGGCGACTCCGTCCGCTTCGACATGTCGGACCAGGCCCCGGCCGCGTTCGGCGGCACCAAGGGCGCGGGCGAGTGGAAGCTCCTCCAGGACTTCCTGCGCGACCCGTCGGACCCGCAGGGCACCGCCGCGAAGCTCGAAGCCGAGGCCGCCAAGGCCTACGGGAACTGAGGCGCCCCCCATGGCTGACACCCTCACCGCCCGCGCCGCGGCCGACCCGCGGCGCCGGGCCCGGAGGAGGCAGCGCCGCCTCGCCGTCCTCTTCGTCCTGCCGGCCCTGCTCCTCCTCGGCGCACTGGTCGTCTACCCGGTCGTCTTCTCCTTCGTCCGCAGCCTGTTCGACGCCAGCGGCGACCGGTTCGTCGGAGCCGGGAACTACGCGGCGATCGTCCAGGACCCGGCCACCCTGAAGGCCATCCGCAACAGCACCGTCTGGGTCGTCGTCGCACCGACCCTGCTGACCGGACTCGGCCTGGTGCTCGCCGTGCTCACCGAGAAGGTGCGCTGGGCGACCGCCTTCAAGCTGGTGCTCTTCCTGCCGATGGCCGTCTCGTTCCTGGCAGCCGGCATCATCTTCCGCCTCGCCTACGAACACAACCCCGACCGGGGCGTGCTCAACGCGGTCGCCGTCGGCATCCACGACACCTTCGAGGACGCCGCCGCCTACCCGACCGCCCGCCCCCGCGAGGGCCACGGCCTCAAGGGCGGCGCGGGCGGCCCCTACAGCACCGAGAAGCCGGTACGCCCCGGCGACCCGGTCAGCCTCGGCTTCGTCGGCGTGGCACCCGCCGCGATACCCGCCGGCGCCACGGCCGCGGCCGCACCGCCGGCAGCCGGCAGCGACACCATCGCAGGCGTCGTCTACCTGGACTTCGCCCCCGGCGGCGCCGGCACCCCCGGCACGGTCGACCCGGGCGAGAAGGGTCTGCCCGGCATGACCGTCGAGGCCGTACGGGACGGCACGGTGGCCGCGACCGCCACCGCCGGCGCGGACGGATCGTTCCGCTTCACCGGGCTGGCCGCCGGCGAGTACACCGTCCGGCTGCCCGCGGCCAACTTCGCCGCCCCCTACCAGGGCGTGAACTGGCTGGGCCCGGCCCTGGTGACGCCGGCCATCATCGGCGCCTACCTGTGGGTGTGGACCGGCTTCGCGATGGTGCTGATCGGCGCCGGGCTCGCGACCATCCCGCGCGACGCGCTGGAGGCCGCCCGGATGGACGGCGCCACCGAGGGCCAGATCTTCCGCAAGATCACCGTGCCGCTCCTGGCGCCGGTCCTGACCGTCGTCTTCGTCACTCTGGTGATCAACGTGATGAAGGTCTTCGACCTCGTCTACATCATTGCGCCCGGACCGGTCCAGGAGGAGGCGAACGTGCTGGCCACCCGCATGTGGCTGGTCTCCTTCGGCGGCGGCAACGACCAGGGCCTCGGCAGCGCGCTCAGCATCGTGCTCCTCCTGCTGGTCGTCCCCGCGATGGCCTTCAACATCCGGCGGTTCCGAAGGAGTGGAACATGAGCAGCCAGGGCACCATCGAACGCCGACCGCCCGGGCGGGCGACGGCCCTCCGGCCCGCTCCCGTCCCCTCCCCGCCCGGGCCGCGCCGCAGGAACCGCCTCTCCCGCCTGCTGAGCAGCTCGGCCGTCCAGGCCCTGCTGATGCTGGTCGCCCTCGTGTGGATCACCCCGCTGGCCGGACTGCTGCTGTCCTCGATGCGCTCCGAGCAGGACAACGCCTCCGGCGGCTGGTGGACCGCCCTCACCGACCCGTCCCAGTTGTCCCTGGACAACTACGGCGCGCTGCTGGAGGACTCCGGTATCGCGGAGGCCTTCGGCAACACCGTTCTGATCTCGGTGCCCACGACCGTCCTGGTGGTCGGCATCGCGGCCCTGGCCGGCTACGCCTTCGCCTGGCTGGAGTTCCCCGGCCGGGACGGCATCTTCCTGGTGGTCGTCGGACTGCTGGTCGTCCCCGTGCAGATCGGCCTGCTGCCCGTGGCCAAGCTCTTCGGCGCGGTCGGGCTGTTCGGCACGATCCCGGGCGTCGTCCTCTTCCACGTCGCCTACGGGCTCCCGTTCGCGGTCTTCCTGCTCCGCAACTACTTCGCAGAGATCCCGCGCGAGATGCTGGAGGCCGCCCGCATGGACGGCGGCACCGAGTGGCGGATCTTCTTCCGGCTCGTGCTGCCGCTCGGCCGCCCGGCCATCGCGAGTCTGGCCATCTTCCAGTTCCTCTGGGTGTGGAACGACATGCTCGTGGCGCTGCTCTTCGCGGACAGCGGGTCCCAGCCGCTCACGGTCGCGCTGCAGTCCCAGATCAGGCAGTTCGGCAGCAACATCGGCGTCCTCGCACCGGGCGCGTTCCTGTCCCTGGTGGTCCCGCTCGTCGTCTTCTTCGCCTTCCAGCGGCACTTCGTGCAGGGCGTGATGGCAGGATCGGTCAAATAGCACTGCCGGTGAAGCAGCGCTGCCGTGAAGCAGCGCCTCGCGCTCCGCGCCTGATGGCGGCCTCCTTCTCCCGAGCCCGGGAGGGGGAGGCCGTCGTCGTCAGGCAGAGGGGGCCTCGCCGATCGGGCGGATCACCACCGGGTACTCGGGTGAGCCGGCCGGCACCGGGCACTGGGTGATCCGGGCCGCGATCGAGGTGACGCGGTCGATGCCGGAGCACTCCAGCAGCCAGTAGCCGGCGGTGAGGACGTCGCTGTCGGCGTACGGGTGGTCGGTGACCACCGGCTCGCGGCCGGGGGAGCCGGTGACGAACCGGGCCTCGGCGGGTGCGGTGAATCCCTGCGCGTCCAGGAGTTCCCCGGAGGAGGTCAGTTCCGAGTTGAGCTCGTTCATGAAGGCGATCATGGCCGTGATCTCGTCATTGCCCCACCGGGGAACGGGAGAGTCCTTCCCCTGCATCGCGTCGTAGTCCGCCTGGCTCGCCTGGACCGTCACGAAGTACTTCATCCCCCCAGCCAACCAGCTCCCGGCCCGGCGGGCCGGTTCCCGGACCGGGCCGGGTCCGTGTTTCCCCCGGGCGGCGGGACACGGGGCCGGGGGCGGGCGCCCGCTCAGGCGGACCTGGTTCCCGGCTCCTCGGCGAGCCGCTGCTTCTCCGCCTTGAGTTTGCGCCACACCGTGCCGAGGGCCGCTGTGTCCTGCTCGTCGAGGAGCTCCGTGAAGACCGGGGCCAGAGCCTCCCGGCGGGTGGCGTCGGCCTCGGCGAAGACCCGGTGGCCCTCTTCGGTGAGGGAGACCTCGACCGACCGCGCGTCGCGCGCCGAGGGGGTACGGGACACCAGACCGCGGGCCTGGAGGGCGTCCACCACGCGGGAGACCTGGCTGCGGCTGAGCATGGTGCTGTTGCCGAGGACGGAGGCGGGCACCGGGTCGGGGCTGGACGCGAGCCACAGCATCACCTCGAACCAGGACACGGGGAGGCCGTGTGCCTTGGTGAGGGCCCGGTCGACGCGCTCGGTCAGCACCGTGCCTGCCCAGACGAGCCCGTAGAAGGCGTAATCGGCGGCGGGCATCTCGGCCTGGGGCAGTTTCTTCCGCATGGATCGAGTATAGGGAGGGAGTTGCGTGTGCACGCACACAAGCCTATGGTTGTGTGTGCACGCACATAAACGATTCATCGAAAGGCCTGCCATGTCCGCCACCGCCCGCACCGTCCTGATCACCGGAACCTCCTCCGGGATCGGCCTCGCCGCAGCCGTCGCCGCCGCCCGGGCCGGCTGGCGCACGATCGCCACCCTCCGCGACCCCCTGCGCGCCGACGCCCTGCGCAAAGCCGCTGCCGAAGCGGGGGTCGAGCTCGACATCCGGCAGCTCGACGTGACGGACGAGGCCTCCGTCGCGGCCGCCGTGGCCGGCGTGATCGCTGACTACGGCCGACTGGACGCCGTCGTCAACAACGCGGGCGCCGGTCACGTCGGCACCCTGGAGAACGACTCCGTCGCCGACGTCCGCAAGGTCATGGAGGTCAACTTCTTCGGCGTGCTGAACGTCTCCAAGGCCGCGCTCCCGCACCTGCGCGCCGGCGGCGGCCGCCTGGTCACCGTCACCAGCGTCGGCGGCGTCGTCGGCCAGCCGTTCAACGAGGCCTACTGCGCCGCCAAGTTCGCGGTCGAGGGGTACATGGAGAGCCTGGCCCCCGTCGCCCGCACCCTCGGCGTCACCGTGTCCGTCATCGAACCCGGCGCCGTGTCCACGGAGTTCGTGAACAACATCGGCTTCGACATCGAGGCCGACATCGACGCCGGCCCGTACTCCGACGCGCTGCGCCGCTACGTCGAGCGCACCGTCGCGCAGTTCCTGGACGGCGCCGCCCAGACCCCGGCCGGTGCGGCGGAGGCGGTCATGGAGGCCCTGACCGCCGACCGGCCCGCCTTCCGGATCCAGACCACCGACTGGGCCCGCGGCTTCGTCGGCACCAAGCTCGCCGACGTCGACGGCTCCGCGGTCCAGGCCCTCACCTCTGCCTGGGTCGCCTGACCGCCTGACCGCCTGACCGCCTGACCGCCTGACCGCCTGACCGCCTGACCGCCTGACCGCCCGACTGCCGGGCCGTCAGTTACCGAACGCGGCCACGGCCAGGCGCTGGGCCACCGCCGGGGCGCCCTCGGCGGAGGACGCGGTGCCCAGCGCGTAGACCGCGCGCCGGCTCAGGTCGCGCGAGGCGAAGACACCGCTCCGGTATCCCGGATCGGAACCCGTCTTGCCCCACAGGACCGAGCCGTCCGGCAGCGGCACGGACATCAGGCCGACGCTGAAGCAGGCCGTGCCCTTGCCGGGGCCGGTGTTGCAGTTGGAGGTGTCGGCGTACGGCAGCGGCTTGCCGTCGGCGCCCTTCGGAAGGGCGAACAACTCCGCGGCCTGTTCCGGCCGCAGCAGCCGCCCGCCGAACAGGCCGGTGACGAACCGGTCCAGGTCGGCCGCGGTGGAGGTCATGCTCGCGGGCAGACCGCCCTGCACGTTGACGTCGACCAGTTCGCCACTGCTCCTCGGCTGGTAGCCGGGCAGGTACGGCCGCGGTACGGGCGTGCTGCGGCCCGGCGCGGCGGGCTTGGTGTCCCGCATCTTCAGCGGCTTCAGGATGCGGGTCGTCACCTCGTACCGGTACGGGTGCCCGGTGATCACCTCGATGAGCCTGCCGGCGACGCGGTAGCCGAAGGAGTTGTACTCCTGCCGGGTGCCGGGACGGAAGCGCGGACCCGGAGCCGGCCTGCCCTCCGGGCGGAGCGTCTGCCGGATCACCTCGTCGAAGGTGAGGTAGTCGAGCCGGCGCTCGATGTCCTCGTCCGGGGACGAGGCGGGCGCGCCCTCGAAGTCCCGGGGCAGGCCGCTGGTGTGGTTCAGCAGCTGCCGTACGCTGACCGGCTCCGTGAACCGGTCCTCCGGCAGCAGTCCGGGCAGATAGTGCTGGACGCTCCGGTCCAGGTCGAGCCGCCCCTCGGCGGACAGCTGGAGCAGGATCACCGCCTCCATGGGCTTGGTGATGCTGCCGATCCGGAAGTGGGCATCGGGGCTGATGCGCTTGCCCGTGACGACGTCGCCTGACGTGCCGCGCCACATCTGCCCGTCCTTGTGGACCTCCGCCACGACACCGGCGGCGCCGTCGTCCGGCCGTACGGCGATCGCCTCACGCAGTGCGGCGGGGTCCAGGCCCGTGCCGGGCCCGGCGCCGGCGGCCTGCGCGGGGGTGACGGCGCAGAACACCACGGCTGCGGCGAGGGCGAGGGGGAGGGGAAGGGCGGAGCAACGACGCACGGCACATCTCCACTGGGCGGGCGGTGGAACAGGACGGTTCGATCCTGTTCGACCTGCCCACCCGATACGACGGGGACCCCCCGGGGCCCACCCCGAAACGACCCTGACCCCGTATCAGGGGGCCGGCCGGAGGGAGCGGCCGGGGGAGTGACCCGCGTGCCGGGGCCTCCCCGTACTCCTCAGCCCTCGGGGTGCGGGGGTTCCACGTCCTTGGAGAGGGGGACCTGTCCGGTGTTGTCGACGTGCCGGGCCGAAACCCAGACGGGCCTGTCCCGCAGCAGGTACCAGATGCTGTTGCCGTCGATGTCCTGGGCGTGGACCTTGCTCATGAGGCCGATCTCCGCACCGTGGGTCAGGGTTCCGGAGATGGCGGAATCGGTGCTGGGATACCTGCGCAGGTTGACGCCGTTGGCGCTGACGACCGTACCGAAGGGCTGCTGCGGGCTGGGCATCTCTTCCTCCAGGGCATGGCGGGTGGCGGTGATCGCCGCGCCCGGGTCCGGGCGCGCTGACCGCAGACTAGCGCCACCCCTCCACTACAGCGCGTGATGCCCGTGATGCGTGGTGTCACGTTGCGTGTCACCGTGGGCCAGGAGGAAAACCATTCGTCGTGAGGAGTCGCCGTCATGGGCGGTATGCAGAACAAGCGCCAGAAGCCGGGCAAGGGCCGCGAGGAGCAGCAGCACATGGATCGCAGTGGGCAGGACCCCACCCAGTCGGGGAGCGGAGAAGGCGGCCGGGGCAAGAGCCCCGAGGAGCTCAGGCGCCGCCAGGAGGAGATGACGCGCCGACGGGACGAGGACGAGATGCGCGACGACGAGCGCTGACCGAGGCGGCGCGGCCGCGTCGTGACGTCGTCACGCTGCCACGTCGTCACGCCGTCACGCCCAGGCATGCAGGGCCCGGCCGGGGTTCGCCGTCGATCACCTCGGCCGGGTCCTGCCATGTGCTCAGGCGGAGTGGGGCGTGCTCACGGGCCGGGCGGGCGGGTGCCCGCGATCCAGCGCTGGACCGTCGCGTTGGCCGCGTCGTCGAGGGCGGAAAGGACTTCGATGGCATGCAGGTCGCCGGCGAGCGGCGGGATGCCGGCCGCGGTCAGTGCCGCGTGCAGTTCGAGGCGGCGGCGGTGCACCGCGCCGACCCGGCCCGTCGGCCGCCCCTCGCGGTCCCGCGGCGGATCCGGAAGCGGTCCGGGGGCCGGCGTACGGGCGGCAGCGGTCTCGTAGTCCTCGAAGTCCCGCGCCCCGGGGAACCGGTAGGGGTCGAGCGCGTCCTGCGGTGTCGGCGAAGGGGAAGAGCCTCGCCAGGTGTGCATGCAAGAACCTCCTGGTTCTGTCGCTGGTGGCAGGATCAGCGCTGCGGCTGATCCTGCAGGGCGCGGGCGCCGGCAGCGATCACCTCGGCGAGCTGGTTGGCGAGCGCCACGCCGCATCCGCCGAGCCGGACGAATCCGCGGCAGCCCACGGGACCGTCGTTGGCAAGGGAAGGGAGCACCAGACCGGCGAGGGCGAGAGCGGCCTGGAGGTTGGCCACGGCGTCCTCGCCGGCCTGGTAAGCGGTGTCCTGGAGCTGCCTGTACCGGATCCGCTCGGCGTAGGAGGGCTCATGCATCATTCCTGCTGTCCTCTTCTTCGGGAAGCGAGGGGGAGGTGAGGGAGGAGGGGGCGCTCGCGCGTTCGTCCGCGCTGGGGGGGGTGCCGGAAAGGCGCCGTCAGAGATTGCGTACAGCCCGTGACCTGTTGGTTTCGGCTGTCGTTCCTGAGATGTAAACGATCATTCCGGTGCTCCGGAAAGGACCGCGTTCTCCATGCAGTTATCGGCTGTTGCCTGTTCGCCCGTGTCTTCGTTCCCGGCGCCTTCCACGGCAGGGCGGCGGAGGGCGGGCGGGCATGGCAGAGGCGCGGCCGTCATGCCCCGTAGTGGAA
>NZ_JACBGN010000292.1 GCF_013401435.1 Streptomyces sp. BR123
GCCCCCACCGCCATCCGCCAGGACCGCTCGCCGCGCCGCCAGGCCAGGGCGAGCGCCACCCACACCGCCGCGACCACCGCGGCACCGACCGGGCGGGTCAGCCCCGCCCCCGCCGCGAGCAGTCCGGCCGCCGGCCACCGGCCGCGCAGGGCCGCGTACAGCGCCCAGGCGGCCAGCGCCGTGAACAGCGACTCGCTGTACGCCATGGACTGCACGATGCCGACGGGCAGCGCGGCCCAGATCCCCGCCGCGAACACCCCCGCCCGGCGCCCGTCGACACCGAGCTCCCGCCGGGCGCACACCAGGTCGGTGACCGCGAAGATCCCCCAGGCCGCGGCGAGCCCCGCCACCGCCGAGACCACCAGGCCCGCCGAGCCGTACCCCAGCCCCGTCACCGCCGAGACCGGCCGCTCCAGCCAGGGCAGCAGCGGGAAGAACGCCAGGTTCGAGTGGACGGCCCCGCCCGGCAGGACCACCTCGTAGCCGTACCCCTCGGCGGCGATGCGGGCGTACCAGAGGGAATCCCAGCGCGCGGACAGCAGCGTGTGCGGGCTGCTGCCCGCCGCCGCCCCCCACGCCGCCAGCACGCCCAGCCCGAGCAGCCGGACCGCCGCGAAGACGGCCAGAGCGGGCGCGGCCCGGCGAAAAGCATGATCTTTCACAGGCATGATTATCGGTGGCGCCCCCGGCCGCCCGCGGGGCAGAACCACGTGCCGTGACCGGGCGTGTACGCGGAGGAAGGGTGAGGAGGGGTCGGGTGGGGCGAGTGGCGTACACCACACCGCGGCCGCCGCCGCGATGAGAGCTTGACCACGTGCCGCACAAGCGGACTCGCGTACGCTGACCGTTCACTCGCATGTCGATGCCGGACCCCGTAGGACGCCGCCCCGTGCACACCACGGCGGCTCCGCCGAGACGCTGGTCCGCCGAGTGCGAGCGATTCATCTGGGAGGTACATGCATGTCGGGGACCAACGCGGCCGACCGCAGGACCGCCGACAGCAGACACACCCCCGGCGGCGCCGCCGACCGCGCGCCCCTCGGGGCGCGGCTGCGCGCGGCATCCGGCGGGACCAACCGCTGGGTCGTCCTCGCGGTCCTGTGCGTCAGCCTGGTCCTCGTCGCGCTCGACGCGACGATCCTGCACGTCGCCGTCCCCTCCGTCACCGAGGACCTGCGCCCCGGCTCCGTGGAGCTCCTGTGGATCGTCGACGCGTACCCGCTGGTGTGCGCCGCGCTGCTGATCCTCTTCGGCACCCTCGGCGACCGGATCGGACGCCGCCGGATACTCCTGTTCGGCTACACCCTCTTCGGCGCGGCCTCCGCCCTCGCCGCCTTCGCCGACCACGCCCAGGTCCTCATCGTCGCCCGCGCCCTGCTCGGCGTCGGCGGCGCGATGATCATGCCGGCCACCCTGTCGATCCTGCGCCAGGTCTTTCCCGACCGCCGCGAGCGGGCCCTGGCCATCGGCATCTGGACCGCCGTCGCCGCGATCGGCGCGGCCAGCGGCCCGGTCCTCGGCGGCTTCCTCATCGAGCACTTCTGGTGGGGCTCGGTCTTCCTGATCAACATCCCGCTCATGGCCCTGATCCTGCCGCTCGGGCGCTGGCTGCTGCCCGAGTCCAAGGGCGCCGCCGACGGGCCGTGGGACGTGGTCGGCGCGCTGATGGCCGCGGGCGGTGTGCTCGGCGTGGTCCTCGGGGTCAAGCGGCTCGGTGCCGAGCGACGGCTCCTCGACGCCGAATCGCTGCTGCCGCTGCTTCTCGGCGTGGTCCTGCTCGTCCTGTTCACCCGCCGGCAGAAGCGCCGTGCGCACCCGCTGATCGACATGCGGATGTTCGCGCGCGCCGCCTTCTCCACCTCCGTCGGCTGCATCGTGCTCGCCATGCTGGCCCTGGTCGGCCTGGAGCTCCTCGCCGTCCAGTACCTCCAGCTCGTGCTCGAACTGAGCCCCCTGGAGACCGGGCTGCGCCTGCTGCCGCTGACCTTCGCGGCCATGGCCGCCGGGGCCACCGGCTCGTACACCCTGGCCCGGATCGGGCCGCGCACGATGGTGTCGCTGGGCTTCGTGCTCACCGCCTTCGCCGTGCTGCTGCTGACGCTCATGGGAGAGCACGACCGGCCCGTCCTGCTCACCGTCGGGTTCGTCCTGCTCGGCTTCGGGCTCCAGACCACCCTCTTCGCCGCGTACGAGTCGATGCTGAGCGAGGCGCCCGCGGAGACGGCGGGCGGGGCGGCCTCCATAGGCGAGACCTCGTACCAGCTGGGCGCGGGCATGGGCATCGCCCTGCTCGGCAGCGTCATGAACGCCGCCTACGCGCCGGGGCTGCTGGACGTGCCCGGCGTGTCGCCCGAGGACGCCAAGGGCGCCGCGAACTCCCTCGGCGAGGCCTACCAGATCGCCGGACAGCTGGGCGGCGCCGCGGGAGAGTCGCTGGTCGACGCGGCACGCCACTCGTTCGTACAGGGCCTGCACCTCACGCTGGCGGTCAGCGCCGCCCTGCTGCTCGCGGGGGCCGTGATGGCGCTGAAGCTGCCGCGGGTCATGGAATGCACCGACGCCCGCGACGACGCCGGCGCCGCAGACGACGACGCCGGTACCGACGGCGCCGCGAAGACGGACCCGCCCGCGGAGCCGGGCGCCGGGCCCGCCGGCCGTCCCGCCCGGACCGCGGCCGCACCGGCGGGCGAGAGCCCGCGGATCCCCGGCCCGGCGCGTACCGGCCGTGACGCCTTCGCCGGCCCGGCCGGGGGTGGACCGGGAGCGGCGGCGAGGTCAAACTTGCACCGCTAGGTTTACCCTCTGGCCCGCCGGGAGGCCCCGTGTCCTTCGTACCCACCGATCCGCTCGGGCTCGACGAGCTCCTCAGCCCCGAGGACCTCGCCATCCGCGACACCGTCCGCGGCTGGGCCGCCGACCGCGTCCTCCCGCACATCGCCGAGTGGTACGAGACCGGCGAGCTGCCGGTGATCCGCGAGCTGGCCCGCGAGCTCGGCTCCCTCGGGGCCCTCGGCATGTCCCTGCAGGGGTACGGCTGCGCCGGCGCCACCGCCGTGCAGTACGGGCTCGCCTGCCTGGAGCTGGAGGCCGCCGACTCCGGGATCCGCTCGCTGGTCTCCGTCCAGGGCTCCCTCGCCATGTACGCGATCTGGAAGTACGGCTCGGAGGAGCAGAAGCAGCGCTGGCTCCCCGGCATGGCGGCCGGCGAGCTGATCGGCTGCTTCGGGCTGACCGAACCCGACATCGGCTCCGACCCCGCGGCCATGCGCACGTACGCCAAGCGCGACGGCTCCGACTGGATCCTGAACGGCCGCAAGATGTGGATCACCAACGGGTCCGTGGCTGCGGTGGCGGTGGTCTGGGCGCAGACCGACGAGGGGATCCGCGGCTTCGCCGTGCCCGCCGACTCGGTGGGCTTCTCGGCGCCCGAGATCAAGCACAAGTGGTCGCTGCGCGCCTCGGTCACCAGCGAGCTGGTCATGGACGACGTACGGCTGCCCGCCGACGCGGTGCTGCCGGGGGTCACGGGGCTCAAGGGGCCGCTGGGCTGTCTCAGCCACGCGCGGTACGGGATCGTCTGGGGATCGATGGGCGCGGCGCGCGCCAGTTTCGAGGCCGCGCTCGACTACGCGCGGACGCGGGAGCAGTTCGGCCGGCCGATCGGCGGCTTCCAGCTCACCCAGGCCAAGCTCGCCGACATGGCGCTGGAGCTCCACAAGGGCATCCTGCTCGCCCACCACCTCGGCCGCCGTATGGACGCCGGAACCCTGCGGCCGGAACAGATCAGCTTCGGCAAGCTCAACAACGTCCGCGAGGCCATCGACATCTGCCGCACCGCGCGGACGATCCTCGGTGCCAACGGGATCTCGCTCGAGTACCCCGTCATGCGGCACGCCACCAACCTGGAGTCGGTGCTCACCTATGAGGGCACCGTGGAGATGCACCAGCTGGTGCTGGGCAAGGCGCTCACCGGGCTCGACGCCTTCCGGTGAGGCCCTGCCTCAGTTCTGGTTGAAGAAGTCGCGGGACCGGCCGCCGGACTCGCCGCTCACGATCTGGGTGTCGGCCGGGGTCAGCAGGAAGACCCTGGTTGCCACCCGTTCGATTGAACCGCGCAGGCCGAAGGTGAGGCCGGCCGCGAAGTCGACCACGCGCTTGGCGTCGGCCGGGTCCATCAGCGAGAGGTTCACGATCACCGGGACGCCCTCGCGGAACAGCTCGCCGATGGCGCGCGCGTCGCGGAAGCCGTCCGGCGTGACCGTGGCGATCCGGCGGCCCTGCTCGACGGCCGACTCCGACGCCACCCTCACCCGGGGGTCGGTGACCCACTGGTCGCCCGGTCCCGCGACGGAACCGTGCGGGGCTTCCGCGTAGTCGTCGTCGTAGTAGCGCTCGTCGTCGCTGTCCTCCACGAGACCCAGCCAAGCGCTCGCCTTGCGTACCGAACCCATGGACGCCTCCTCTCTCACCGCGGTCAGTCTGTTTCTCTCCGCTGTCGCTGTCCCTATGGTCGTCCATGATGCTGACAACGCGCCAAGTGGATAGCCGCCGCGCAGGGTTTTCGTGACGGTACTGGTGCAGAACATCCGTTGCACCGTCAGCATCGTGACCGGCCCGACTGCTGACTGAGTGAAAATACGACGAATGCCGCCGTCCGGGTGGGCGGCAGGGGCGGACGGGTGACCGGTCCGGCTCGGTACGATGCCCCTCTCGCAAGCGATTGACACTCGGGGGACCTGATTTGTTCGGCATTGTCAGACCGTGTGCGCACCGGCTCGGGGAGCGCTTCAAGACGGAGTGGACGGCCCATCTCTGCGGGCTCTGCCTGGCACTTCGCGGAGATCACGGACAGTTCGCCCGGATCGTGACCAACTACGACGGGCTGCTCATATCCGTCCTGACGGAGGCTCAGTCCGGTCCCGCCCCCGGCGCCCGCCGCACCGCCGGCCCCTGCCCGCTGCGCGGCATGCGCACGGCCGCCGTGGCCAACGGCGAGGGTGCGCGGCTCGCGGCCGCGGTCTCGCTCGTACTCGCCTCGGCGAAGGTGCGGGACCACGTGGCCGACCGGGACGGGCTGTTGGCCCGCGCCCCGATCGCTGCCGCCGCGCGCCGGGTGGCCCGCGGCTGGGACCGCGCGGGCGCCCGCACCGGCGCCTCGCTCGGCTTCGACACCGCGGTCCTCCTCGACGCCGTGGACCGGCAGACGGACATCGAGGCGCTGGCCGGCACGGGCACCCCGGTGCTCGTGGTGACCGAGCCCACGGAGACCGCGACGGCCGCCGCTTTCGCCCACACCGCTTCGCTGGCCGGACGCCCGGGCAACGCCGCCCCGCTCGCCGAGGCCGGACGGTACTTCGGCCGGCTCGCGCACCTGCTGGACGCCGTCGAGGACCAGGCCGCGGACGCCGAGAAGGGCGCCTGGAACCCCCTGACCGCGACCGGGACCCCGCTCGCCGAGGCCCGGCGGCTGTGCGACGACGCCCTCCACGGCATCCGGCTCGCCCTGCAGGAGGTCGAGTTCGTGGACGGCGGCCTGGCCCACCGGCTGCTGGTGCACGAGCTGCGGACCTCGGTGGACCGGGCCTTCGGCACCGGCTCCTGCCGCCACACGGCCGTGAACGCGGCCGGGCAGGGCGGCTTCGGAGCGCCGCCGCAGGGCTACGGCCCGCCCGGCGGCAACCCGTACGGGGGTCACGGCCCCCACGGCGGCAACCCGTACGGGGGGAACCCGCCCGGTGGGGGCCCTTACGGCGGCGGCCCGTACGGCGGCGGCCCGTACGGCGGGGGCCCGGGCGGCCCGGGCGGTCCCGGTATGCCGCCGCCCATGGGCCCGGGCGGTCCCGGTATGCCGCCGCAGAAGCCGCGGCGCGGGCTGCTCGCAGGCTGCGCGGTGGCCGTGGGGCTGTTCTGCACCTGCCAATTGTGCTGCACGGACCACGAGGGCCCGTGGTCCCGGAAGAAGCGGGACCCGTGGTGCGACGCCTGCGAGTGCTGCGACTGCAGCTGCTGCCGGAGCTGCAGCAGCAGCAGCGGCGGCGGCGGTGACGCCGGTGGTGGTGGCGGCTGCTGCGACTGCAACTGCGACTGCGGCTGCAGCTGACCCGTAAGAACCGCAAGAACCGGGAGACCGGGACGGCTGGAAGGGCCGGTACGGCCGGGAGGACGGGGAGGCTCGGCGAGCCGGGAGACCCGGTGGGCCGGGGAGACGGGAGAGGCGGGGAACGCCGGGGAGGCGGAGGCGGGCCGCGCGGTGCGGCGGGCCGCCGATCCGCCGTCAGGCGTCGTGCGTGCAGGCGGGTGCAGGCCCGGACGGCCTACAGCGCGGTTCCCGCCGGGGCCGGTGTGGAAGGGCTGAGCGGCATGAACGAAGTCGCAGACGCTCCCGCGACGGCCCGGCGGCGGGCGGACGGAGGCCGAAAGATGCCCTTGCCAGCCCGAGACCGGTGCCACGACACTCCCGACAGCGACTGTCCGGGAGGTTGTCAGGGGCACGACGAAAACCAGTGCGCCCGCCGTACCCCCGGCTGCGCCTCACGGGCCCCGGCTCCCCCACGTCCGCCGGGCCCCCGATCCCTCCCGGGAGGACGAGAAGTGAGGATCAAGAGCATCACCCGTACCCGTCTGCTGGCGGTGGCCGCCGGCCTGGCTGCCGTCGCCGGGCTCGCCGCCCCCACCGTCGCGAACGCCGACGACGGCTTCAGCGCGGCCCGGCTCGCCTCGGCCGGCGCCGCCGTCGAGCGCGCCGACGTCGCCGGAACCGCCTGGTACACCGACCCTGCCAACGGGACCCTGGTGGTCGCCGCCGACTCCACCGTCACCGCGGCGGACCTCGCCAGGATCCGCACGGAAGCCGGAGACGACGCCGCCGCCCTGCGCATCGAGCGCATCCCCGGCACCCTGAGCAAGCTGATCTCCGGCGGCGACGCGGTGTACGCGTCGAGCTGGCGCTGCTCGCTCGGCTTCAACGTGCGAAGCGGCAGCACCTACTACATGCTGACCGCCGGCCACTGCACCGACGGCGCGGGCACCTGGTGGACGAACTCCTCGCGCACCACGGCGATCGGCCCGACCGTGGGCTCCAGCTTCCCGAACAACGACTACGGCCTGGTCCGACACGACAACGCCTCCCTCGCCCGCCCCGGAACCGTCGGCAGCCAGGACATCACCAGCGCCGTCAACGCCACCGTCGGCATGTCCGTGACCCGGCGCGGTTCCACCACCGGCACCCACAGCGGGTCCGTGACCGGCCTCAACGCCACCGTGAACTACGGCGGCGGCGACATCGTCTACGGCATGATCCGCACCAACGTCTGCGCCGAACCGGGCGACAGCGGCGGCCCGCTCTACTCCGGCACCCGTGCCGTCGGCCTCACCTCCGGTGGCAGCGGCAACTGCACCACGGGCGGGACGACCTTCTTCCAGCCGGTCGTCGAGGCCCTGAACGCCTACGGGGTCAGCGTCTACTGACGCCTGCCGCGGCCCTGACGGAAGCCGCTCGCACCGGACTCGACCATGAGCCCCCGCCCGAACTGAAGACTTCCGGGCGGGGGCTCGGCCTCTGCGGAACACGGGGCCGTCGTGAGCGACGTGCGACCCGGCCGGGAAGGCTCCGGCCCCTCCCTGGAGCAGCGGCGCATCCGGCGCATCCGGCGCAACCCCTGGCCGTTCACCGCCGAGGTGGACGGGCGGCCGGCCTTCGCGGCCTTCGGGCGGGCGCAGGCCCGGGCGGGAGAGGGCCGGGAGCACCCTCACGGACCGAGCCGGTGCCGGGCGGACCGTCGTGCGGCGTGGGTGGGGCGGCGGGGCGAAGGTCTTCTTTCGGAACCGGGGTGGCGGATTGCGGCCGTTGTGCCGCTCTGTGACGGATGGTTAGCGTCGGGGCGCATTGCCGGTCGCCGTGTCGTCCTCAACCAGGAGTGTCCGTGAAGCCGTCCCGCTCTGCCCTGCTGTCCCTCGGCGCCGCTCTGGCGCTGGCCGCCACGGCCGCCGTCCCGGCCGCCCAGGCCGCCCCGGCCCCGGTCGCTGACGGCGGCGGGGCCGTCGTCAGCGCGTGGTACGACACCACCGTGCAGACCGTCGCCGCCGCGGGGGCGCCGACCCAGATCACCAACAGTCGCACCTGGGCGATCAGCTGGCTCGCCGCCGCCCGGGCCGCCCGGGAGGCCCCCGCCGGCCGCGACCGGGCCGCCTTCCAGGACGCCGCGGTCGCCTCCGCCGTCCACGACGCCCTGGTCTCCCTCGCCCCCGCCCACGCTCCCCGGCTCGACGCCGCCCTCGCCGCCACCCTCGACCGGATCCCCGACGGCCCCGCCGAATCCCGGGGCGTCGCCGCCGGGGCCCGCCAGGCGCGGGCCGCGCTCGCCGAGCGCGAGGGCGACGGACTCGACCCGGAGTCCGTGAACGCCTCCTTCGCCGTGCCGTCCGCCGCGCCCGGAGCGTGGCAGCCGACACCCGACGGGTACGCCCCCGCCGTCCAGTACGGCAACCGTGTCGCGAAGCCCTTCCTGCTGGACTCCCCGTCCCAGTACCGGCTCGGCCCGCCGCCCGCGCTCGACTCCCGGCGCTACCGGGCCGACCTGGCCGAGGTGCGGGCCTACGGGAAGGCCGACAGCACCGTGCGCACCCCGCGCCAGACCGAGACCGCCGAGTTCTGGTACGGCTCCTCGCTGACCCTCTACACCGAGCCGCTGCGGGTGGCCGTGACCCGCTCGCACCGCTCGGCCGCCGGCCGGGCGGAGCTGGTCGCCCTCTACCACGCCGCCCTGGTCGACACGCAGATCGCCACCTCCGACAGCAAGTACGCCCACACCCGCTGGCGCCCCGTCACCGCGATCCGGACCGGCTCCATCGCCCCCGACCCGGCCTGGACCCCGCTGCACCAGAC
>NZ_JACBGN010000293.1 GCF_013401435.1 Streptomyces sp. BR123
CCACGGTCCGGCCCCCGCGGCCCCGCCTGCCTGGCCGGAGGCCGGACCGTGGCCGGAGCCCGGGCAGGCCGCCGCCGCGTTCGACGCCTCCTGGTCCGCGCACGGCCACCGGGAGCCCGAGGCCGACCCGGCACCCGAGGCCGCCACGGCACCCGGGGCCGCGCGGTCCGGCCGCCGGCACACCCCCCACGGGCGCCCGGACGACTGCCGCCGGGACCGCGGCAGCCGGATCCCGTGGGCGGTGGGCTCCCTGCTGCTGCTCGGCGCGGCCGGTGTCCTGGCGCTGTGGCCGGGCGACTCCGGATCCGACGACGACCACCCCACACAGCGGCCCGACCTGTCCGTCCCGGAGCTCCCGGGCAGCAATCCCGGTGCCGGCGGCAGCCCCTCGCCGACCACGTCGGCACGCGACGCCGCGACCCCGTCGGCCTCGCCCAGCGCGTCCGCGAACCCCTCGGAGAAGCCGCCGCCCTCGCCCAGCGCGTCGGCGGCCACGCAGCCGGGGCAGCGCGACACGCTGCGCATGGGCGACCGCGGGCCGGACGTGACCGCCCTGCAACGGCTCCTGTACGGGCAGGGTTTCACGTACGTGCACGTCTCGGGCGTCTACGACGGCCAGACAAAGCGCGGTGTCGCCCAGCTCCAGCGCGACCGGGACGTCAAGGGCGACCCGGCGGGCGTCTACGGACCGGCCACCCGGGCCGCGTTGGGAGGCTGACGCAGCACCCGTCCGACCGGGCGAGGGCTGCGCAGGTTAGCAGCGCCAATTCCGCTGGACCAGCGGAAATGCCCCAACGGAAAGTGGGCGGTGTCCTGTTCGCCTCAGTCCGAGGAGCCGCCCATGTCCACTTTGCGCGTCACCGTCGAAGAGCTGACCGTCCACGAGCACCCCAACGCCGATGCGCTGGAACTGGCCCAGGTGGGCCTCTACCGAGCCGTCGTCGCCAAGGGCGCCTACCACACCGGCGAGTTCGCGCTGTACATACCCGAACAGGCCGTGCTGCCCGCCGCCTTGATCGAGGAGCTCGGCCTGACCGGCCGGCTCGCGGGGTCCGGTGCCGACCGGGTCAAGGCGGTCCGGCTGCGCGGCGAACTCTCGCAGGGCCTGGTCTGCCGGCCGCGGGCGCTGGCCGGCGTGGACCTGGCGCGGGCCGCCGAGGAGGGCACGGACTTCGCGGAGCTGCTCGGCATCACCAAATGGGCGCCGCCGGTCCCCACCACCATGAGCGGAGACGTGGAGGCCGCCGCCGATCTGCTGCCGTGGGTCGACATCGAGAACCTGCAGCGCTACCCGCACATCTTCGAGCCCGGCGAGCCGGTCGTCCTCACGGAGAAACTGCACGGCACCGCCTGCCTGATGACGTACCTCGTCGACGGCGGGCGCGTCCTCGTCTCCTCCAAGGGCTTCGGGGCCAAGGGCCTGGCCCTCAAGGAGGACGTGCGCAACCTGTACTGGCGGGCCGTCCGGGGCCACGGCGTCCCCGAGGTCGCGGCGAAGCTGGCCGACCGGCTGGGCGCGACCCGGATCGGCGTCTTCGGCGAGGTGTACGGGGCGGGCGTCCAGGACCTGGCGTACGGGACGGACGCGCGCACCGCCGACGCGCCTCCCGGGTACGCCGTCTTCGACGTGTCGGCCGAGATCGACGGGCAGGTGCGCTGGCTGGACCCGGCGGAGCTCCTCGCGGACGGCGAGCTGCCGCTCGTTCCACGGCTGTACGAGGGACCCTACGACCTGGACACGGTGCTGGAGCGGGCGAGCGGCCGCGAGACGGTGTCGGGGCGGGAGGTCCACCTGCGGGAGGGCGTCGTCATCCGCCCGGCCGTCGAACGGTACAGCCCGGTCGTCGGCGGCCGGGCCATCGCCAAGGCGGTCAGCCCGGCGTACCTGACGCGCAAGGGCGGCACCGAGTACGAGTGACACCGGGCGCGGGGCGTGGCGTGGCCTGACGGGGTGGGAGCGGCCTTTCGTGGTGGGATGAGGAACCGACGGTTCCACAGATCGAGGCCGGCTACGGGCTCACGGAGAGGTCGGACAGACACATGTCCCAGGACACCATGCGGGCGATGGCGTACGACAGGTACGGCGGGACGGAGGTGCTCTCCGAGACCCGGCTGCCGCTGCCGAAGGTCGCTCCCGGCGAAGTCCTCGTCAAGGTCCGGTGCGCGGGGGTCAACCCCGTCGACTGGAAGATCATGGCGGGCGGTCTCGACGGCCTGATGGACGTCCTGTTCCCGGTGGTGCCCGGCTGGGACGTCTCCGGGACGGTCGAGCGGGTCGGGATCGACGTCCCCGAGTTCGCGGTCGGCGACGAGGTGATGGCGTACGCCCGCAAGGACTGTGTGCACGGCGGGACCTTCGCCGAGTACGTCAGCGTCCCCGTGCGGGCCCTCGCGGCCAAGCCCGCCTCCCTCGGCTGGGAGGAGGCCGCCGGGCTGCCGCTGGCCGGGCTGACCGCGTACCAGCTGCTCACACGGCTCGGCACGGGGGAGGGCGACACCGTCCTCATCCACGGTGCCGCGGGCGGCGTCGGATCCTTCGGCGTGCAGATCGCCCGGGCGCTGGGCGCCCGGGTCATCGGCACCGCGTCCCCGCGCAACCACGACCGGCTGCGCGAGCTCGGCTGCGAGCCCGTCGAGTACGGCGAGGGCCTGGTGGACCGCGTCCGGGGGCTCGTCCCCGACGGTGTCACGGTGGGAGCGGACTTCGTCGGCGGCGTGCTGGACGTCACCACGGCGGTCCTGGCACAGGACGGCCGCCACGCCTCCATCGCTGACCACACGGTACTGGGCGCGGGCGGCCAGTGGATGTGGGTGCGGCCCGACGGCGGCGACCTCGCCGAGCTGGGCCGACTCGCGGACAGCGGCCGACTGAAGGTCACGGTGGCCGAGACCTTCCCCCTGGCGGAGCTCGCCGCGGCCTTCGAACTCAACCAGCAGGGCCACACCGCAGGCAAGATCATCATCACGCTGTGACCCACCGGTCCGACTGACCCCCGACCACCTGCCGCGACCCCGCGCCCCGCCCCGGAGCACGGCCCCGGGGCCTCAGGGGAGGGTGGGGACGGAGCCGCAGGCGGCCCGGTCGACGGTGACTCCCGCAAGGGCGGCGCACCAGGGGGCCGTCAGGGCGCTGAGGCGGTCCGCGTCCGGGGGGCGGCTGCCGAGGCCGATCGCGTACCGCGCCGACACCGGGGACGCCGTGAAGGGGCGCGGCCAGGCGTGCACGTCCCGGACCCCCGCCTCGGCGAGGGCGCCGAGCAGGGCCCGCATCCGGCCCCGGGCCCGGCCCAGCGACTCCTCGAACTCCCGCGGACCGTCGCCCCGTACGGTCACCACGGCCCAGGCGGCGTGCCGGCGGTGCAGCGGCGGCGGGCTCAGGAGCCCGGCCTGCGCCTCCCCGGGCTCGGTGCCGGACTCCAGGAGCTCCCAGGCCCGGTACAGCTCCTGGCCGAGCAGGTCGCCCAGGCCGGGGCCCACCTGGGACGTGCAGCTGCGGACCGGGGAGGACGGGGTGAGAACCGTGACCGGGTCCGGGCCTGGATCCGAGGCCGGGGTCGGCTTCGCGTGCGCCAGCGGGGTCAGGGCGACCGGCGTGCGCCAGTCCCAGGCGGCCCAGGTCCCGAAGAAGGTCCGGAGCAGGGCCGCGGGGTCCAGGTCATCGGCGTCGCGGACCGTCCGCGCCGCCAGGACCGCCCAGGCCAGTCCCGGCAGCCCGCCGAACGGCGCCGAGTCCAGGCCGCGGATCCGGGCCCAGGCCTTCACCTGCCGGGCCAGCTCCGCGAAGGCCGCCTGCCGGGGCCCGTCGGAGCCCACGAAGCCGCGTACCGCCTCGGCATCGCTGACCGCGCTCAGCGCGATCGCCGCCGCCTCGCCGAGCGCCGCCCGGCGCTGCACCGCCTGCGCCGGATCCACCGCCCCCGTGGCGACGACCACCAGGTCCACGTCCAGCCCGTCGGCGCGCAGCCGCAGCCCCGGCACCCGGGCGCCCGTCACCTCCCGGATCCGGTCCGCGGTCCGGGGCACGGCTGCCGCGACCCGGGCCCGTACGTCCGCGAGGTCCACCGTGCCAGGCAGTGCCGCGACCAGGTCCAGGTCCGCTCCCGGCAGGGCGCAGCCCATGCGGCGGGAGCCGGCGACGTGGACCACCCCGTCGGCCAGGGCCTGCGCGATGCGGGCGGTGACGGTCCGCGCCGCGCGGTCGAGATCGGCGTCGTGCCCGGCGTCCGTCGGCTCCCGCCCCGACCCAGGGGTCGGGGCAGGCCGCTCCGGCAGCCGGCGCACCGTCCCCGTCCCGAGCTCCACCGTCGCCCGTACCCGCATCGGCTCGTCCCCGCGCCGCGACAGCACCGCCAGTTCCCCGACCCGGGCCGGGAACGAGGCCCCGGCGCCGCCCAGCCGCGCCGTGAACTCCGCCACGGCCCGCTGGGGATCCGCGCTGCGGCCGAGCGTCAGGTGCGGGGTGTACCCCTCGCCGCGGCCCCGGCAGCCGGGGAACCGTGCGGCCAGCTCCCGCCGCAGCTCCTGCCACGGTGCCTCGCCGGCGGCGGCCGGGTCCAGCCAGAGCACGGCGTCCTCCCGGCGCCCGAAGCTGTGCACGCCCGCCTGCCGCACCGCGAACGGGGCCGTCGCCGCGGCCGCCTCGGCCAGCAGCGGCAGCGCCTCCTCGAAGGAGGACTCGGGAACGAAGCCGAACAGCAGGTTCACGTGCGCGGGCCAGCGGTCGGCCGCCGGGTCGTGGTCCCGGCGCAGCTCCTCGACCTCGGGATGGTGCGGGGGCAGCCACGCCACGGCCGTGTGCGCGGTCGCCGGTACGCCGAGCACGGCACGCCCTGCGGCCGTGCCGGCCGCGGACGCCGCCTCCGCCTCGGCTCCGGCGCCCTCCCCCGTGAAGTCCAGTACCGCCTCGACCCCGTAGTGGTCGGAGACGAACAGGCCGTCGTCGGCGGCGGGGGAGTCCCCCCGAAGTACCGCCCGCCGCACCTCCGCGGCCGCCGACCGGAGCAGGACGCGGTCCAGCCGGCCGGGACGCCCCGACAGCGAGCCCACCGCGGCCAGCGGATTGGCCACCGGGTCGAACGTCGGCGTGGAGTCCTGCACCCCGTGCACCTCGGTCCACGCGTCCCGCATGCCGAGCGCCGCCGCGGGCCCCTCCGGCCCGCCTCGGCCGTCGTTGAAGTCGCCGAGCAGCGCCACATCGGCGTCGATACCGCTCAACCCCTCCTGGATACGGGCCAGTTCGGTACCGCGGAGCTCGGCCCCGCCCTCGGTGTGGTCGCTCGTCAGGTGGACTCCGGCCACGACGAGCGGCCCGCCGGCCGTGTGCACCGTCACCGCCGCGACGGCCTTGTACGGCCCCAGCAGGTGCAGCCCGGCCTCGGCCACCGGCAGCCGGCTGAGCAGGAGCAGCCCGCTCGTGTCGACGTCCTTGCCGGCCGGGTCGGTCCCGACCGTGTACCCGGCCCGCACCCACGGCTGCGCCAGCAGCATGCCGAGCAGCTCGGGCTCGACCTCCTGCAGCGCGATGACGTCGGCGTCGGCGGCTTCCAGGGCGGCGAGCAGCAGCGGCCTGCGCCGGGCGGTGGCGATGTGCGGGGCGTCGTACCGATCCCACAGGGTGTTCCAGGTCAGCAGCCGCACCCGGCCCGGCCCCGTCGCCGTCCCCGGCTCTGCCGCGCCCGGCGGGGGAGTCCCGGCGGGCCGCCAGGCGCCGTCGGCCGGATCCCAGGCGTGCGGGGTGCGGGCGGTGAAGAACGGTGCCCGGAGCAGGCGCGGGGTGCGGACCCGCCCGGCCCGCGTGGAGTCGATGACGTCGAGGCCGCTGGCCCGGTCCCAGACGAGCTCGCCGTCCGCCTCGACGAACAGCACCCGGTGCCAGGGAATGTCGCCGCCGGGAACGAACGCGGGCAGCGGGATCCTCTTCGGCGGCGCCCCGCGCTGGTGCAGCCCGAGGACGAACCGCGCCGGGTCGAAGCGGGGGTCCCAGCAGACCTGGTGGTAGAGCTGCTCACTGGTGCGCATCAGCGGTCCCCGTCCGTCGCGCCGAGGGTTCCGGCGGTGTCGTCGACGGTGCCGCCCGCGCCGATGTACCGGACGCGGTGCGCCTGCCCGTCTCCCGGATAGGGCGGGTCGAACCGGTGCAGCTGGGAGGCCAGCACCTGCGGCGGCACGGGGTGGGCGCGTACGGCGTTGCGCCGGAGCAGCTCCGCCTCCTCCACCAGCACCACCGCATGGGTGACCAGTGCGTCGCGGCGGGCGGCGACCGCGCCGGCCAGCCCCCGCTGCTGCGCGGTGAGGGAGGTGGCGTCCCAGACGACGGTGCCCCCGGCGGCGAGCGCCGCGTCCAGCCGGTCCAGGCCTTCGCGCAGTACGTCCGCGTTGGCGCGCTGGTCGGCCCGGGAACCCCGGGCGGCCCGCAGATCGTCGAGACTGATGTACGCGGCCACGCCCGGCAGGCTCCGGGCGTACGTGCTCTTCCCGCTGCCCGAGGGCCCGCACAGCTGGACCAGCCGCGGGTGGTTGCCGTCCCGCCAGCGCCAGGTCGCGGCCACCGCCTCCTCGGGGGTGGATATGCCGCCGCGCGCGAAGGCCTCGCGGGCCTCGGCCCAGCAGCGGTCCGCCGCGTCGGCGTCCAGGTCCGCCAGGGCCGTCCGCAGCCCGGCCCGGAGCGGGCCGAGCGGGTCGGGGCCGAACAGCCCCTCCTCCTGCGCGTACAGCGCCGACCATTCGACGCAGTCCCGGGCCTCGCCGTCCGCCGTACCGCCGGCGGCCGCGGCGAGGGCGTGCAGCGCCCCGAGGTCGGCCGCGGAGGCCATCCGGACCAGCCCGGCCCGGCGCAGCTCGTCCGGGAACGGCCGCCGCAGCCGCGGGTACAGCCCCACCAGGTCGGCGACCCGGCGCGCCAGCGGCATGCCGAGCGGCCCCGCCGCCAGGCGCGCCGCGACCCGGGCCCGCGGGGTGCGGTGCAGTACGGCCGCGAGGACACCGGCCAGCCGGGTGTCCCCGGTGCGGCCCAGTGCGTCGAGCCGGCCCGTGACCTCGGCGACGACCGGATCGACGCCGACGCCCGGAGCCGGAACCACAGCCGGGGTGGCGGCCGCCCCGGCCACCGGCCCCGGCCCCGGCTCCCGCTCGGGCCCGCTCTCCAGGCCGAGGGCGGCCGACAGTCCGGCCGTATCCGGTTCGGCGCCCGAGCGCACCGCCCACAGGGCGGCCTGCGGGCCCAGCCCGTTCGGCACGACGGGGGCGTACATCCAGTGCGTGTCGGTCTGCACGTGTCCGCCACGGACCCACTTGGCGACGCACCGCCCGAAGTCCGCTCGGGCGAAGCCGTCCGCCTTCCGCACGACGTAACCCTCCTGGCGGACGGTGTCGACGCGCAGCGCGCGCAACGCGCGCTCGTCGAAGACGCCCCGCCACAGCACACGCGGGACGGGCACCCCCAGACCGTGCAGGAAGTGCACCGTGCGGTCCCAGTCCAGGCACTGGTCGCCGTCCCACACGGAGAACCCGTAGAACCAGCTGTCGAGGTCCTCGTACGGGATCGAGTGCCGCGCGTACAGGTTCTCTCCGCACACGCGCCGGCCGGCGGGTATGCCTGCGCCGATCCTGCTCTGGAGGCCCTTGACCCAGGCGCGGGAGGGGTGGTGGGCGGAGTCGAGGGAGCGGGCGTGCAGGCCGTCCGCGTACAGGGTGGTGTTCTCCCCGTCGAGCTTCTCGGTCACGACGACCTCGTGCCCGGCGAAGCCCCCGAGTCCCGCGGTCCGCACGTCGTCCGCCGTCGTCCCCGGCGACCACGGCAGGTGGGGGGTGCGGGGGTAGTGCGTGCGCATGAACGGCTCCTGCTCGACGACGTGGTGCCAGGTCACTGTAGGTTTCCGACCCGGCTCCCTCCACCCGATATCCGCCCCGGCAGGCTTCGGCGTCAGGCCTGCCGACCGGCCAGAAGGGTGAGGATGTCCGCCGTGGGACGGACGTCGCCGAAGCTGCGGTAGACCGTCGCAAGGGTGGCGTTGTGGGCGGCGTCGCTGCGCGTCGCGCACCCGTCGGCCGCCAGGACCACGCGGTAGCCGAGCGTCGCCGCGTCCCGCACGGTGGCCTCCACGCACACGTTCGTCACCAGACCGCACACGATCACCGTGTCCACACCGCGGTCGTCGAGCACCTCGGGCAGGGGGCAGCGTCCCGGGAAGAACGCGGAAGCGGCGTTCTTCTCCACCACCGGATCCTCCGGAGCCGGAACAAGCTCGGGCCACAACCGGTCCGTGACCGCGCCCGTGCCCCCGGCGAGCCGGTAGCGTTCGGCGACCTCGGGACCGTAGAAGTCCACCGCCCAGCGGGACGGCTGCGCCGCCACGGCCGGCAGGACCCAGGCCACGGTGCCGCCCGCCGACCGCGTCCCGTGCGCGAGGGCCTGCACCTGCGGCACGATGCCCAGCCCGAACCCGCTGCCCGCCACGAAGAAGCGCACCATGTCGACCACGACCAGCGCGGTCCGTTCGCCCGGCAGCTCGGTGTACGCGTGGCGGTGGCCCCGGCGGCGCTCGTGCCGCGCGTACTCGTCCGCCTCGATGCGCCAGGCGTGCCGCCGCGGCTCGGTTCCGCCCGTCACGTCCGTCCCCTGCGCGTCCATCGGAAGTCGGCTCCTCAACGGCACAGGGCGGCGATCTCGGGGGCGACCGTGCCCTTGGCCGCCTCGCACAGGGCGCCCATGTCGTAGCCGCGGCCCGGGCCGGGCCCGGGCCGCGGCTGTGCGGGCGGCCGCTTGCGCGGCGCGGACCCGGACGTGGACGTCGACCGGGACTTGGCGGAGGACCTGGGCTGGGACTGCGCGGCGGGTCGGTCCCGGTCCGCGGCCCGGCGCGGTGGCGGTTG
>NZ_JACBGN010000294.1 GCF_013401435.1 Streptomyces sp. BR123
GAGCGTCGTCGGCAGCGTCAGTGTGTATAAGAGACAGACGTCCGCCTGCTCGCGCAGCGTACGGACGGCGGCCGCCGGGTCGACCGCCCCGTAGACCGCGCTGCCCGCCACGAACACGTCGGCGCCCGCCTCCGCGCACCGCTCGATCGTCGTGGCCGAGACCCCGCCGTCGACCTGCAGCCACATGTCCAGGCCGTGCTTCGCGATCAGCTCCCGGGTCCGGCGGATCTTGGGGAGCATGATGTCCAGGAACGCCTGGCCGCCGAAGCCCGGCTCGACCGTCATGATCAGCACCATGTCGAGCTCCGGGAGGATGTCCTCGTACTGCTCGATCGGCGTGGCCGGCTTGAGCGCCATGGCCGCCCTGGCGCCCTGGGCCCGGATCTCGCGCGCGAGGCGTACGGGCGCGGCGGCCGCCTCGGCGTGGAAGGTGACGGAGCGGGCGCCGGCCTCGACGTACTGCGGGGCCCAGCGGTCCGGGTTCTCGATCATCAGGTGCAGATCGAGTGGCGTGTCGGTGGCCCGGCTCACGGACTCCACGACGGGCAGACCGAGGGTGAGGTTCGGGACGAAATGGTTGTCCATGACGTCGACGTGCAGCCAGTCGGCCCCCTCGACGGCCTTCACCTCGTCGGCGAGGCGGGCGAAGTCGGCGGACAGGATGCTGGGAGAAATCTGAGCGGCCATGCCCCAAGCCTGCCATGCCTCCGCGCGGTTCTGGCCACGACCCCGCATCTCGGCTTCGCCGTAGTAACACTTAACGATATTTGGAGATCAATTAACTTGTCCTTCGGGATGGCCGTCCACCAGGGTTCAGTACATGACATCCCCACCCCCCGGACACGGACGCACACCGCCGCCGACGGCGTCGACTGACACACCTCCCCCTCCCCGACGGCCGGAGGCGAAGCGTTTAAGCCCCACGACCCCGCCGGGCGCCGCACCGACTGCCACGACGCCGCACAGCCCGACTGCCCCGCCAGAGCCCCCGACTGCCGCGAAGTCGTGCGTGGGCCCGGGCTCGCGGGCGGACTCACCGCCGGACCCGGGGACCGACCCGGGCTCGCCGTGGGCGAACCGGAGCTTCCGCCGCCTCTTCGGCTCCGCCGCCCTCGGGCAGTTCGCCGCCAACACCCACCACGTCGCCCTCCCCCTCCTCGCGCTCGCCGCGCTCGACGCCACCCCCGCCCAGGTCGGCATGCTCGCCGCGCTGTCCACGGCGGCCTTCCTCCTGATCGGCCTCCCCGCCGGCGCCTGGGTCGACCGGCTCCGTACCCGCCGCCTCCTCATCGCCGCGGACCTCACACGGGCCGGGCTCCTCGCCTCTCTCCCCGTCGCCTGGTGGCTCGGCGCCCTCACCCTCACCCACCTCTACGCCGTCAGCCTCGCCCACGGCTGCGCCACCGTCTTCGCCGACGTCGGCTCGCAGAGCCTGCTGCCCCGGCTCATCCGCCGCGACGGCCTGGTCCGGGCCAACGCCGCCCTGGTCACCCTCATGGCCGTCGCCAACATCGCCGGCCGCGGGGCGGGCGGCGTCCTCGTCGCCGCCCTCACCGCCCCCGTCGCCCTGGCCTGCTCCGCGGCCGCCTACCTGGCCTCGGTCTTCCGCCTGACCCGCCTGGGCGCGGTCCCGTCCCCCGCCCCGGCTCCCCGCACACCGCTCCCGGCGCAGATCCGCGAAGGGCTCGGCCACGTCCTGGGGCACCCGGAACTCCGTGCGCTCGTCCTGAGCGCCACCCTCTCCAACCTGGGTGGCGCCGCCATCAACACGATGCTGCCGGTGCTCTTCGTCCGTGAGCTCGGGCTCTCCCCCACCGCCCTGGGCCTGTTCTGGGCGACCGGCGGCATCGGGCTGCTGCTGGGAGCGCGCCTCGCGCGCCCTGTCGCCGCCCGCGTGGGCTACGGACGTGCTCTCCTCCTGAGCCTCACCCCGGCCGCCCTGCTGGTCCCCCTGGCCGATCGAGGCCCGTGGCTCGGCGTGGCGGGCGCCGGGTGGCTGTTGGTCATGATGACGATCGGCTCGAACAACGTACTCGCGGTCAGCCTGCGCCAGCAGCTGACCCCGGACGCCCTCCTGGGCCGCATGAACGCTACCTTCCGCTTCATGCTGACGGGCGCCCTGGCGCTGGGTTCCGCCGCCTCGGGACTCCTCGCCGAGTTCACCACCCTCCACACCACCCTCTGGACCGGCGCCGCTCTGCTGGCCCTGGCATGGCTGCCCCTGCTGCTGTCACCGGTGCGGAGGCGGAAGGAGGGGACCTGAGGAAGACGGAAGCGACGGCGCCGACCGGAAGCCGAGGGGCGGGGTCGAGGGGCTGTTCGGGAGCCACTCGACCCCGCCCGCGCGCATCCCGCTCACAGCAGCCACCGCCACGCCCCACGGCCCGCCCAAGCGCGCATGCTTCCCCCTCGCCGCGATCCCGTCCCGCCACTCGCCCTGCGTGGGTGGGCACCGCGCTCCGCGACCACCGCCCGACTTCCCGGCCCGGGGTGCGTGGCAGACCGCTCGGCCCGCGCCGCCGCCCCCGTAGGCCCCAGGCCGAAGCCGGATGAGGCCCGGGGGGTACGGAGAACGGAGACGAGACGGATGTGCGTTCAGAGGGTCGTCCTCAGCGGTGAGGCGGTGTCAAGGCCCTGGTCACGGTTCGTCAGCCGGGGCAGGTCGTCTGGGGGTTGGAGGGCCTGCGCCCGCCTTGTGGGGTCTCGCCGCTCGCGACATGTCGATCTTGCGTGACCTGGGTGTTCTCGGCTGTCTCACGGCCTCGCCACCCATGACCAGTCTCAGATCCGTGGTATCTCCTCGCGAGGGCGAGGTCGAGATCAGGCGGCTTGCCCGTATCGGCCGCGTACACCACGCTGAGCCCCGAGCACGAGGACTCCCGGCGAGCCCGGATCGTGCAGCGGTGGTTTCCCGCGCCGCGCTGGTCCATACGCCGGACACCCACGGACGGAAGGCTGGGCCATGCGGAAACTGATCTACGGCATGAACCTGACCCTGGACGGCTACATCGCCGCGGCCGGCGACGACATCGGCTGGAGCGGACCGCCGAGCCCCGAGCTGTTCCAGTGGTGGCTCGACCACGAGCAGGCGAGTGGCCTGTCGCTGTACGGGCGCAAGCTATGGCAGACGATGAGCTCCTACTGGCCGACCGGCGACCAGCAGCCGGGCGCCACCCCGGCGGAGATCGAGTTCGCGCGGAACTGGCGGGACACGCCGAAGGTGGTGTTCTCCTCGACGATCGACAAGGTCGACTGGAACACCCGCCTGGTCACGGGCGACGCGATCGCCGAGATCACCCGGCTCAAGGCCGAGGACGGCGGCCCGATGAACATCGGCGGCGCAACGCTTGCCGGGGCGGCCATGCGCGCCGGGCTGATCGACGAGTACGTCATCGCCGCCCACCCGGTCCTGGTGGGCGGCGGCACGCCGTTCTTCGCCGCGCTGGACAGCTGGGTGAACCTGAACCTGGTGGAGACGCGGACGTTTCCCGGCGGCGTGGTCCTGACCAGGTACGAGACGAGGCGCTGAGCAGCTTCCCGCTGTTTCACGGCTTGGACGGTGTTCCCTCTCACCGTCGCGGCGCTCTCCCCCACCGGCACCGCCGAACCCACGAGCGATGCCCTGAGAGGCCACGGTGCAGCGGGCTTCTACCAGGGCACCAGCATCAGACCCCCATCACCCCCAGGAGTGGGCGGCTTGACCTGCCGGTCTCAGATTCGTGGCAGATGTGCCATCGCTCGGCCATCGTTCGTGAGATTCGGCCACGAAATCTGAGACCCACGCCCGGCCTCGCTACGCCGTGCGCCGCAGCAGTGCCAGGTACATCGCGTCCGTGCCGTGGAGGTGCGGCCACAGCTGGACGTCCGGGCCGTCGCCGAGGCCGGGGACGCCCGGGAGGTACGGGCGGGCGTCGATCAGTTCGGCCGAGACGGGGTGGGCGGACGCGCCGCGGCCCTTCAGGACGTCGTCCACGACCACCCGCGTCTCCGCCAGATGCGGCGAGCACGTCGCGTATCCGACGATGCCGCCCACCCGCACCGCCGCCAGCGCCTCCCGCAGGAGCGCCCGCTGGAGCGGGGCGAAGCCCTCGATGTCCTGCGGCCGGCGGCGCCAGCGCGCCTCCGGGCGGCGGCGCAGGGCGCCGAGGCCGGAGCAGGGGACGTCCATGAGGACGCGGTCGAACGAGCCGGGCAGCCAGGCCGGGCGGGTGCCGTCGGCGGCGATGACCTGGTACGGCCCGGGGTTGCCGGCCAGTGCCCGCTCGACCAGCCCCGCGCGGTGCGGCTGCTTCTCGGAGGCGAGCAGGAAGGCCCCGCGCTGCGCGGCGAGCGCGCCGAGCAGGGCGGCCTTGCCGCCCGGGCCTGCGCAGCCGTCGAGCCAGCGCTCGTCGCGGCCCTCGACGGGGGCGGCCGCCAGGGCCATCGCGACCAGCTGGCTGCCTTCGTCCTGGACACCGGCGCGCCCCTCGCGGACCGCCTCCAGGGCGCCGGGCTCGCCGCCCTCGGCCATCCGGACGGCGTACGGCGACCAGCGGCCGGGGAGGGCCGCGCCCTCCCCGACGGCGGCGGTGAGTTCCTCGGGGGTGGAGCGGCCGGGCCGGGCCACGAGGGTGACCTCGGGGCGCTCGTTGTCGGCCTCCAGCAGGTCCTCGATGCCGGCGCGGCCGCCGCCGAGGGCGTCCCACAGGGCGCTGACCACCCACCGGGGGTGGGAGTGGTACACGGCGAGGTGTTCCTCGGCGTCGTCCTCGTACGGCGGAGCCACCCGCTCCAGCCAGGCGTCCAGATCATGCGCGGCGATCTTGCGCAGGACGGCGTTCACGAACTTGGCGCGCCCGTCGCCCAGCACCACGCGCGCCAGTTCGACGCTCGCCGAGACCGCCGCGTGGGACGGGATGCGGGTGCCGAGGAGCTGGTGCGCGCCGAGCGAGAGGACGTCGAGCACCGGCGGGTCGACCTCGCGCAGCGGGCGGTCGATGCAGGCGCCGATGATCGCGTCGTACGTGCCCTGGCGGCGCAGCGTCCCGTACACGAGCTCGGTGGCCAGCGCGGCGTCCCGGGCGTCGAAGTTCTCGTTCTGGCGGGCCTTGCGCAGCAGGGGCGGCAGGACGAGGTTGGCGTACGCGTCGCGTTCGTCCACCGCCCGCAGCGCCTCGAAGGCCAGGATCCGGACCGGGTCCTTCTTGGGTCGGCGGTACGGCTTGGGCTGCTTGCCGCCGGGGGTGGCGGGACGACGGCGGGGCTGTTCGCTCACGTGAAAGGTGCTCCGGATATGGATATACGGGATGAAAGGGGCGTCCGGTTCAGGTTACGCCGTCGCGAGGTGCTCGCCCGGGGCAATCCGGACGCCGCGCGCCCAGTCGGCGCCCCGCATGGGCTTCTTGCCCTGGGGCTGCACCCAGAGCAGTTCCACGGCGTGCGAGCCGGTGCCGACGTAGACGTTGTTCTTGGCCGGGGCCAGCGCCCCGGGGGCCAGGTCCGTGCGGTCCGGCACCAGCCCAAGTGAAATGATCTTGAGTCGCTCGCCGCGGAACACCGTCCACGCCCCCGGCGCGGGGGTGCAGCCGCGGACCACGCGGTCGGCGCGCATCGCGGGGGCCGTCCAATCGACGTGGGCGTCCTCGACAGTGATCTTGGGCGCGACGGAGACGCCGTCGGCGGGCTGCTCCACGGCCCGCAGGGCGCCGTCCTCGATGCCGTCCATGGTGGCGGCGAGCAGGCCGGCGCCGGCGAAGGCGAGACGGGTCAGCAGGTCGCCACTGGTGTCGGTGGGCCGGATCTCCTCGGTCAGGATGCCGTAGACCGGCCCGGTGTCGAGGCCTTCCTCGATCCGGAACGTGGACGCACCGGTGACCTGGTCCCCCGCCATGATGGAGTGCTGGACGGGCGCGGCGCCGCGCCAGGCCGGGAGCAGCGAGAAGTGCAGGTTGACCCACCCGTGGCGGGGGATCTCAAGGGCGCTCTTGGGGATGATCGCGCCGTAGGCGACGACCGGGCAGCAGTCCGGGGCGATCTCGCGCAGCCGGGCCTGGAACTCGGGGTCGCGCGGCCGCTCCGGCTTGAGGACCTCGATCCCTGCCTCCATGGCGCGCTCGGCCACCGGGCTGGCGACGAGCCGGCGGCCGCGGCCGGCCGGGGCGTCGGGCCGGGTGACGACGGCCGCGACCTCATGGCGCCCGGAGGCGATCAGGGCGTCCAGGGCGGGCACGGCGACCTCGGGGGTGCCTGCGAAGACGAGCTTCACTGGGGGTCTACCTCGCTATTCTCGCTCGCGATCTCGGCTGTCAGCAGCACACCAGTCTATGGGGACGCCCCGAAGGGAAGCCGCGCGGGCCGCGATCGAGCCCGTCAAGTGCATCAGTCCGCTCAGGCATCACACCGCTCACACCGCTCAGGCGGCTCAGGCGGCCCAGGCGGCCCAGGCGGCGGCCGCCCGAGCCCCGGACCGTTCGGGCCGGACCACGCCGCTCAGGGGGCGTGCGTACACCCACGCGCGTCTCGCATATGCCGACACGCCCCCGAAGCGTGACTTCCTCCACGGGTGGCGCGTTGGTCAAGAGAGATTGACCGAAACCGGGCCGCGCAACATCGATGACTGCGGCCCCTGTCCGCTCTTTAGCACCGGTTCGAGAGGCTTCTTCATGGCCGACCACGCCACCCACGACGCCCAAGCGCGGGCCAGTCTTCACCTGTTGGTGCGGGACATCGAGCGGGTCCGGCGGCAGGTGGATGCGCTGCGCACGCTCACGGCTCAGCTGGGCAACGTCTACCGCCCCCGTCGCTCCGGTCCCTCCACGGGTTTCGTCGTCTACGGGCGCGCGCCCGCCCCCACCGTCCGGCTCGCGCAGGAGCTGCGGGACAGCGTCGAGACACTGGTCACCGCAGCGGTGGACTTCGACCGTTCCCTCGGCTTCTCGTGGGACGCGGTCGGCTCGGCGCTCGGCGTCACCAAGCAGGCCGTGCACCGGCGGTACGGGGCCCGGCGCGCGCAGGCCGCCGAGGCGGCGGCCGAGCCGCTGGCCGAGGGCGCCGCGCCCCGGACCCTCGGGCCGCTCCCCACGGTCCCGGCGGCCCGCTCGGTGCCGCCGCAGCCGATGCGCGAGGAGTCCCAGGCAGGGGCCGGATCCCGCTCGGCGGCCCTGCCCGGGCCCCGCAACGGCTGACCCTGCGCCCGCCGCCGGGACGCCGACCCCCGCCGGCCGGTGCCCTGACACCGTGACCGCAACGCCCCCGACGGCCCCCGGCCGCGCGGGGGCGTTCGGCCGTTCAGCCGATGTCCGGCGGGTCGATCCGGACCCGCACCGCCTCCGCCGCCGGCACCCCCCGTGCCATGCGGGCCGCCTGGGCCGCCTTGAGCGCGGCCGCCAGCGCCGCACCGCTGCCCGGCGGCACCCGGACCAGCGCCCGCACCCCCGGGGACGGCTCCCCGCGCCGCCCCGGCAGCGGTACCGGGCCCAGCACCTCTGCGTCCGGCGGCAGGGCGGCGCCCGCGAGGAAGGACTCCACGGCCTCGCCCCGCCCGACGACGGCGGCCATCCGGGACACCGGCGGGAAGCCGAGCTGGGCCCGCTCCGCGAGCTCCCGCACGGCATGGCCCACCGGGTCCCAGCGCACCAGGGCCTGGACCGGCCGCAGCGTCGGCTCGGCGACCACCACGACCTGCCCCTCGCCGCGCACCAGCGAGGCAGCTGCGATCCACCGCCGCAGGGCTTCCTCGCCGGCCCGCAGGTCGGGCCGGGTCAGCATCGCCCAGCCGTCGAGGAGCAGCGCGGCCGCGTACCCGGCGCCGGCCGCGACCGGTTCGGCGCCGGGGGTGGACACGATCAGCGCGGGCCGGTCGGGCACCTCGTCGAGGATGTGGTCGCGCCCGGAGGTCCGTACGGGTACGGCGGGGAAGGCCCGCCCCAGCTCCTCGGCGGTGCGCCGGGCGCCCACCACCCGGGCGCGCAGCCGGAACGAGCCGCATTCCTCGCAGTGCCAGGACGGTTCGGGCCGCCCGCACCAGCCGCAGGTGAGGTCCCGCGCGTCGGGGGCCTCCAGCGGGCCCGCGCACGCCCGGCAGCGGGCGGGGGTGCGGCAGCGCTCGCAGGCGAGCCGGGGCACGTAGCCGCGGCGCGGCACCTGGACGAGGACGGGGCCGGACTTCAGCCCGTCCCGTACGGTCTCCCAGGCCAGGGAGGGCAGGCGGGCGGCGCGGGCGGCCTCGTCCCGGGCGAGGAGTTCGTCACCGACGGTGCGGATGCGGGGGGCGCAGGCCCGGACCGTCTCGCGGTCGGCGGTCAGGGGCCGGGCCCAGCCCGATTCGACGAGCTGGGCGGCTTCGACGGTGCAGCTGGTGCTGCCGGCGAGGAACCCGCAGCCCTCGCTGACGGCGCGCAGCTCCAGCACCTCGCGGACGTGCGGGAAGGGGGCGCGGTCGTCGCTGTGGCTGGAGTCGCCGTCGTCCCAGACGGCGACGAGTCCGAGGTCCCGTACGGGGGCGAACATCGCTGCCCGCGTGCCGACGACTGCGCGTACGGAGCCGCGGTGGACGGCGAGCCACTCCCGGTAGCGCTTCTCGGGGCCGGACTCGGCGGTGAGCAGGGCGTGCCGTCCCTCGCCGAGCAGGGCGGTGAGCGCGGCGTCGACGCGGGCGGCGGTGCGGCCGTCGGGCAGCACGGCGAGCGCGCCGCGGCCGGACGCGAGGGTGGCCGCCATGGCCCGGGCCAGCTCGTCGGCCCAGCCGGGGCCGGGCAGGGCCGTCCAGACGGCGCGCGGGATGCCGCCGCCGGCGAGGGACCGCAGGAAGCCGGGGCCGGCGCCGTAGCGGGCCCAGCCGCCGGGGTCGGGGGCGGGG
>NZ_JACBGN010000295.1 GCF_013401435.1 Streptomyces sp. BR123
GCCCCCGTACTGCTGCCCCTGGCCCGGATACCCGGGCCCCGGCCCCTGCCCGCTGTTCTGTGTCATGCACAAGCTCCGTATGTCGTCCCCCGATGAAAGGCACAACATAACCCGGCACCCCACCGGCCCAGCACCCGCAGACCCGTCTTCTCCCGGCAGTCGGGAGCAGACGGGCCTGCGACCGGCGGCCGGGGCACCCGGGTCGGCGGGCGGCCCCGAGCGGCGAGGCCGACACCTCGGGAGTGGTGGACGCGGCACGGCCACTGCGTCAGGCCGTCCGAGGACGTGTAGGCGAGCGTGCGGCATTTCCTGGCCTGCGACGGATCCGGCGCTGAAGGTCGGCGATAGCGTGGGGTCGAGACCCGAGTGATGAGGAGGGCGCGTGCGATTCGCGCTGGACGCACTGTTCGCTGACGTGCCCCCGGAGCAGGTCGATGCAGCTCGTGACTTCTACGAGTCGAGGGCGGCCGGCCGTGGCCCCAGCACGCTGGAGGAGCTCAAGGAGGCACGAGCGAAGAGGTCTGCTCCTCGTGCCGTCCATCCGCCGGCCATCGAAGAGACGATCGAAGTCGCGGAAGCGCGCGTCCCCGTCAGGATCTTCACGCCTGTCGACGGTCCGCCGCGGGGCGTCTACCTGGACATACACGGCGGCGGCTTCTACATGGACTCCGCAGCGCGAGGAGACCGACGCAACCGCGAACTCGCGGACGCCCTGTGCCTCGCCGTTGTCAGCGTCGACTACCGCCTGGCCCCTGAGCACCCCTGGCCGGCGGCACCCGACGACTGTGAAGCAGCGGCGCTCTGGCTCGTCGAAGAAGCCGAGGCCCGCTTCGGAACGTCCCGGCTTGCGATCGGCGGGAGCTCAGCGGGAGCCACACTCGCCCTGGCGACCCTGCTCCGGCTGAGGGACAGAGGTGCCGCCGGTCGATTCGCCGGCGCTGCGCTCCACTTCGGGACCTATGACTTGAGCGCACGAACCCCGGCCGGTCGCCGCATCGCGGACGAATACTTCATCCAGGCGTACGCCGGCCATGTGGAAGACCGCGCTGTTCCCGACATCTCTCCCCTCTACGGAGTTCTTCGCGGGCTTCCCCCGACGCTGCTGATCATCGGAAGCGCAGACGTGCTGCTGGAAGACAACCTGGCGCTGGCAGGCCGGTTGGCAGCAGCCGGCAATGACGTCGAGCTCAGGATCTACCCCGAGGCACCCCACGGCTTCACGGGCCACCCCACGGCCATGGCCAGGACGGCGCTCAGCGGCGTCGACTCCTGGCTGCGCGACCGGATCACGCAAGCGTAGGGACGCACCGCCCGATCCGGATCGGCTCCGAGCTTCAACGAGACGAACGTGACGTGCCGGGTCGCGTGGTCGCCGGAGACGAACGCGCGGGACCGGTGAAGGTGTTGCCGTGCACCCCGCCCGGTACGCTCCCGTGCCCTGTCTGCCTGGCCCGCCGACGCTCCGTCGGCAGGGTCATGCCCGGGGGCCGAAGCGGACGTCCTGGCGGTTGTTGTTGCCGACCTGGAACGCGGTGGGGCCCTTGAACGTGTTGCCGGACACCCCTCCGGCTTCACCGGCGGACGGGGGCGTGGCCTGCTCCAGGAGTTCCTGCAGCAGGCCGGCGGCCTTGGTGCGCTGCTCGTCGTCCAGGCCTTCCAGCAGGGTCTCGATGCGGGTCTGCCACACCACCTCCTGGCGCGCCCTGACCCGGTCGGCCGTGCCGGCGTCGGCGGCGACGATCTCGGCCGCACTGTGTTCCAGGCGCTCCAGCTCGCCGCGTTCCCGCTCGGCGTTCCCGCGGCCGAACCACCGCGCCAGTCGGCTCCGCAGCCCTTCCCAGGCGTCGGTGCCGGCGGCCTGCACCACCGCGGCACCCCCTGCCGCGGCCAGCGCCGTCAATGCCTCAGCCAGCATTTCGTCCCCCCTGCTGTTCTCGTTCTCGGTTGCGTCGCTTGCTAATGGGTCTGAAAACGTAGCGGCCTACCGGCGCGTAGACAGGGCTTTGCCTGAAACGGGTCCTCGCCGCTGCCGCTGCCGCTGCCGCTCCCGTACCCGTTTGTCCGTCCATCCGGCCGGCCGGACGGACGGGCGCGGGGTGCAAGGGCGGCGCGTTACTTGCGGACCGCGTCGACCGCCGCGGAGATCCGCTGGACTGCGTTGTCGCGGTACGGGGCGTGCTTGCGGCTGAAGACCGGGCCGATCCGGCGGCGCAGGACGAGGGAGTGGCGCGTTCCCCCGGTCTGCAGGTGGACGGCCATCAGGGCCGACCCGTTCATCGCCTCGACGCCGGTGATGTCCACCCGCGCGGGGTAGTGATCGTCCAGCCCCGAGACGGCGTTGGTCAGACCGAACATGAGTTTGAACGGGCCGGCGTTTTCCCCGAACATCAGCGGCCTGAACGCCGGCCGCTGGTCGGTGAGGACCAGCCTGCCCGTAGTGCGGACCACCTGGAGGCTCCCGACTGCCGTCCCGGCAATCCACTGTCCCAACAGGTTCTTCCCTGGCCAAAGATCAGTCATTACGCCCTCCCCAGACGGACCAACCCTGCCGCTGTACGGTTTCCCCGTCCGCGCCGCCTCCGAACCGAAGTGGTGTGGTGTGCAGGGACGTTGACGGCTGGGTAGGGACCGACGGAAGACAGCTGACGCATCGATGCAAGGGGGGAACATGCTGGCTGAAACCATGGCCGCAATGGCGGCTGCGGGTGGTTCGGCGGTCGTGCAGGCGGCCGGTACCGATGCCTGGGAGGGGCTGCGCGGCCGGCTGGCGCTGATGTTCGGACGCGGGAACGCACACCGCGAGGGGGCGGAGCTGGAGCACCTCGACGCGACCGCGGCCGCCCTGGCGGCATCCGGTCGGCCCGAGACCGAGGCCGCGGCGGCGCGCATCCAGCAGGAGATCATCTGGCAGACCCGCTTCGCCGGGCTGCTGGAGTGCGTCGGTGACGCGGAGCGGGACGCCCTGGCCGAGCAGCTGCGGGCGCTCGTGGCCGAGCACACCGCGGCGGCGGCCGTGGGACGGATCGAGATCACGCACAACACCTTCTCCGGGCCGACGGCCGTGCAGGTGGGCGGCGGCAACACCCAGGAGGTCACGTTCGGCCGGACCACTGAGTGACCTCGCCCCGGTCCGGCCCCGCCGGCACCGAAGCGCCCACTGCGGCCCAGGACGCGAGCGGCGCTGCGCCGGCGGACAGCCGTACGCTGTCCTGGCGGGGAGCCGGTTCGGCGGGCCGACCGCCGTGCAGGTCGGCTCCGGGAACGTGCAGAACATCCACTCCCGGCATCCCCGGCCCCCGTCGCCTGGCCGTACGTGGTCGGCCTCCCCCTCCCCCTCCGCACCGCGCCGAGGGGTTCCGACGCCGGTACCTGGCGGTGGACCTCGACGAACCGGCCGCCCCGCCCGCCGCGGACGGCAGCGACGGTGACAGCAGCCGTCGTGGCGGCGGCCATCGCCGCGGCGGGAACCTGACGTCTTGGGTGGTCCCAGGTCTCGGCGGGACCGGGAAGACCCAGATCGCCGCCGACCATGCCGACTGGGCCACCCGGCAGCGGACCGCACCACGCGCCTGCTGGCCCGCTGGATCGGGAGTGACGGTGCCGGCGTCTTCCTCGCGCAGGAGACAGGCAGGTGATACGGGCAGGTGGTGAGCGTCGGCGGCGAGTAGGGCGGGGCAGGCCTTCTCACTGCCGCCGGTACCTTGCTGACATGGGAAGCAAGAGGAAACCGTACTGGCGCACGATCGGAACGCCGACGACGCTCGTCCTGTACCGCACGCCTGACCGATGGCGGTTCGCTGTCCACTTCACCAACCCGAAGGGCGTCGCCGACGGCAGGCTCGATCATCCCGTGCCCTCCTGCGAGCCCGAGGTCGCTCAGGCAGCCTTGCACCGCAGAGCCGAAGAGCTCACCCATCGCGAGCTCGACGTCGCCTGGCGGGAGGCCGATCAACCAGACTGGTGGACAGGCGCCGTCACCAACGCAGGCCCGCTCCCCGCCGCTTGACGATCAGGCTCACGTCAAGGGTGTTCGCCGGCCCGGTGAACGGTTCCGGTCGGACCGCCGACCGCTGGCGGCGGCTCCATCCGCCGCCGCCTCGGCAGATGCCTCCGAGGGCACCTCTGGGATCGCCTTCGGGATCGCTTCCGGGAGCGGCTCCGGCAGCGCTTTCAGGCGGTTGACCGGGGAGGCGAGCAGACCGACTGCGACGGCGGCCGAGCCGATGGCCGCCACCACCAGCGCGCCGTGGGCGCCGAGCCGGCCCGCCAGCAGGCCGGCCGCGAGCCCGCCGAGCGCCCCGCCGCCGAACAGCAGTGTCCGGAACGCGGCCGTCATCCGGCCCATCATCGTCTGCGGGGTCAGGGTCTGGCGGAGGCTGACGATGATGACCCCGGCCACGCCCAGGCCGAGGTACGTCGTGAAGAAGGACAGCACGAACATCGCCAGCATCAGCGGCCTCGGCCCGTCGGCCGCCACGATGAGCGTCGGGCCGAGCAGCAGGGCCGACTGTGCGACCAGGTACACCCGGCCGAGCGGGAAGCGGGCGATGACCCGGCGGGAGACCAGCGAGCCGATCAGTCCGCCCACGGAGGCGGTCGCGAGGATGGTCCCGAGGGTGGACGAGCCCAGGTGGAGGTCGTTCGTGCCGTGGAGCAGGAACATCGTCCAGGTGGTGATCATGGAGAAGTTGCAGCAGAAGCCGACGAGCGCGAGCGCCCGCAGCACCCTGTTCCCCATGACCCATCCGAGCCCGTCGCGGAGTTCGCGCAGCAGATGCCGTTCGGCGGCCGGCTCCGGGCGGGGTTCGCGCGTGCGGATCAGCAGCAGCGACAGCACGGACACCGCGTACGAGCAGGCGTCCACGAGGAGCGCGACCGGTGCGGTGAGGGCCGAGACGAGGACGCCCGCGAGGCCCGGCCCGGCCACGTCGGCGGCGGAGGAGCTGGTGCCCATCTTGGCGCCGGCCTCGACGTAGTGCCCGGGTGTGCGGACGACCGTGGGAACGTACGACATCCAGCTGACGTCGAAGACGACGGACGCGATGCCCACGGCGCAGGCGATCACCAGCAGGATCGTCAGGTCGAGGAGGTCCCGCCAGTACAGCAGCGGCACCGAGCCGATCAGCACCAGCCGGACGGCGTTGGCGCCGAGCATCACCGGCCGGCGCCGCACCCGGTCGGTCCAGACCCCGATCAGCAGGGCCAGCCCGAGGTACGGGACGAGCTGCAGGAAGCGCAGCAGCCCGACCTGTTCGTCGGTGGCGCCGAAGGCGCTGATCGCGGTCAGCGGCAGGGCGAGGTTGGTGATCTGGGTGCCGAGCAGCGACACCGTCTCGCCGAACCAGAACCTCAGGAAGTCGCCGTTGCACCACAGGCTCTCCTCCACCTTCGACGACGAGGGCGGGGCGGCGGCCGCAGGCCCGTCCGCCGCAGGCTCGTCCGCCGCAGGCCCGGCGGCTGCGGGTGCGGCGGCTGCGGGTCCGGCCGTCACCGGGCCGGCTGGGCGTCCCCCGCTCACCCGGGGTTCCGTACGAGCTCGGCGACCGCCGCGGCGACCGCGTCGACCTCGTCCTCGGTGTTGTAGTAGTGCGGCGACAGCCGCAGGCACCACTCCACCTCCTTGTCCCCGAAGTCGAACTGCGCGAACTCGCGGAAACTCAAGGCGGAGTTGATGCCGCGTGCGTCCATGGCGGCCTTGAACGGCTGCGGCCGCCACCCCTCCACCGCGAAGGTGACCAGGGCGGCGGGCGCCGTACCCCCGTCCAACGTCCGTACGCCCGGCAGCCCGGCCAGCTGCCCGCGCAGCCGGGCGGCGAGCGCCGGGGTGCGCCGCGAGACCGGCTCCAGGCCGACCCGCAGCGCGTAGCGGACGGCGGCGGCGCAGCCGAGCACGGTGGCGTACGGGAACTCCCACTCCTCGAAGCGGGCGGCGGTGCCGACCGGGCGGTACTCGCCGGGGCCGGTCCAGCGGGCGCCGTACATGTCGATGAACAGCGGCTCGTACCCCGCGTCCAGCACCAGGTCGGAGACGTACAGGAAGCCGGAGCCGCGCGGACCGCGGAGGAACTTGCGGCAGGTGGCGGTGAGGAGGTCGCAGCCGATCTCCTCGACGTCGATCGGGTACTGGCCGACGGACTGGCAGGCGTCGACGAGGTAGAGCAGGCCGAGTTCGCGGCAGTGCCGGCCGATCTCGGCGACCGGCTGGACGAGGCCGGAGTTGGTGGGGACGTGGGTGACGGCGACCAGGCGCGGGCGGTGGGTGCGCATCAGGCGGGCCATCGCCCGGACGTCGACGCCGCTGCCGTCCGGGTGGTCGGGGGCGTGCACGATCCGTACGCCGTGGCGCCGGCGCAGGGCGAGGAAGGCGATCTGGTTGGAGATGAAGTCGTTCCGCGTCGTCAGGACGACGTCGCCGGGCCGGAAGTCGATCGCCGAGAGGGCCTTGGTGTAGGCGTGGGTGGCGCTGCCGGCGAAGGCGATGTTCCGCGCGCGGGCGCCCACCAGTTCGGCGATCGAGGCGTGGAAGTCGGCGATGTCGGCGGCCCTGGCGGCGGAGGCCTCGTAGCCGCCGATCTCGGCCTCCAGGTGGAGGTGGTCGAGCATGGCCTGGAGCACGGGGCGGGCGATGAGGCCGCAGCCGGCGTTGTTGAAGTGGATCACCGATGCGCAGCCGGGGGTGTCGGCCCGCAAGGCGGCGACGTCGAGGAGCGGTTCTGCCGATGATCCGAAAGCGCTATTCTCTGTTCTCATGTCTGACAGTAGCAGTACTGACGTGTTGACGGCCATCCTCCGGACGGAGATCGCCGCCCTCGAGCCGGGCGACCGGCTGCCCAGCAGCCGGGAACTGATCGCCCGTCACGGCGTCGGCCCGGTCACGGTCTCCCGGGCGATCGCCCTGCTGGCCGCCGAGGGCATCGTCGTCACCCGCCCCGGCAGCGGTACGTACGTCGCCACCCGCCGCCCCCCGGCGTCGGAGGAGGGCCCGGCGGACACCTCCTGGCAGACGGTGGCCCTGGCCGGCCGCGCCTTCGACCCCGGCCGCGCCTTCGACCCGGGCGGCGCCGCGAACGGCCCGTCCGAGGAACTCCCGCCCGGCACGGTCGCCCTCTCCGGCGGCTACCTGCACGAAAGCCTCCGGCCCGCCCGCGAACTCAGCGCCGCGCTCGCCCGTGCCGCGCGCCGCCCGGACGCCTGGCACCGCGCCCCCGTCGCCGGACTCGCCCCGCTGCGCGCGCTCTTCGCCCGGCAGGCAGGAAACGGCGTGAACCCCGAGGACGTCCTGGTCACCGGCGGCGGTCAGGGCGCACTGTCGATGCTGTTCCGCGCATTGGCCGCCCCCGGCAGCCCGCTGCTGGTCGAGTCGCCGACGTACCCGGGCGCCCTCGCCGCCGCCCGGGCGGCCGGCCTGCGCCCCGTCGCCGTCCCCATGGACGGGGACGGGATCCGCCCGGACCTGCTCGCCGACGCCTTCGCCATGACCGGCGCCCGGCTCCTCTACTGCCAGCCGACCTTCCACAACCCGACCGGTACGGTGCTCGCACCCGAGCGCCGCCGCCAGGTCGTGGACGTGGCCCGGGCCGCCGGGGCGTTCCTGATCGAGGACGACTTCGCCCGCCACCTCGGCCACGGAGGCCCCGTGCCCCGTCCGCTGGTCGCCGACGACCGCGACGGCACGGTCGTCCACCTGACCTCGCTGACCAAGCCGGCCTCGCCGAGCCTGCGCATCGGCGCACTCGTCGCCCGCGGCCCGGTGGTGCACCGGCTGCGCGGCATGCGGCAGGTGGACGACTTCTTCACCGCCCGCCCGCTCCAGGAAGCCGCCGTCGAACTGCTCTCCACCCCTGCCTGGGACCGCCACCTGCGCGCCCTCGCCACCGCGCTCCGCACCCGCTCCACCGCGCTCGCCACCGCCCTCGCCCGCGAGTTGCCCGATTGGACACTCGCCCGGCACCCGGCCGGCGGCCTGCACCTGTGGCTCCGCCTGCCCGACCGCCTCACCGACACCGCCGTCGCCGACGCGGCCCGCCTGCACGGCGTCTCCGTCGACGCCGGCCACCGCTACTTCCCCACGGACCCGCCCGCCTCGCACCTCCGCCTCGGCTTCGCCGCGGCGGCCGACACCGCGGACCTGACCGAAGCCGCGCACCGCCTGGCCGCAGCGGCGCACACCCTGCCCCGGGCCTGAGAGGCTCCCGCGCGTGACCACCCGTACGGGGCGGGGCGGGGCGGGGGAGCCAGGCATGCCCTGCCGCCGCTGAACGGGCCGGGGAGGTCTACAGGTCGACGTTCCAGTGTCGTGGGAGGTCCGTGTCGCAGAAGACGCAGGCGAAGTGGCCGTCCCGCACGATGTTGTGCTCCTGGCAGGCGGGGCAGCGGCGGAAGACGATCCCGTGGGTGAAGCAGTCCGGGTGGTCGAGCCCGACTGCGTCCAGGGCACGGGCCACGGCCGGCCACGACACCGTGTCCGGGCAGTAGCCGGTCGACTGGTTGCTGACCTCGCGCACCCCCCACCGTCCGTCGGCTCCGGTGCGGCAACGGAAGCTGATCTCGCCGGCGCTCAGGACACGGTCCCCGCCGGCGCAGGCGACGTGCTCGCTGCGGCGTGGGGCCAGCCTCAGGACGCCGTCCGTGCCGATGACGAACGTGAAGGGTTCGGCCAGTTCGCCGGGTGACCGGGCCGCCGCCCACCGGGCGAAGTCGGCCGCTGTGCGGACGGGGGTCCCGGTCTCCGCCGCCCGGACGGCGGCCCTCACGTGTTCCGGGCCGACGTACCGGTAGCCCGGCCGTCCCGCTCTCGGCGTACTCATGCCGGTCACGGTAGGGCACGGCGGGCGGAGGGGGCGTGGCG
>NZ_JACBGN010000296.1 GCF_013401435.1 Streptomyces sp. BR123
GGGCGGGGCGGCGCCCGGGGCCGGGGCCCGGGCCCGGGTGAAAACCGTTTCGGCCCGGCCGCGGCCGCCCTTAGGTTGGCGCGGTGACCATTCGTGTAATCGTGTTGAACGGCGGTTCCAGCTCCGGCAAGTCCGGGATCGTCCGGTGTCTGCAGGCAGTACTGCCGGTTCCGTGGCTCGCCGCCGCGATCGACTCTCTGATCGACGCCATGCCCGCCTCCCTGCAGGGGTCGGCTTCAGGGTTCGACGTGGCCGCGGACGGCACGGTCGGCATCGGGGCGGAGTTTCGGACGCTGGAGGCGGCGTGGCGCGAAGGGGTCGCCGCGATGGCGCGGGCGGGCGCGCGGGTCATCGTCGACGACGTCTTCCTCGGCGGGGCGGAGTCCCAGCAGCGGTGGCAGCGGGCGCTCGGCGGGCTCGACGTGCTGTGGGTCGGCGTCCGGTGCGCGAGCGAGGTCGCCGCGGGCCGCGAGATCGCCCGCGGGGACCGGGCCCTGGGGATGGCCGCCTCCCAGGCGGACGCGGTCCACCGGGGCGTGGTGTACGACCTGGAGGTGGACACCACGCACACCGAGTCCCTGGAGTGTGCGCGTGCCATCGCCGCCCGGATCGGGTGACCGGTCTGGGGGAGCCGGCCTAGAGGAAGCCGAGGGCCGAGGCTCCGCCGACGCCGCCGAGCAGCATGAACGCGGGCATGAGGACCTTGAGCTCCACCCAGCTGCCCGCCCGGAAGCGCATACCCTTCGGCGGGCCCACCGGGTACCAGCGCTTTCCGGCGATGGGGAGCGGCCACAGTATCGGGCAGCCGGAGACCGTGAGGGCGTCGCCGATGTCGTGGACGAGGGCGCCGAGCAGGATCGGCAGGCCGAGCCAGAGGTACTCCTGGCCGGGGCCGAAGAGCCAGTCGGCGCCGTTGCCGGGCTGGTCGAGGACGCCGGCCATGATCCAGGCGCTGGTGGCGCCGAGCAGCCAGACGAGGACGTCGCTGGACATGCGGGCCGCCCGCCACAGCAGGCCCTCCACGGCCAGGACGAGGTGGACGAAGAGCAGCGCGAGCACGCCCCAGCGGTCGGTGGTGACCGCCAGCGCGGAGGAGCCGGCGCCGATGAGGACGGCCCACAGCCAGGTGTGCGTCAGGGTGCGGTGTCCGCCGGAGCGGCGGGCGTCCTTCGGGGCGCGGGTGGCCTTGTAGACGGCGTAGGAGAGCTTGTCGACCACCTCGCACAGGCCCCGGGACAGCGGTCCGAAGGCGCGGGAGATCGTCGCCGACTTGTGGTCGAGGTCGGGGGCGAGGGCGGCGCCCGCGCAGATCAGGGCGCCGACGACGAGGACCGGCCAGGGCATCGGGTGCCCGGCGGCGGCTGCCGCCGCGCCCACCCCCAGCCAGGCCGCCGCCCCGGACAGTGAGTGCGCCGGACCCATCATGCTCGTCTTCCCGCCCCCGTGTGTGCTGTCGGGCCCCGCCGACGGTGTCGTCCGGCCCCGGTCAACGGCACAGCGTACCCGGGGTGATCTTCGCTCGGTCGGCCGGTTCCCTCATCCGGGCGAAAGCCAGGCAAGATGGGGGGTGTGACCCTCATTGATCAGCTCCCGCCGAACGCCGACCCCGACACGCTCTTCGAGGCCTTCTCCTCGTGGGCGGAGGACCAGGGCATCACCCTGTACCCGGCCCAGGAGGAGGCGCTGATCGAGGTCGTCTCCGGGGCGAACGTGATCCTGTCCACTCCGACGGGCTCCGGGAAGAGCCTCGTCGCGGCCGGCGCGCACTTCACCGCCCTGGCCCAGGACAAGGTCACCTTCTACACCGCCCCCATCAAGGCGCTGGTGTCGGAGAAGTTCTTCGACCTGTGCAAGCTGTTCGGCACGGAGAACGTCGGCATGCTGACCGGCGACGCCTCGGTGAACGCCGATGCCCCCGTGATCTGCTGCACCGCCGAGGTGCTGGCCTCCATCGCCCTGCGCGACGGCAAGTACGCCGACATCGGCCAGGTCGTGATGGACGAGTTCCACTTCTATGCCGAGCCGGACCGCGGGTGGGCCTGGCAGATCCCGCTGCTCGAACTCCCGCAGGCCCAGTTCATCCTCATGTCGGCGACCCTCGGCGACGTGTCGAAGTTCGAGAAGGACCTCACCCGCCGGACCGGGCGCCCGACGTCGGTGGTGCGGTCCGCGACCCGGCCCGTCCCGCTGTCGTACGAGTACGTGACGACGCCGATCACCGACACGATCACCGAGCTGCTGGAGACCCGGCAGTCCCCGGTGTACATCGTGCACTTCACGCAGGCCCAGGCGGTCGAGCGGGCGCAGTCGCTGATGAGCATCAACATGTGTTCCCGCGAGGAGAAGGACAGGATCGCCGAGCTGATCGGCAACTTCCGCTTCACCACGAAGTTCGGGCAGAACCTCTCCCGGTACGTGCGCCACGGCATCGGCGTGCATCACGCCGGCATGCTGCCCAAGTACCGGCGCCTGGTGGAGAAGCTGGCCCAGGCCGGTTTGCTGAAGGTGATCTGCGGCACCGACACCCTCGGTGTGGGCGTCAACGTCCCCATCCGCACCGTGCTGTTCACTGCGCTGACGAAGTACGACGGCAACCGGGTCCGCACGCTGCGCGCCCGGGAGTTCCACCAGATCGCCGGCCGGGCCGGGCGGGCCGGCTTCGACACGGCGGGCTTCGTCGTCGCGCAGGCGCCCGAGCACGTCATCGAGAACGAGCGGGCCCTCGCCAAGGCGGGCGACGACCCGAAGAAGCGCCGCAAGGTGGTCCGCAAGAAGGCCCCGGAGGGCTTCGTCGCCTGGTCGGACACGACCTTCGAGAAGCTGATCGCCGCCGAGCCGGAGCCGCTCACCTCCCGGTTCAAGGTCACCAACATCATGCTCCTGTCGGTCATCGCCCGGCCGGGCGATGCCTTCCAGGCGATGCGCAGCCTCCTGGAGGACAACCACGAGCCGCGCAAGGCCCAGCTGAAGCACATCCGGCGGGCCATCGCCATCTACCGCTCGCTGCTGGACGGCGGGGTGGTCGAGCGGCTCGACACCCCGGACGCGGAGGGCCGCACGATCCGGCTCACCGTCGACCTCCAGCAGGACTTCGCGCTGAACCAGCCTCTGTCGACCTTCGCGCTGGCCGCGTTCGACCTGCTGGACCCGGACTCCCCCTCCTACGCGCTGGACATGGTCTCCGTCGTCGAGTCCACGCTGGACGACCCGCGGCAGATCCTGGCCGCCCAGCAGAACAAGGAGCGGGGCACCGCGGTCGCCGCGATGAAGGCCGACGGGATCGAGTACGAGGAGCGGATGGAACGGCTCCAGGACGTCACCTATCCCAAGCCCCTCGAAGAGCTCCTGCACCACGCCTACAACGTGTACCGCAAGAGCCACCCGTGGGTCGGCGACCACCCGGTCTCCCCGAAGTCGATCATCCGCGACATGTACGAACGCGCGATGACCTTCACCGAGTTCACGTCCTTCTACGAGCTGGCCCGCACCGAGGGTATCGTGCTGCGCTATCTGGCGAGCGCGTACAAGGCGCTGGACCACACCATCCCCGACGACCTGAAGTCCGAGGACCTCGAGGACCTCATCGCCTGGCTGGGCGAGCTGGTCCGCCAGGTCGACTCCAGCCTGCTCGACGAGTGGGAGCAGCTGGCGAACCCGGAGGTGGAGACGGCGGAGGAGGCCCAGGACAAGGCCGACCAGGTCAAGCCGGTCACCTCGAACGCGCGCGCCTTCCGCGTCCTGGTCCGCAACGCCATGTTCCGCCGGGTGGAGCTGGCGGCGCTGGACCGCGTCGACGACCTGGGCGAGCTGGACGGCGACGCGGGCTGGGACGCCGACGCCTGGGGGGAGGCCATGGACGCGTACTGGGACGAGTACGACGACCTGGGCACCGGCCCCGACGCCCGCGGCCCGAAGCTGCTGCAGATCGAGGAGGATCCGGCGCACGGTCTGTGGCGCGTCCGCCAGACCTTCGCGGACCCGAACGGGGACCATGGCTGGGGCATCAGCGCCGAGGTCGACCTGGCCGCCTCCGACGAGGAGGGCCGGGCCGTGATCCGGCTGACCTCGGTCGGCGAGCTCGGCGAGCTCTGACTCCCCCGGCCCGGGTCCGGGAGAACCGCCTCCCGGACCCGGTGCGGGGGACACCGGCCCGTCCGCGGCCGGCCCCGCCGGAGACGACAGTGGAGAACCTCTGATGACGAACCCCGCCGAGAGACTGGTCGACCTGCTGGACCTGGAGCAGATCGAGGTCAACATCTTCCGCGGTGCCAGCCCCCAGGAATCCCTCCAGCGGGTCTTCGGCGGGCAGGTCGCCGGCCAGGCCCTGGTGGCCGCGGGCCGGACCGTCGAGAGCGACCGGCCGGTCCACTCGCTGCACGCGTATTTCCTGCGCCCCGGCATCCCCGGGGTGCCGATCGTGTACCAGGTGGAGCGGGTGCGCGACGGGCGGTCCTTCACCACGCGCCGTGTCACCGCGGTCCAGCAAGGCAAGACGATCTTCAATCTGACCGCCTCCTTCCACCATCCGGAGGAGGGCAGCATCGAGCACCAGCTGCCTCCCCGCCTCGATTTCCCCCACCCGGACACGCTCCCGAAGGTCGCGGACGAGATCCGCGAGCACTTGGGCGCGCTGCCCGAGGCGCTGGAGCGGATGGCCCGCCGCCAGCCGTTCGACATCCGGTACGTGGACCGGCTCCGCTGGACCCCGCAGGAGCTGCGGGACGCCGATCCGCGCAGCGCGGTGTGGATGCGGGCGGTCGGCCCCCTGGGCGACGACCCGCTCGTGCACACCTGCGCCCTCACATACGCCAGTGACATGACCCTCCTCGACGCCGTGCGCATCCCTGTGGAGCCCCTGTGGGGCATGCGCGGTTTCGACATGGCCTCGCTGGACCACGCCATGTGGTTCCACCGGCCGTTCCGTGCGGACGAGTGGTTCCTGTACGACCAGGAGTCGCCCATCGCGCACGGAGGCCGAGGCCTGGCCCGCGGCCGGATCTACGACCTGGAGGGCAGACTGCTGGTCTCCGTGGTCCAGGAAGGCCTCTTCCGCCCGTACCCGTCTCCTCAAGCCCGGCCGTCCGCGCCGGCCGAGCCGACCCCGAAGAGCTGAGCACCCCCATGTCCGACCAGGTCCTCCCCTGCCCCTGCGGGCTGCCCGCCGCCTACCCGGAGTGCTGCGGCCGCTTCCACTCCGGCGGCCAACAGGCGCCCACCGCCGAGCTGCTGATGCGCTCCCGGTTCAGCGCCTTCGCCGTGGGCGACACGGCGTACCTGATGCGCTCCTGGCACCCGAGCACCCGCCCGGACCGGCTCGACCTGGATCCCGAGCAGCGCTGGGTGCGGCTGGAGATCCTGGGCACCGAGCGCGGTGGTGTGTTCGAGACGGAGGGCTCGGTGGAGTTCCGGGCGCACTACCGCGAGGGCCGGCACGCCGGTTCCCTGCACGAGAACAGCGCCTTCACCAGGCAGGGCGGGGCCTGGGTCTACGTCGGCCCCCTCTCCCCCGTCGACTTCAGCTGACCGCGCGCCCCGGCCAGCACGAAGTCCAGACCGGCGCGGTACCAGTGGACCTCGTCGGGCGGCTCCGCCCGCAGCAGCCGCTGCGCCACGGCCGCGGCGGCCGGGATCTGCGGGTGGCCGTACGGCGGGGGCGGGGCGAGGGCGGCGAGCACGATCCGCTCCGCCGGGTCGGGCACGGCCTGCCGCACCTCCTCCTCCGGGAGCACGGAGGCCAGTACGGCCGCCCGCTCCCAGGGGTCGGCGGTCCGCCCCAGCAGCAGCCCCACGTGCCGGTCGCGCCAGCTGCGCGGCCTCAGGTCCGCGCCGGCCGCCATCAGCTGCCGGTCCGCCTCCGGTGGGCCGCCGCTCAGCAGCTCCGGGTCCCGGACGGTGAACTCCCGTAATTCGGCGGCCAGGTAGAGCCACACCACGGCCCGGTACCGGTTGATCCGGTAGCCGACGGGGGTGATGCGGCCGCAGCGGGCGAGCCGGATGAACCGGCTCGGCCCGATGCCCATCAGCCGCCCCGCGGCACCCGACCCGGCGACCGTCTCGACCCGGGCGCGCAGGGCGCCCGGGAAGCCCTCGGCCGACCTGACGCGGTCCAGCTCTCGCCGCGTGTACCGGGCGGCTCCGCCCGGAGCGGGCATCCCCGCACGCACGAGCCCCAGCTGGACCGCGCGGGCGAACTCGGTGCGGCTCAGTCCCAGTTCCCCGGCGGCCCGGGCGCCGCCCACCGCGCCGCCCGGCTCCGCGCCGCCCCCGGCGCCGTTCCCGTCCGGCACCTCGTCCGGCACCTCGTCCGGCACCTCGTCCGGCACCCCGGCCACCGCCCCGGCCCCGGCCCGTGTCACGAGCTTCACGACGTTCCCCCTCACACATCAGCACGATTACTCTGCGTGAAGACCGTAACGCCGGGCGACAACACCCTGCCAGGCCTGTGGATAACTCCCGAAAGGCCCGCCCCCGCGGCTCAGCCGCGGTCACCCCCCGGTGATCCGCCGCTCCGCCACGCCCAGGTGCTCTCCCACCCGGTTGACCAGCAGCGTCATCTCGTACGCGACCTGGCCGATGTCGGCCTCGGCCCCGCTCAGCACGCACAGCGAACTGCCCGAGCCAGCCGCCATCACGAACAGCGCGCCGTCGTCGTACTCCACCATCGTCTGCCGCACCTCACCGGCCCGGAAGTGCCGGCCCGACCCCTTCGCCAGGCTCTGCAACCCCGCCGCCACCGCCGCCAGATGCTCCGCGTCCTCCCGTGCCAGCCCCGCGCTCGCGCCCGTGACCAGTCCGTCGTTGGACAGCACCACCGCGTGCCGGACCTGCTGAACCCTGCGCGACAGGTCGTCCAGCAGCCAGTCGAGCTGCTTGTCCAGTGCCATTTCGAGTCCCTCCCCGTTGCGCCGCCGCCGCGGCCGCGCCGCACCCCGCTTGGTAAGTTCCGCAAGCCTTCCCCACCAGGCGCTTTCCGGCAAGGAGGAAGCGCCCATGGCGTGGAAGATGACTCAAGAACCCCGCAGTGCCGGTTCACGTCGGCCCGGCCTGCACCCCCACCGACTCCAGCAGTCGCGCGGTGTGCACCCTCCCGGCGTACTCGACGAGCCGGATCAGCACTTCCTTCCCCGAATCCCGGTCCCGCGCGTCGCACAGCACCACCGGCGTCCCCGATTCCAGGTCCAGCGCCCGCGCCACCTCGTGCGTCCCGTAACGCCGGGCGTCCGCGAAGCAGTTGACGGCGACGACGAACGGAATGCGCCGGTGCTCGAAGTAGTCCACCGCCGGGAAGCAGTCCTCCAGCCGCCGCGTGTCGGCGAGCACCACCGCACCCAGCGCACCCAGCGACAGCTCGTCCCACACGAACCAGAACCGGTCCTGCCCGGGGGTGCCGAACAGGTAGAGGGAGAGACCGGAGCGGATGGTGATCCGCCCGAAGTCCATGGCGACGGTCGTGGTCGTCTTCTGCGCCACCCCGCCCGTGTCGTCCACGAGTTCGCCCGCCTCGCTGAGCCGTTCCTCCGTCCGCAGCGGACGGATCTCGCTGACCGCCCCGACGAGCGTGGTCTTGCCGGCCCCGAACCCGCCGGACACGAGTATCTTCAGTGAAAGCGCCGCCGGTTCGCCGCCGTCCTCCGGCTCCGAGACCGGGTCGTGTCCGCCGCCGGGCCCGCCCGGCACGTCGTGGTGTCGTCCCATCACAGCGCTCGCAATCCTTCGATGACTTCCCGCAGAATCCGCTCGTCCGGCAGCAGGGCGGGCGGTACCGGCCGGCTGACGCGGACGTGCCCGGCCTCCAGCAGGTCCCCGAGCAGTACCCGGACCACGCCCACGGGCAGGTCCGCGTCCGCAGCGAGCTCCGCCACCGACTGGGTCTCGGACCGGCAGAGTCCCAGCAGGGCCCGGTGTTCGGGGCCGAGCAGGGACTCGCCGGCCGGGTCCGCCCCGTCGGCGTCCACCACGACCAGCGCGATCAGGTCGAAGCGGAGGCCGTGCGGCCCCGGCTTCGTCCGCCCGCCCGTCACGGCGTACGGGCGGACGAGCGGGCCCGCGTCCATGTCGTACCACTGGCCGTCCATGTGCCGGACCGCCGCCTTCAGCCCGCGGCCGGCGGCTGTACCGCGAACCGGGGCGGCGTGTACAGGTGCTCCCCGACCCGCTTGACGAGCCGCGCCATTTCGTAAGCGATCAGCCCGATGTCGGCTCCGGCCGCGCTGAGCACGGTCAGACAGGAGCCGTCCCCGGCCGCCGCCACGAAGAGGAGCCCGTCGTCCAGCTCCACCATCGTCTGGCGCACGCCCCCGACCCGGAAGTGCCGGCCCGCGCCCTTGGCGAGGCTGTGGAATCCGGAGGCCACGGCCGCCAGGTGTTCCGCATCCTCCAGGCTGAGCGTGCCGGAAGCACCCACCGCCAGCCCGTCGTTGGACAGGACCACGGCATGCCGAACCTCCCGGACGCGGACCACCAGCTCGTCCAGCAGCCAGTCCAGTTCGCCGGTCCTGCGGGTCCCACCTGCGCCGAATCTCCGGTGCTCGATCATCACGCTTCTCCTTCACTGCCCGGTTGGGCGGAGCTCATCCGGGCGCCGCGGGCCCAGCCGGCCCGGTACGCCGCCATCCGGTCCCGGGCCTGCTCCGGGCTGCGCCCCGGCGCTCCGGCCTGCGGCTGTACTCCCGAACCGGACGCCGGGGACTTGAGGTCGGGGGCCTTGCGCAGCTGCGGCACCAGGCTGGCCTGGCGGACTCGGCGCGGCAGTTCGGCTTCCGCGGCATCGCCGGCACCGGCACCGGCACCGGGCGACTTGGGCCCGGAGAGCGAGGCGGGGAGCCGGAGAGGGGTCGGG
>NZ_JACBGN010000297.1 GCF_013401435.1 Streptomyces sp. BR123
AAATATAGGGGGTGGGGTGGGTGGACCCGGCCGGGCGGGACGTCAGGCGCCGGTCGTCCCGTCGACGGCCTCCCGCAGGAAGTCGGCATGGCCGTTGTGCCGGGCGTACTCGTGGATCAGGTGCAGCATGATCAGGCGCAGCGAGGCCTCCTTCCTCCAGCTCTTCACGTACGCCGTCACGTCGAGGGACTCCGCTGCGGCCTCGATGCGCCGGGCGTGCGCCACCTCCGCCTCCCAGGCGGTGAAGGCTTCCTCGCGGGTGGCGCCGGCGGCGTCGTAGGCGGCCTGGAAGTCGTACCGGTCGGACCAGACGTGGGGGACGTCCTCGCCGGCCAGCGTGCGCCGGAACCAGTGCCGCTCCACCTCGGCCATGTGCCGGACCAGGCCCAGCAGGGACAGCGTGGACGGCGGCATCGAGGGGCGGCGCAGCTCCTCGTCCGTCAGCCCCTCGCACTTCCAGGCGAGGGTGGCGCGGTGGTAGTCGAGATAGGCGCGCAGGGTCTCGCGCTCGCCGCCGGTCAGGGGTGGGGAGATCCGTTCCATGGCGTGATCCTTTCGTGCCGCGGGGCTGCGGGAAGGCCCCCGGTCCGGCGAGCGGGTGCAGCTGCGCAGGCCGGAGGCCAGGCGGGCCCGCAGCCGTACGGGGCTGCGGGCTGTTCGGGCCCGGGGGGGCTATGCGGGGCCGGGGCCGTGACCGGGTTCCCATGTGTACGGGACGGTCCGGCCCAGTGCCTCGAAGCCCAGGCGCTGCAGGATCGGGCGGCTGTCCTCCGACGCGTCCACGTGGAGCCGGAGGATCCCGCGCTCCGCGGCAATCCTGGCCCGGTGGACGACCAGCAGGCGGTACAGGCCCCTGCCCCGCCACTCGGGAAGGGTGCCGCCGCCCCACAGGCCCGCGAACGAGCAGCCGGGGCGCATCTCCATCCGGGCCGCGCTCACCGGGGTGTCCCCGGCCATCGCCACGACCGCCGCCAGCTTCTCCGGCTCGTCCCGCAGCAGCGTGAGCAGCAGCTCCCGGATGCGGGGCCGGTGCGTTCCGAACGCCTTCGCGTGGACGTCCATCATCAACTCCACGCCGGCCTCGTCCTCCACCGCGCGCAGGGTGATCCCCTCCGGTGGCTCGACCGGCAGCGCGGCCAGCTCGCCCACCCGGCCCACGAGCACGGTCTCGGCCGGCTCCGGCACGAAGCCCGCCGCCCGCAGCCGCGCCCCGAGGTCCGCCGGACGGTCGTGGCAGTACAGCTTCCACTCGAACCCGGACCCGCGGCCCCCGAAGTACGCCACCTGCGCCGCGATCTCCGCGTCCGCGGTGTCCTCGTCGAGGTCCGACCAGAGCACGCCGTTCCATCCCTGCCTGGGGGCGGTCTGCCGCACCACGGCACCCGCCCGCTCCACCCGGGCCCGCGCCGTGTCCGGGGCCGCGTCACGCCGCAGCTCCCGGTCGTACTCCGCCCGCGCCCGCACCAGTTCATCAGGATCCATCGCCACGGGGGCAGCCGACCACCGGCCCGCGGCCCCGCGCAACTGCATTAGCCTCACCCCGTGACCGACGTCTACATCCACACCGGCAAGGCCACCCCCGACGCCGCCGCTGACCGAGGCTGGCTCCTCGGCCACTTCAAGGACCCCGCCGACCCGCGCCACAGCAAGGACGTGGAGATCAAGTGGGGCGTCCATCCGAAGGGCGACGAGCGGGCGCAGTGGACGACCGGGGAGGAGCGCACCGCCCTCCTGGTCCTCATCAGCGGACGCTTCCGGATGGACTTCCCGGGCAGCAGCGTCGTCCTCGACGAGCAGGGGGACTACGTGGTCTGGGGCCGGGGAGTCGACCACTCCTGGTACGCGGAGGAGGAGTCGGTGGTCCTGACGGTCCGCTGGCCCTCCGTCCCGGGCTACCGCATCGACGAACCCGGCGGCCCGCCCGCCGGCTGATCCGCGCCGAGCCCCTCCGCCGTTCCTCCGCCCTGTGATGATGCACACGAAACGGGCCAACGATCACGAAACGCTGCGATCGTAACGTGGCACCATCTCGGCCCGAGCCCGGAGCAACCCTCCCGGGCCCTCGGCCTTGCCTTCACGAGTTCCAGCGTTCTTTGCGTCGGGCGGCCTCCCGGTAAAGATCCGAACCCTCAGGGAGCACGTCCCTTGGCAGCAATCGCACGGTGGTGCATGCGGCACCGACTGGTGGCCGTCCTGATCTGGCTGCTCGCACTCGGCGGGACCGCCACGGCAGCCGTCACCGCCGGAACGGCGTTCTCCAACGACTACGAGGTCCCCGGCACCGAGTCCAGCCGGGCCCACGCACTCCTGCGCGAGGGCTTCCCCGGCCAGGGCGGCGACACCGACACCGTGGTCTGGCGGACCCCAGACCACCAGACGGCCCGCACCCCCGCCGTCGAGGAACGCATGACCCGGGCCCTCGCCGCCATCGCGGAGCTGCCCGGCGTCGGTTCGGTCGGCAGCCCGTACGGCCCCGGCCCCGAGAGCGCCGCCCGGATCAGCGCCGACGGGCGCACCGCGTACGCCGTGGTGTCCTTCGACCGGCCGGCCGACGCCGTGCCCAAGGCGCAGGCCGAGGCCGTCGTCGACGCCGCCAAGAACCCGACCACCGAGGCGGACGGCCTCCAGGTCGAGCTCGGCGGCCGGGCCATCGGCCTGACCGAGGCGCCCACCGCCCACCTCGCCGAGGCCATCGGCGTGGCCGTCGCCGCCCTGGTCCTCTTCCTCGCCTTCGGCTCGCTCGCCGCGAGCATGCTTCCCATCGCGACCGCCCTGGTCAGCGTCGGCACCGCCTACTTCGGCATCACCCTGCTCGGGCACACCATGGCGGTCGCCGACTTCGCCCCCATGCTCGGCACCCTCGTCGGACTCGGCGTCGGCATCGACTACGCGCTGTTCATCGTCACCAGACACCGCAAGGCGCTCAAACGCGGCGTTGCCGTCCACGAGGCGGCCGAACAAGCGGTCGCCACCACCGGCCGGGCGGTCGTCTTCGCCGGCGCGACCGTCTGCATCGCCCTGCTCGGCATGCTGGTCCTGCGGCTGAACTTCCTGGGCGGCGTCGCGATAGCCGCCTCCCTCACCGTGGTCCTCACCGTCGCCGCCTCGGTGACGCTGCTGCCCGCCCTGCTGTCGTACATCGGCATGCGCGCCCTCTCGCGCCGTGAGCGCCGCAGGCTCGCCGAGCACGGCCCGCAGCCCGAGCTGCCCACCGGGTTCGCCGCCCGCTGGTCCGCCTTCGTCGAACGGCACCCCAAACTCCTCGGCCTGGTGGCCGCACTGGTCATGGCAGGGCTGGCACTGCCCACCCTCTCCCTCCACCTGGGCACCTCCGACCAGGGCAACAACCCGGAGACCTCCACCACCCGGAAGGCCTACGACCTGCTCGCCGACGGCTTCGGCCCCGGCGTGAACGGCCCGCTCTCGGTCGTCGCCCGCCTCGACGGGGCCGGCGACCGGCTCGCCGTGGAGAACCTGGCCGAGTCGCTCCGCTCGACCGAAGGCGTCGCCTCCGCCGGGCCGGCCGTCTTCAACCGCGGCGGCGACACCGCCGTGGTGACCGTCATACCCGACTCGTCCCCGCAGTCCCGGGCCACCAGCGACCTCGTCACCGAGCTGCGCGAGGACGTCATCCCGCGCGCCGCGCACGGCAGCACCATGGAGGTCCACGTCGGCGGCGTGACCGCCGGCTACGACGACTTCGCCGACGTCATCGTCGGCAAGCTGCCCCTTTTCGTCGGGGTGGTCATCGCCCTCGGCTGCATCCTGCTCCTGCTGGCCTTCCGGTCCATCGGGATCCCCCTCAAGGCCGCGGCCATGAACGTCGCGGCCGTCGCCTCCTCCTTCGGCGTCGTCATCGCGATCTTCCAGTGGGGCTGGGGGAGCGAGCCGATGGGACTGGGCAGCGCCGGCCCCATCGAGCCCTTCCTGCCGGTGATCATGGTGTCGGTCCTCTTCGGGCTCTCCATGGACTACCAGGTCTTCCTGGTCAGCCGGATGTACGAGGAGTGGCTGGAGACCGGCGACAACCGGCGGGCCGTCCGCGTCGGCCTCGCCGAGACCAGCCGGGTCATCAACTCGGCCGCGGTCATCATGATCTCCGTCTTCCTCGCCTTCGTGCTCAGCGGCGACCGGATCATCGCGATGTTCGGCATCGCTCTCGCCGCGGCCGTGGCACTCGACGCGTTCGTCCTGCGCACCCTCCTCGTCCCCGCTCTGATGCACCTCCTCGGCGGCGCCAACTGGTGGCTGCCCGCCTGGTTGGACCGCGCGCTGCCCAAGATCAGTATTGAGCCGCCGGATTCCCTCCGGCATGCGACACTTCCCGCGCAGCGGACCGGCGCGGAAGCCGCCAGGAGCGAGGACGGCGCCGAGCCCGCTGCGCCCTCCCGGTGATCCGGCAACCCGCCGCACGAGACCCAAGGACGTAGCCGCATGTTCTCGATACCCCTCGCCGACGACGCCCACCTCTTCCCCCTGGAGGCCTGGCACGCGGAGGAGTTCCTGACTCACATGGACCGCGGCCGGGAGTACATCGGGGAGCACATCGCCCTGGCGGACGCCGTCACGGACCTCGACACGGCGCGCGGGTTCCTGTCCGCCTACGCGCAGAAGACGGCCGCCGACGGCGGACGCATCTACGGCATCCGGGTCGGGGGCACCCTCGTCGGCGGCGTCCTGTTCCGTACCTTCGACGCCCAGACCGGGACCTGCGAGGTCGGCTGCTGGCTGGAGCCGACAGCCGCCGGCCGGGGACTGGTGACCAAGGCCTGCCGCGTACTGCTCGACTGGGCCTTCCACGAGCGCGGCATGCACCGCGCCGAGTGGTACGCCTCCTCCGCCAACAAGAAGAGCCTCGCCGTCGCCGAGCGCCTCGGCATGACCCGTGAGGGCGTCCTGCGGCAGAACCATCCCCACCACGGGGTCCGCCAGGACACCGAGGTCTGGGCGGTCCTGGCCCACGAATGGCCCCCGGCCCCGGCGGCCTGACCCGCGCCGCCACCGGCGGAAGCCCGGCCCGGCGCCCCGCCTGAGCAGGCGCCGCCTCCGCATGAGGCCCCCCGCCTCCGGCCTAAGGACCCCCCTCCCGCGCAGATGCGGCATGCGCCCGATGCGCCGGCACCCCCTGGGAAGCGAAGCTCGGACCACACCGGACAGCGTGTCCGCAGACACCACCAGGGAGAACGGGATGTTCGAGTACGAGATGGCCGCCGCCCGCAGCGCCGACCTCATCCGCGAGGCCGACCGGTACCGCCGGATCCGCGAGGCCAAGGAGGCCCACCGCGCCTCCTCGCGCAGCCAGGACCATGAAGGGCCGGTGAACAGAGACCGGAGCCGCTTCGTCCGCGCCGCGTGAACGGCGCCGCCCTCCGCGGCGGCCGGCGCACCGGCCGCGGCACGGCGATATCGGGTGCCGCCGACCAGGACTCCTGTGCGATGCTCGGCGGCGTGGAGAGCAGAACCGTCAGCCCGGTGTTCGTCGGCCGAGCCGACGAACTGGCCGTCCTCACCGACGCTTTGGGGCGCGCCGCCGACCGGGAGCCCCAGGCGCTGCTCATCGGGGGAGAGGCCGGAGTCGGCAAGACCCGCCTCACCGAGGAGTTCCTCGGCGAGGCGGCCCGCAGCGGCGCCGTGGTCGCCGTCGGAGGCTGTGTCGAAATCGGGGCGGAGGGGCTTCCCTTCGCCCCGTTCTCGACGGCCCTGCGCACCCTGAACCGGCTGCTCCCCGGCGAGTTGGCGGCCGCGGGCGCCGGCCAGGAGGGTGAACTCGCCCGGATCCTGCCCGAACTCGGCGACACCCCCCGCGGCCCCCACGACGAGGAAAGCACCGCCCGGCTCTTCGAGTTGACGGCCCGGATGCTGGAGCGGCTCGCCGCCGACCGCACCGTCGTCCTCGTCCTGGAAGACCTGCACTGGGCCGACACCTCCACCCGGCACCTGCTGTCCTACCTGTTCCGCACGCTCACCAGCGGTCGCCTGGTCCTCGTCGCCACCTACCGCGCGGACGACGTCCACCGCCGCCACCCGCTGCGGCCGCTCCTCGCCGAACTGGACCGGCTGCGCACCGTCCAGCGCATCGAACTGCCCCGCTTCAACCGGGCCGAGGTGCGCCGCCAGCTCGCCGGAATCCTCGCCCAGGAGCCCGACGAGGCCTTCGTGGACTCGGTGTTCGACCGCTCCGACGGCAACGCCTTCTTCGTCGAGGAACTCGCCGCCTGCCCGGAGAGCAGCTGCCGGGCCGGCCTGACCGAGTCCCTGCGCGATCTGCTCCTCGTCCGCGTCGAGGTCCTGCCCGACGACGCCCAGCGCGTGGTGCGCCTCGTCGCGGAGGGCGGATCCACCGTGGAGTACCCCCTGCTGCTCGCCGTGGCCGGGCTCAGCGAGGACGAACTCATCGAGGCCCTGCGGGCCGCCGTCGGCGCCAACATCCTCCTCGCCACCCCCGACGGGGACGGCTACCGCTTCAGGCACTCGTTGGTCCGCGAGGCCGTCAGCGACGACCTGCTGCCCGGCGAGCGCTCCCGCGTGAACCGGCGCTACGCCGAGGCCCTGGAGGCCGACGACACGCTGATCCGCGCCGAGGAGCGGGTCATCCGGCGCGCCAGCTACTGGTACTACGCCAACGACCCCGCCAAGGCCCTGCCCGCCGTGCTCGCCGCCTCGGTGGCCGCCCGCCTCCGGCACGCCTACTCCGAGCAGCTGCGGCTGCTGGAGCGGGCCCTCGACCTGTGGGAGAGCGCCCCCGAAGAGGTCCGCGAGACCCTGCGCCCCGCCGACTACACCGAGGTCTACCCGCCCTGCGGCTGCGACCCGGTGGCCACCCCGCTCCAGCGGCTCGACCTGCTCGCCGAGGCCGCCGTCGCCGCCCGCTTCGGCGGCGAACGCGAACGCGCCCTGAAGATCACCAAGACGGCCCTGCGGCTGCTGGAGGAGGAGGGCGACCCGCTGCGCGCGGCCTGGTTCTGGACCGAGCGCTCCCGGCTGGTCTCCAGCCTGGCCCGCGGCGACGGCTGGGACGAACTCGCCAGGGCGCAGGAACTCGTCAAGGGGCTGCCCCCGTCCCAGGTGCACGCCGAAGTCCTGGTCCGGGCCGCGGGCTGGGGCATGCTCCACAGCCCCGGCCCCGACAACCTCGACGCCGCCGAACGCGCCGTCGCCTACGCACGCATGATCGGCGCCGAGGAGATCGAGCTCAACGCCCGGATCACCGTCGGCGCCCTGCTCACCGACGCAGGCGATCCCGAACGCGGCCTCGCCGAGATGCATGCGGTCAAGGAGCGGGCCACCCGGCTCGGCCTCGCCATGCTTGCTGGACGTGCACATATCAATCTTTCCTCTCAGCTGGAAGGCATGGGCCGCTCCCGCGAGGCCGTGGAACTGGCCGAGGAAGGGGCCCGAGTGGTCAAGAAGCCACGCCTGCTGGACACCGAGGCGTGGATCAGCGGCAACATGGCGGAGAGCCTCTACAGCCTCGGCCGCTGGGACGAGGCAGCCGAAGCAGCCCTGCGCACCCTGCGCGTCGGCCAGAGCGCGGCCCCGCGCGGATCGGCCTCCGCACGGTTGTCCCACCTCGCCCTCGCACGCGGCGAACTGGCCGAGGCGGCGAGCCAACTCGCTGCGGCACACGCCCACTTCGGAACCCACGACGCCCAGCCCCAGCACCGCATACCGCTGTTCCGCCTCGCCATCGGCATCGCCGCGGCGGAGGGCCGCATCGCCGACGTCCGCGCGGAGACCGCCGCCGCGATCGACTACGGCTTCCCGCTCGGGCAGCACCGCTACGCCTGGCCGCTGCTGCTCGCCGCCGCCTCCGCCGAGGCGGACGCCCGGGGACTGCCCGTCGCCGACGCCGGACGCGAAGCCGCCCTGGCCACCCTGCGTGCGGCCGCCCGCACCCTGGCCACCCCCGTGCCCGTGTGGGTCGCGCACGCCGAGTTCTTCCGCGCCGAGCTGCTGCGCGCCGAGGCCGGGGACACCGTCGCCCGCTGGGCCGAGGTGGAGGAGGCCGTCCGCCCGCTGGAGCGACCGTACCTGCTGGCCCGCGCCCGCCACAGGCTCGCCGAGGCGATGCTGGCCGCCGGCGGCGACCGGGAGCCGGCGACCGCCCTGCTCCGCGAGGCCTACGCCACCGCCGGGCAGCTCGGCGCACGCCGACTGCGCGAGGACCTGTCGCTGCTCGCCCAGCGCGCACGACTCCCGCTCACCACGGCCGAGACCCCCGCGGCCGGCACCCCCGCGACCAAACCTGCCCCGGACACCGACCCCGTCGAGGCCCTGGGCCTGACCAGCCGCGAACGCGACGTCCTGCAGCTGGTCGCGGCGGGCCACAGCAACCGCCAGATCGCCGAGGAACTCTTCATCTCCCCGAAGACGGCCAGCGTGCACGTGTCGAACATCCTGGCCAAGCTGGGCGTCGCCGGCCGGGGCGAGGCGGCCGCCCTCGCGCACCGGCTGCGCCTGTTCGAGCCCGTCACGGCTGCGGCGGGGGCTCCTCCTCGACGCGTATGACCACCTTCCCGGAATCCAGGTCCACGGGACCCCGCCCCGGATCGCCGTCGTTCACGTCGGTCCGCGACAGCTCCAGCCGCCTGCGCTCCTCATCCGTGTGCTTGCGCCCCGGATTGAAGAGCTCCTCGAACATGTTGAACACCGTGCCCACCCCTCCTGCC
>NZ_JACBGN010000298.1 GCF_013401435.1 Streptomyces sp. BR123
GGTCGGGGCCTTGGGGGAAGGAGGTGCCGGTCATGCCGAGGGGGCGGAAGATCCGGACCTCGGCCTGGTGGGCGTAGGTGTCGCCGGTGGTCTTCTCGATCAGCATGCCGAGGACCGTGTAGTTGATGTTGTTGTACTGCTGCTGCGTGCCCGGGGTGAAGGCCGGGCCCTTGGCGATGCCGGAGGCCACCACCTGGCGGGGGGTGATCGTCTCGTAGCGGTGCGGGTAGCCCTCCTCCACGGTTTCGCCGAAGCTGATGCCCGGCTGGATGCCGCTGGTGTAGTTGAGCAGGTTGCGGACGGTGACCTGCTCGAAGGCGGCAGGGAGGACGTCCGGGAGGTAGCGGCGGGCCGGGGCGTTCAGGTCGACCTTGCCTTCGGCGGCGAGCTGGAGGACGAGGGCCGCGGTGATGGCCTTGGTGGTGGAGCCGGCCCGGAAGCGGGCGTCGGCGAGGGCGGGGGCTCCGGTGCGGAGGTCGCGCACGCCGGCGGTGCCGGTCCAGTGGCCGTTCCCCCCGACGCGGACCAGGGCTGCTGTGGCGTCCTGGTCCGGGAGGCCGGCGAGGGCCTTGCGCAGGGCGGCGGTGTCGGGGCCCTGGGCGGTGACGGCCGCCGGGGCGGCGGCGTGGGCGGTGGCGCCCAGGGGGCCGGCGGTGAGGCCGAGGAGGAGGGCGGCGGCGAGGACGGTGCGCGTGCGGCGGCGGTTCATGCGGGCTCCTGGCTTGATCGCTGTGGACTGCTTCCATCCTGGTGATCGCATGCGGCCGCCGGATCCTTCGTGGAGAGGAGACGCCACCTGGGGGCAACCGTGCTTGCGGTCAGGGGAGTTGGCAGGGATGACCCTGAGGGCGCCACAGGACTTCCGGCCCGCGGAGGTGGCGCTTGTCATACCGTCTGCAGAGCTCTGGACAGAGTCCGCAACTCGCCGGTAACTTGTATGAGCAAGCGCTTAGACATAAGCGGCGGACCGCCGCGACGAAGGGAGCCGGCCGTGCGCCGTACGGTGTTCAACGAGGACCACGAGGCCTTCCGGGAGACCATCCGCGCCTTCATCGAGGCCGAGGTCGTGCCCGTCTACGACGAGTGGTTCGCCGCAGGCCAGGCGCCCCGCGACTTCTACTACAAGCTCGGCGAGCTGGGCGTCTTCGGCATCAACGTCCCCGAGGAGTTCGGCGGCGCCGGCCTGGACACCCACAAGTTCGAGGCCGTCCTGTACGAGGAGACCTCCCGCGCGGGCGTCAACTTCGGCGGCTCCGGCGTGCACGTGCTGCTCGCCCTGCCGTACATCAAGATGCTGGCCGACGACGAGCAGAAGAAGCGCTACCTCCCGAAGTTCGTCTCCGGCGAGGAGATGTGGGCGCTGGCGATGACCGAGCCGGGCACCGGCTCCGACGTCGCGGGCATGAAGACCACCGCCAAGCTCTCCGAGGACGGCTCGCACTACGTCCTCAACGGCGCCAAGACCTTCATCACCGGCGGTGTGCACGCCGACCGCGTCATCGTCTGCGCCCGCACCTCGGCCCCGACCGAGGACGACCGCCGCTTCGGCATCTCGCTGTTCGCCGTGGACACCAAGTCCGAGGGCTACTCCATCGGCCGCAAGCTCGACAAGCTGGGCCTGAAGACCTCCGACACCGCCGAGCTGGCGTTCGTCGACGTCAAGGTCCCGGTCGAGGACCTGCTCGGCGAGGAGGGCAAGGGCTTCTACTACCTCGGCCACAACCTGGCCTCCGAGCGCTGGGGCATCGCCTTCGGCGCGTACGCCCAGGCCGCCGCGGCCGTCCGCTTCGCCCAGCAGTACGTGACCGAGCGCACCGTCTTCGGCAAGCCGGTCGCCCACTTCCAGAACACCAAGTTCGAGCTGGCCGCCTGCCAGGCCGAGGTGGACGCCGCCCAGGCCGTCGCCGACCGCGCCCTGGAGGCCCTGGACGCCGGCGAGCTGACCCCGGCCGAGGCCGCCTCCGCCAAGCTGTTCTGCACCGAGGTCGCCCACCGCGTCATCGACCGCTGCCTCCAGCTGCACGGCGGCTACGGCTACATGAACGAGTACCCGATCGCCCGCCTGTACGCCGACAACCGCGTCAACCGCATCTACGGCGGCACCAGCGAGATCATGAAGTCGATCATCGCCAAGTCGATGGGGCTGTAAGTCGCCTTGAGCGAGGCACTCACCGATCTCCTCGATCTGCTCGACCTGGAGCAGATCGAGGAGAACATCTTCCGCGGCACGAGCCGCACCTCCCTGGTGCCGCGCGTGTTCGGCGGACAGGTCGCGGCCCAGGCGCTGGTCGCGGCCGGCCGGACCGTGCCCGGTGACCGCACCGCGCACTCGCTCCACTCGTACTTCCTGCGCACGGGTGACGCGGGCGCGCCCATCGTCTACTCCGTGGACCGGATCCGCGACGGGCGCTCCTTCACCACCCGGCGGGTCGTCGCCGTCCAGCACGGCCAGCCGATCTTCCACCTCTCGGCCTCCTTCCAGGTGTACGAGGAGGGCCTCGACCACCAGGTCCCGATGCCGCAGGCCCCGGACCCGGAGAGCCTGCCGACCGCGGCCGAGGCCCTGCCCGCCTACCGGGACCTGTTCCGGGACCCGGGCACGGTGGAACGGCTGCTGGAGGCGCGCGGCGCGGTCGACCTGCGGTACGCGACGACCCCGCCCTGGGGCACCATCGGAGCGCCGGTGGAGCCGCGCTCGCAGGTGTGGTTCCGGACGGCCGGGAAGCTGGAGGGCGATGACCCGCTGCTGCACACCTGCCTCGCCACGTACGTCTCGGACATGACCCTGCTCGACTCGGTGCTGCTCGCGCACGGCCGCGGCGGCTGGGCCGTCGGCGACGTGGTCGGGGCCTCGCTGGACCACGCGATGTGGTTCCACCGGCCGTTCCGGGCCGACGAGTGGCTGCTGTACGACCAGGACTCCCCCACCTCGCACGGCGGGCGGGGCCTGGGCCAGGCGCGGATCTGGACGCAGGACGGCCGGCTGGCCGTGACGGTGATCCAGGAGGGCGTCGTCCGCGTCCCGCGCGCCTGACGCCGCCCCGGGCCCCCGAAGACCCCCTCGGTAGGCTGGGGCGACAGCAACCGCGGCCGGAACGGCCGGAACAAGGAGCAGACGTGAGCGAGCCGGCGTCCATCGCCCTGCAGCAGGAGATCGCCCGGGAGCTGGAGGTCGCGGAGACCTTCGACGCCGAGCGGGAGATCGAGCGCCGGGTGGCCTTCCTCACCGAGCGGCTGACCTCCACCGGTCTGCGCTCCCTCGTCCTCGGCATCAGCGGCGGCGTGGACTCCACCACCACCGGCCGGCTGTGCCAGCTCGCCGTCGAGCGTGCCCGAGCCGCCGGGCACGAGGCCGTGTTCTACGCGATGCGGCTGCCGTACGGGGTCCAGGCCGACGAGCACGACGCGCAGCTCGCGCTGTCCTTCATCCGGGCCGACCAGGTGCTGACCGTGGACATCAAGCCGGCGAGCGACGCCGCCCTGGACGCCTCGGCGGCCGCCGGCGTGGCCTTCCGCGACGCCCACCACCAGGACTTCGTGCACGGCAACATCAAGGCCCGCCAGCGCATGATCGCCCAGTACGCGGTGGCCGGCGCGCACGACGGCCTGGTCGTCGGCACCGACCACGCCGCCGAGGCGGTCTCCGGCTTCTTCACCAAGTTCGGTGACGGCGCCGCGGACGTGGTCCCGCTGACCGGTCTGACCAAGCGGCGGGTGCGCGCCGTCGCGGACGCGCTGGGCGCGCCCGCGGCGCTGGTGTGGAAGACGCCGACGGCCGACCTGGAGACCCTCGACCCGGGCAAGGCCGACGAGGACGCGCTCGGGGTCACGTACGACCAGATCGACGACTTCCTGGAGGGCAAGCCGGTGGACGAGCGGGCCTTCGGGACGATCGTCCGCCGCTACCGCCTGACGGGCCACAAGCGCAGCCTGCCCATCGCCCCCTGAGGTCCGTCCCGGCGGGCGGGCGCGGGCACGTCCGCCGGGGAGTCCCGGACTGCTACGCCTCCAGGAGGCCCGCCGCGTTCAGCAGGTAGGCGACCATCGGGTCGTAGAAGCGCGGGTCGCGGACGTGGTCGTCCAGCGGGACCACCACCTGGAGGGTGCCCTCCGCCTCGCCGAGGAACAGGGCCGGGTCGTTGCAGTCCGCGTACGCGACCGCGTCCAGGCCGCGCTGCGCGGCGCAGCCCGCCCAGCCGTGGTCGGCGACGACCAGGTCCGGCTGGGGGCGGCCGGCCGCGGCGAGGCCGTCGAGGATGGCCGCCATCGGCGCCGGGGAGTGGGTGTGCCACAGGGTGGCGCCCCGCTCCAGTACCGCGACGTCGGCGAACTGCCACACCGAGGCCTCGTCGGCCGTCAGCCCGGACGGGATGACGACGATCTCGCAGCCCGCCGTCCGCAGGGCGTCGGCGGTGGCCCGGTGGACGTCGAGCAGGCCGCCCGGGTGGCCGGTGGCCAGCAGGACGCGCTGGCGGTCCAGGGCCGCCTTGCGCAGCCGGGCCGCCATCCGGTCGAGGGCGTCCACGGTCAGTTCCGGGTCGATGGTGTCCTGGCCCTGCCGGTGCCCGGGGTCGTCGACGACCCCGCAGCGCTCGGCCATCACCGCGAGCACGTCCTGCTCGTCCGTCCAGCGGTCGCCCAGTTCCAGGCCGAGCCAGTAGTGCCGGTCGCCGTTGGCGAGCTTGCGGTAGTGGGACAGGTTGTTCTCGCGCGGGGTGGCGACCTGTCCGGCGATCCGCGTGCGAACCAGGTGCTCGATGAGCTCGGCGCGGGTGGGAAGGGACGTCTCTATCGGCTTCGGCATGCGGCCCATTCTGCCGCCGCGACCACCGGTGCGCCGGTTCCATCCCAGCCGTCGGACGCGTCGTGTCACGCGGTCAGCGCTCCGAACGCCCCGTGCGCGAGCCGCCGCAGCAGCGATTCGGTCGCCTCCCGCCCGAGCGCCGCCAGGTGCGGGGTGGAGTTCAGCAGGCCGAAGACGGCGTGCACGGCCACCCGCACCTCGGCCTCGCCGACCTGCGGGTGCAGGGCCCGTACGACCTCGACCCACAGCTCGACGTACTGGCGCTGGAGCTGGCGTACGAGTTTGCGGTCGGCCTCGCGGAGCCGGTCGAGCTCCCGGTCGTGCAGGGTGATCAGCGCGCGGTCGTCGAGCGCGAAGTCGATGTGGCCGTCGATCAGCGAGGCCAGGACCGCGGACGGGTCGCCGTCGGTCTCCTCCACCCGGCGGCGCCCGCCGGTCAGCAGCCGTTCGCTGATCCCGACGAGCAGTTCGGCGAGCATGGCGTCCTTGCCCGCGAAGTGCCGGTACAGGCCGGGGCCGCTGATGCCCACCGCCGCGCCTATCTCGTCCACGCCGACGCCGTGGAATCCGCGTGCGGCGAAGAGGCGGGCGGCCTCACTGAGGATCTGCTCGCGACGGGTCGGGGCGGCCGCTGAAGTGCTCATGGGAATCCATTCTAGACAGGGGCCGTTAGCGGTCGTTAACCTTGGCTCCACAGAGGTTAACGCTCATTAACCGCGTGGACCGAGCAAGGGAGCTCGACCGATGCAGCAGGCACCCGTCCTCACGAGCGCCGCCGACCCGGCGTCCGAGGCCTGGCGCACCAACGAGGCCGCCCACCGCGAACTCTCCGAGGGCCTGCGCGCCCGCCTGGACGCGGCCCGGCTCGGCGGCGGCGAGAAGGCCCGCGCCCGCCACACCGCGCGCGGAAAGCTGCTGCCCCGCGACCGGGTGGACACCCTCCTCGACCCCGGCTCCCCCTTCCTGGAGCTGGCCCCGCTGGCCGCCGAGGGCATGTACGGGGGCGCGGCCCCGGCCGCCGGGGTGATCGCCGGCATCGGCCGGGTCAGCGGCCGCGAATGCGTCATCGTCGCCAACGACGCCACCGTCAAGGGCGGCACCTACTACCCGATGACGGTCAAGAAGCACCTGAGGGCCCAGGAGGTGGCACTGGAGAATCGTCTCCCCTGCCTCTACCTGGTCGACTCCGGCGGCGCCTTCCTCCCCATGCAGGACGAGGTCTTCCCCGACCGCGAGCACTTCGGCCGCATCTTCTACAACCAGGCCCGCATGTCCGGCGCCGGCATCCCGCAGATCGCGGCCGTCCTCGGCTCCTGCACCGCGGGCGGCGCGTACGTGCCGGCGATGAGCGACGAGGCCGTGATCGTCCGCAACCAGGGCACGATCTTCCTCGGCGGCCCGCCGCTGGTGAAGGCCGCCACCGGCGAGGTGGTCACGGCCGAGGAACTCGGCGGCGGCGAGGTGCACAGCCGCGTCTCCGGCGTGACCGACCACCTCGCGGAGGACGACGCGCACGCGCTGCGGATCGTGCGGAACATCGTGGCGACCCTGCCCGGGCGCGGGTCCCTGCCCTGGTCGGTCGAGCCGGCCGAGGAGCCGAAGGTGGACCCGTACGGCCTGTACGGCGCGGTCCCCGTCGACTCCCGCACCCCGTACGACGCCCGCGAGATCATCGCCCGGATCGTCGACGGCTCCCGCTTCCAGGAGTTCAAGGCGGAGTTCGGCACCACGCTGGTCACCGGCTTCGCCCGGATCCACGGCCACCCGGTCGGCATCATCGCCAACAACGGCATCCTCTTCGCCGAATCCGCCCAGAAGGGCGCCCACTTCATCGAGCTGTGCGACCAGCGCGGTATCCCGCTGCTGTTCCTCCAGAACATCTCCGGCTTCATGGTCGGCCGCGACTACGAGGCCGGCGGCATCGCCAAGCACGGCGCGAAGATGGTCACCGCCGTCGCCTGCACGCGCGTCCCCAAGCTGACGGTGGTCGTCGGCGGCTCGTACGGCGCGGGCAACTACTCGATGTGCGGCCGGGCGTACAGCCCCCGCTTCCTGTGGATGTGGCCCAACGCCAAGATCTCGGTGATGGGCGGCGAGCAGGCCGCCTCCGTCCTGGCCACGGTCAAGCGAGACCAGCTGGAGGCCGCCGGCCAGAAATGGCCCCTGGAGGACGAGGAGGCCTTCAAGGCCCCCGTCCGCGCCCAGTACGAGGAGCAGGGCAACGCCTACTACGCCACCGCCCGGCTGTGGGACGACGGGGTCATCGACCCGCTGGAGACCCGGCAGGTGCTGGGCCTGGCCCTGACGGCGTGCGCGAACGCCCCGCTGCCGCAGAGGGACCCGGCCCAGCCGGCCTTCGGCATCTTCCGTATGTGACCTGAGACGTGTGACGTGAGGACCCCAATGTTCAGCACTGTCCTTGTGGCCAACCGGGGCGAGATCGCGGTCCGGGTCATCCGCACCCTGCGGGAGCTCGGGATCCGGTCCGTGGCCGTGTTCAGCGACGCCGACGCGGACGCCCGCCACGTGCGGGAGGCCGACACGGCCGTCCGCATCGGCCCGGCCGCCGCCGCCGAGAGCTACCTGTCCGTGGAGCGGCTGCTCGACGCGGCCCGGCGCACCGGCGCCGAGGCCGTCCACCCCGGCTACGGCTTCCTCGCCGAGAACGCGGCGTTCGCCGAGGCCTGCGCCGGGGCGGGCCTGGCCTTCATCGGCCCGCCCGCGTCCGCGATCTCCCTGATGGGCGACAAGATCCGGGCGAAGGAGACCGTACGGGCCGCGGGCGTGCCCGTGGTCCCCGGCTCCTCCGGCAGCGGCCTGACCGACGCCGAGCTCGCCTCCGCCGCCGAGAAGATCGGCATGCCGGTACTGCTCAAGCCCTCCGCGGGCGGCGGCGGCAAGGGCATGCGCCTGGTCCGCGACGGGGCACTGCTCGCGGACGAGATCGCGGCGGCCCGCCGCGAGGCCCGCTCCTCCTTCGGCGACGACACCCTGCTCGTGGAGCGCTGGGTGGACCGGCCGCGCCACATCGAGATCCAGGTGATGGCCGACGCCCACGGCAACGTCGTGCACCTGGGCGAGCGCGAGTGCTCGCTGCAGCGCCGCCACCAGAAGGTCATCGAGGAGGCCCCCTCGGTCCTGCTGACCCCGGAGATCCGCGCCGCCATGGGCGCGGCGGCGGTGGAGGCGGCGCGGGCCTGCGGGTACGTCGGCGCGGGCACGGTGGAGTTCATCGTCCCCGGCGGTGACCCGTCCTCCTACTACTTCATGGAGATGAACACCCGCCTCCAGGTGGAGCACCCGGTGACGGAGCTGATCACCGGCCTGGACCTGGTGGAGCTCCAGCTGCGGGTGGCGGCGGGCGGCGGGCTCGGCCTCACGCAGGACGACGTGACGCTGACCGGGCACGCGATCGAGGCCCGCGTCTGCGCGGAGGACCCGGCCCGCGGCTTCCTGCCGTCCGGCGGCACGGTGCTGGCGCTGTCGGAGCCGTCGGGGCGGACGGTGCGGACGGACTCCGGGCTGACGGCCGGGGTGGCCGTGGGCTCCACGTACGACCCGATGCTGTCGAAGGTCATCGCGTACGGGCCGGACCGGGACGCCGCGCTGCGGGTGCTGCGGGGTGCGCTGGCCGACACCGTCATCCTGGGCGTGCAGACCAATGCGGGCTTCCTGCGGCGGCTGCTGGCCCACCCGGACGTGGTGTCCGGGAACATGGACACCGGGCTGGTGGAGCGGGACCTGGGCTCGATGCTGCCCGAGGGCGTCCCGCCGGAGGTGTACGCCGCCGCCGCGCTGCTGGCCCAGGAGTCCGCCCTCCACCCCGCCC
>NZ_JACBGN010000299.1 GCF_013401435.1 Streptomyces sp. BR123
ACCCAGGCCCAGCCCGACCCGAACGACCCCCTGGCCCTCGCCGAACTGTTCAAGGGCGGCGGCGAACCGTGGCTTCCCCTGCTCAAGCCGGTCATCGAGGCACAGCCGGACGCAGCCGCGTTCATCGGCCCCGCCCGCGCACCGGAGGTCGTCCCCGTCCGCGAACTGACCTTCCAGGCGCTCAAGCCCCACCCGCCGCACAAGTGGCGGGTCGTCATCTTCGGCCAGAACCCCTACCCGCGGCCGGAAAGCGCCACGGGCATCGCCATGTTCGACAACACCTTCCACGACTGGACGGACAGCCAGTTCGGCCGGGTCGTCAGCATCCGCTGCATCATCAAGGCGGCTGCCATGTGGAAGTACGGCATACCCAAGAAGACCCCGATCGCCGACGTCCGCGCGCTGCTGAAGAAGCAGGACACCGTCCAGCCGCCGGAATGGTTCCAGGCGATGCTCACCCAGGGCGTGCTGCTGCTGAACGCGGCACTGACCGCCGGCAGCGACGGCTCGATCGGGGCCGACCGGCACACCGCGTTCTGGCGCCCGGTCGCCGAACGGATCGTCGAGGAGATCCTCAAGGCCAAGCAGGAGGCCGACGAGGAGGACCGCGGAGTCGTCTTCGCCTGGTGGGGAGCCCACGCGCGGAACCTGAAGAAGATCGTCCTCCGGCTGCAGAAGAAGTACCCGGACGTCGAGGTCCGGCACATCGACCACCCGAACCCGGCGGCGCAGGGGGACGTCTTCTGCGAGGGCGACCACTTCGCCGTGGTCAACGAGGCCCTCGCGTCACTGGGCGGCGACGGGATCGACTGGCTGCCGAGCAAGGGCTGGAACCGGGCCGCGGCGGACGCCGGTGGCGCGGACGGCGGTGTCGCGGAGCGCATGGGGGCGTTCATCGCGTCCACCATGGAGCTGCACCAGCTGTATCTCGAACGGCTCTCCAGCGTCAAGGACGAGGGACTCGACCTACCCGCGATCACGGGCGTGTTCGACACCCCGCTCATGGAGTTCCAGGACGCCGTCGCCCCGGTGGCCGAGCTGCTGTCCGGTCTCGACCGGCACGTCACGCGGTCCCACGAGTTCGGCAAGAGGCGGGCTGACGAAGTACCGGACGGCCTGTCCGCCGACGCGATCGCCGCCCTCTACCTCTACACCTGCGAGTCCGCGTTCTACCGGGAGATCAACGCCGTCCTGCGCTCCCCGGACCGGGCCAGGCTCGTCCCGTACCTCCCGTACCTGCGCCTGCTGTTCTCGGCGGTCTCCGGGCTGCCCGCCCGCACCGAGCCCCTGTTCCGCGGCGTGTCGCTGGACCTGCGGGCCCAGTACCCGCTCGGCCGCACCGTGACCTGGTGGGGTGTGTCCTCGTGCACACCCAGGATCGGCGTGGCCCGCGCGTTCCTCGGAAGCCGCGGAAAGCGGACGCTGTTCGAGGTGGTCCCCGCCCGGGCGGTGGGCATCCGCAACTTCTCCGCCTTCACCGAGGAAGAGGAGTACATCCTTCCGCCCGGTACGCAGCTCAAGGTGACGGAGGTCAAGACCGAGCGCGGCGGCCTGTGCACGGTGAGGCTGACCGAACTGGAGGAGGGGCCCCTCGTGTCCTGAACCGGGAGGGCGGGCCGGATCGTCCGGGAGAGGGTCCCCGGAGCGGAGGGCCGGCGGGCCGGGGGATCACAGGGTTTCGCTCAGCGAGTCGGCCAGACGCCGCCGTGCCGCCCGCGCCGCCGGCAGCGCCGCCGCCGCGACCGCGCCCAGCACCGCTGCGGCGATCACCGTGAGCAGCACGGGCAGGGGAGGCGGTTGGGCTATCCCGGCGCCGATCCCGCTCGACGCCCCCTGGGCGTCCACGAGCCACCGGCCGGCCAGCGCACCTGCCGCCGTCCCCAGGACGGCGGAGGCCAGCGCGGTCAGCCCGGCGGCCGTGACGATCATGGCCCCGATCTGCCGGGGGGTGAGGCCGATCGCCTTCAGCGCGAGCAGGTCCCGGCCCCGGTCGCGGACGCCCGTGCTGATCAGCGTCAGCAGCTCGGTCAGCCCTATCAGCGCCAGTACGGCGATCAGGGCGGCGATCACCGCCCGCGCCGGTTCCAGCCGGTCGGCCGGGTTGGGGGTCTCGCGTATCTCCAGAGTTCCGGCCGCCGCCCCGGCGAGCGTGCTGCTCACCGCCCGGGGGTCCGCGCCCTCGCGCAGCACCAGGGCGTGGTAGTCGGGCCGCAGCTGCGGGTCGCGCTCCCGCAGGGCGTCGACGGTCGTGGTGATCACCCGGCCGCCGGACTCGGGCTCGATGGTGCGGCCCACGAGGTGGAGGATCTGCGGCCGTCCCGCGACGGTCATCCGCACCCAGTCGCCGACGCGGACCCCGAGGAGGTCGAGCAGTCCCTGCCCGGCCACCGCCTCGTCGGGCCCGCCGGCCGCGCGCCCCTCCACCACCGCCGAGGGGTACGGGTCCTGCGCCGTGCCCAGCCCGCGGAGCGTGATGGTGCCGGTCTGCCCCGGTACGAGCGCTGCCATCTCCGCGCCCGGATGGACCGCGGCGATGCCCGGGACCGCCGCGAGGGTCTTCTCCAGTTCGGTGTCCGACGGTCCTCCGGGCTGCTGGGCGCGCACGGTCAGCGCCGCGGGCATGCCGACCGTCGCGGGCCGGCTGCGGAACTGGTCCAGCGTCGACCAGGTGACGAGCGCGACCGTGATGAGGGCCAGCGGCAGCGCGAGCCGGAGCACCGGCACCAGAGTGCGCCGGCGGCGCGCGAACGCGGCCCGCCACCCCAGGACCAGGGCGGGCGGCACCCGTATCCCGAGGGCGCGCCGGCCGAGCGCGGTCATCGGCGCGGCGGACGGCAGGGCCGCCCGGGCCACCGGCACGGGCGGCACCCGCCCGGCCCGCCAGGCCGAGAGCCCGGTGGCGGTCGCGATCAGCAGTACGGCACCGCAGGGGATGCCGATCATCAGGGCGGTGTGGCCGGGCAGGCCCTGCCACACCTCGGCCGCGACCCCGATGCGCCCGGGTATCCGGGCGCCCAGCACGGCGATCGCCGCGGTGCCGAGGGCCACGCCGAGCAGGGCGAAGGCCAGGTGCTGGACGAGGAAGCCCCGGGTCACCTGCCCGGGGGTGAAGCCGACGGCCTTGAGGACGGCGATGTCCCTCAGCTGCCCGCGGACCCGCGCGGCGATCGCCCCGGACGCGGCGAGCGCCGCCGCGAGCAGCGCGCCGAGTCCGAAGACGGCGAAGACCTGGCCGAGGAGACGGTCGTCACCGCCGGCCTCGGCCCGCGCCTGCTGCCACTTGTTCACCTGGGCCACGCGGTCCGCGCCGAGGACGGTCACGGCCCGCTGGACGATGAAGTCGGTGTCGCCGGGATCCTGCAGGCGCAGTCCCACGCTCTGCCCGACGGGCCGGCCCTGGACCATCGCGTCGAGGGCGGGGGAGAGGACCCAGCCGACGCCCGGCGCGCCGCCCGGCCGGTAGCGCGGCTCGGCCGCCTCGGCCAGGCCGCTCACCCGCAGGGTGCGCGGGGTCCCGTCCGGCCCGGTGACCCGTACGGTGTCGCCCGGCTCGGCCCACAGCGCGCGGGCGACCGAGGCCTCCAGCACGATCGCGCCGTCCCGGTCGGCGGCGCCCTCCGGCGGGGTCAGCCAGCCGCCCGCGGTGACGAGCGGCCGCCCCGTATCCGGCGGCGTCACCTCGGCGGCGCGCAGCGTGACCGGGGCCCGGGCACCGCGTGACTCGACGGTCGTCGCCGCCGTGCGGAACGGCCCGGAGACCGCGGCGATGCCGTCCAGGCCGGACAGGGCGTCCATGTCCGCGCCCGGGCGGGTGTGCAGCCAGACGTGCGCGCCCCGTGACTGGTTGAAGCTCCGCTGCCAGGGGTTCGCGGCGTAGCTGAACAGCGCGCCGGCCAGCAGCAGCGAGGCGATGATCCCGGCGCTGGCCAGGACGACGAAGAGGGCTTCGCCGCGGTGTGCGCGGAAGTCGGCGTGCGCCCAGCGCAGTGTGGCCCGCACCGTCAGTCCTTCAGGTCGAGGACGCGGGACACTCCGCCGGGCCGGCTCTGGCGGCCGTCGCCGGCCCCGAGCCGGGCGTCGTCGGCGATCCGCCCGTCGAAGAAGCTGATGACGCGGTCGGCGGCGCTGGCCATCCGTGCGTCGTGCGTCACCATCATGATCGTCTGGCCGCGCTGGTGGAACCGGGACAGCAGACGCAGCACCTCGCGGGTGCCCTTGCTGTCGAGGCTGCCGGCCGGCTCGTCGGCGAGGAGCAGGGCGGGGTGGTTGACCAGGGCCCGGGCGAGGGCGACCCGCTGCTGTTCGCCGCCCGACAGCTCGCCGGGCATCGCCCGCTCGCGGCCTTCCAGGCCCAGTTCGGCGAGGAGCTCGGCGCGGGATGCGCGGGCGGCCCTGGGGGAGGCGCCCGCGAGCAGGGCGGGCAGTTCGACGTTGTCGGCGACGGTGAGGTTGGAGACCAGGTTGAAGAACTGGAAGACGATGCCGATGCTGCGGCGCCTGAGCAGCGCCCAGCGGGCCTCGCGGTACGCGTCGACCCGCTCGCCGCCGATCCACAGCTTCCCCGCGTCCGGCCGCTGGAGGCCGCCGATCAGGTGCAGCAGCGTGGACTTCCCGGCTCCGGACGGTCCGGTGACGGCGACGAACTCGCCCGGCCCGACCGTCAGGTCCACCCCGCGCACCGCGTGGACCGGGGCCCCCTCGCCGTGGTGCGTCTTGGCCAGGCCCTCGGCCCGGACTATGGGCACGTCCGGAGCGGCGGTGGCCGCGTCGCTCATTCCAGCTCCTCCTGGCAGCGTTCCAGCCAGTCGAGGTCGGCCTGCAGGTGCAGCATGGCGCCCTCGATCAGCAGTTGGGAGATCTTGTTGTCGCGGTCCTCGGCAGCGGCCAGCTTCGACAGGTCCCGCATGCTGTTCAAGTACTGCCGCCGCTGCTTGTTGATCAGCGCGATCGGGTCGGCCATCCCCGATTCCGGCGCCAGGGCGAGCTTCATGAAGAACTCGTCCCGTACCCGGGGCTCCTCCGCGGTGTCCTCGAACCAGGCCTGCACGGCCTCGCGCCCGGCGTCCGTCAGCCGGTACGTACGCTTGTTGGGCCGGCCCGACTGCTCCACGTCCTCGCCTTCGATCAGACCGCTCTTCTCGAGCCGTCCGAGCGTGACGTAGATCTGGCCGACGTTCGGCTGAGGGTACGCGGCGCCCAAGAGCTTCTCAAGGCCCTGCTTCAGCTCGTAGCCGTGGGCCGCGCCACGCGTGAGGAGTGCCAGGAGCGCCAGACGCACTCGCTCCCCCCTCCTTCTCGCTCCGTAGTCAACCGTTCACCGGGCACCGGACCGCTCGACGCTGCCGCCCACCCCGCCTGCCTGGGCATCTAGTATTGCGCATGCCTAACAGGTATATATAGGCCGCAATGTTCGGCAGCGCAGCCGGATCGTGTACCGGGAGGAACCTCTGTGCGGTGGATGCGTGCCGCGGGTAGGGCTCTCCTGGTCGCGGCGGTGGTGGCGGCGGGGTACGCCGGCTTCGGCGTCCGCTCGGACGCGGGCGCGGACGGGGCCCGCGGCCCCCTGACGCTCGCGACGGCGGGTGACCTGACCGGCTACCTGCCCCCGCTGCTGGCCGAGTGGAACGAGAGCCATCCCGACGAGCGCGTGACGCTCGTCGAACTGCCCGACTCGGCCGACGAGACCCGGGCGCAGATGATCAGCGAAATGCGCTCGGGCGGCCACCGCTTCGACGTGCTGAACATCGATGTCGCCTGGACGTCCGAGTTCGCGGCGGCCGGCTGGATCTCCCCGCTGGAGCGCAGCCGCTTCCCGCTGGACACGTTCCTGAGGCCGGTCGTCGACACGGCGACCTTCGACGGCCGGCTGTACGCGGTCCCCTACGTCACGAACGCGGGCCTGCTCTACTACCGCAAGGACATCCTTGACCAGGAGGGCGAGCAGCCGCCGCGGACGTGGGCCGAACTGGCCCGCCAGGCCCGCACGATCGCCCCGAGGCACGGCCTGGACGGCTACGGCGGCCAGTTCCTGCCCTACGAGGGGCTCACGGTCAACGTCACCGAGGCCGTGCACTCGGCGGGCGGATCGATTCTGCGGGACGACGGCGCGCGGGTCGCCGTGGACTCGGACGCGGCGCGCGCCGGACTGCGGTTCCTCGCGGACGGTGTGCGGGACGGCTGGATCCCCCGTGAGGCGCTCGGCTGGAAGGAAGAGGAGTCCCGGCAGGCGTTCCAGGACGGCCGGCTGCTCTTTCTGCGCAACTGGCCCTACGTGTACGCGAACGCCGACGCCGAAGGCTCGAAGGTCGCGGGCCGGTTCGGGGCCGTGCCGCTGCCCGGGCCCGGCGGGCCCGGCACCAGCGTGCTCGGCGGCTCCAACCTCGCCGTCAGCAGTCATGCCCGGCATCCGGCGACGGCGGCCGACCTGATCTCCTACCTCACCGGCGAACCGGTCCAGCGGAAGGTCCTCACGAAGGGTTCGCTGCCACCCGTGCGCGCCGCGTTGTACGAGGATCCCGAGCTGATCCGCGCGTACCCGTACCTGCCGACGCTCCGGCAGAGCGTGCTGGCGGCGGTGCCGCGGCCCAAGAGCCCGCGCTACGACCAGGTGAGCATCGCCGTGCAGGCGGTGGCGCAGGACCTGATGGCGCTGAGGCAGACACCCGAGCAGTCCGTGGCGCGGCTGGCGCGCGAGCTCGGGGCCCTCTCCCGCAAGCGCTGACCGCATTCCGTCCTCACCTCCTCGAAGGGCATCTACTTACATGTTAAGTAGATGCCCTTCTTCGTGCACGGGGGTATTTCGGTACAAACACTCCCAGCTTTCGGCTACTTCTGGACACATCGTTGACACCTTTCGGTAGCTGCTACTTAACATGCATGCATAACAGCGCACCTGATCAGGGCGCTCTCGCATTCAGTAGACAGGTCGACGCGAGATGCTCAGCACCCTTCCGGCCGACACCGGCCTCCCCTCCCGCAGCGCCACGGCAGCCGACGCCTGGTGGCGCGACGCGGTGATCTACCAGGTCTACGTCCGCAGCTTCCTCGACAGCACCGGGGACGGCATCGGCGACCTGGCCGGCGTCCGGGCCGGGCTGCCCTACCTCCGCAAGCTCGGTGTCGACGGCATCTGGCTCAGCCCCTTCTACCCGTCGCCGCAGCACGACCACGGCTACGACGTCGCCGACTACTGCGACGTCGACCCGGTCTACGGCGACCTCGCCGAGTTCGACCGGCTGGTCGCCGACGCCCACCGCCTCGGCCTCAAGCTGCTGCTCGACATCGTCCCCAACCACTGCTCCAGCGAGCACCCGTGGTTCCGTGACGCCCTCGCCGCCGGCCCCGGCAGCGCAGCCCGCTCCCGCTTCCACTTCGCCCCCGGCCGCGGCCCGGACGGCGCGCAGCCCCCCAACAACTGGCGCGCCATGTTCGGCGGTCCCGCCTGGAGCCGGCTCACCGAGCCCGACGGCACCCCCGGGGACTGGTACCTGCACCTGTTCACCCCCGAGCAGCCCGACCTGAACTGGCGCGAACCGGCCGTCGGCGACGAGTTCGAGCAGATCCTGCGGTTCTGGCTGGACCGCGGCGTCGACGGCTTCCGCATCGACGTCGCGGCCGGCCTGTACAAGCACCCCGAGCTGCCCGACTCGGACGATCCGGAAGCCGACGAGCGGGCCCGCGACGCCGTCAACCAGCTGGCCTGGAACCAGCCCGAGGTCCACGGTGTGTGGCGCCGCTGGCGCGCGGTGTGCGAGGAGTACACCGCCCGCGACGGACAGGAGCGGCTGCTGGTCGGCGAGGTGTCCGTGCCGACCGCCCGGGAGCACGCCGAGTACGTCCGCCCCGACGAACTGCACCAGGCGTTCTTCTTCGACCTGCTCAGCGCACCCTGGGACGCGGACGCCTTCCGCCGGACGATCACCGACGCGGTGCGGGACATCGCCGGCACCGGCTCCACCGTCACCTGGGTCCTCAACAACCACGACCAGGTCCGCACCGTCACCCGCTACGCGGGCGAGCCCGGCGTGGAGGGCAGCGGACTCGGCGCCGCCCGCGCCCGCGCCGCCGCCCTGCTGATGCTCGCCCTGCCCGGCGCGGCCTACGTCTACCAGGGCGAGGAGCTCGGCCTCCCCGAGGTCCTCGACCTGCCCGACGAGGTCCTCACCGACCCGATCTTCCACCGCACCGGCAGTCGCAAGCACATCCGGGACGGCTGCCGCATCCCCCTGCCCTGGTCCGGACACGCCTCCCCGTTCGGCTTCAGCCAGGCGGCGGCCGACATCAAGCCGTGGCTGCCGCAGCCCGCCTGGTTCGCCGAGCACACCACCGACCGCGCCCTCACCGACACCCGCTCCTTCTGGCACCTGTACCGCGACGGCCTCCAGCTGCGGCGCAGCCTCCCGCAGCTCGGCGACGGCAGCCTGCGCTGGCTGGACACGCCTCCGAGCGTGCTGGCGATGGTCCGCGGCGACGGCCTGGTCTGCGCGGTCAACTTCGGCACGGAGCCGGTGCCCGCCCCGGTCCCCGGCAGCCCGCTCCTCGCCAGCGGCCCGTGCCCCGACGGCGTGCTCCCCGCCGCCACCGCCGCCTGGTGGACGGGGGAGTTCCCCGCCCAGTAAGCCC